>NZ_JARWLA010000002.1:0-496931 GCF_047445805.1 Rhizobium sp. BR 314 | reverse complement strand
AGTCAGCGTGGCCGGGGCAATCGACGTGAGCGTAGTGACGGTTCGGCGTCTCATACTCAACGTGCGCCGTCGAGATCGTGATACCACGAGCCTTCTCTTCCGGAGCAGCGTCGATCTGGTCGTACGCCTTGAACTCGCCGAAGTACTTCGTGATCGCTGCCGTCAATGACGTCTTGCCGTGGTCAACGTGCCCAATCGTACCAATGTTGACGTGCGGCTTATTGCGCTCAAACTTACTCTTTGCCATTTGAATGCTTCCTATGAACGTAATGAGTGACCCCGGCGAACCGGTTTAGTGCCGCCGTTTAAGGCTTTCGTCGCGTTTGCGCAAGACTTAATTACAGAGGCAATCGCGGGCGAAGCTTTGTCGCCGGCCAAGGATCCCCAGCCCTAGACATTCCTTCGCCGCGTAACGTTCGCCGACCGATCCGGAAAGACGCAAAAGCATTTGCCGGTTCAAACGCTTAGATAGGAACCTGCACCGGGCAATTCCAGTGGCCAAAACGGGAAAGCACCATTCCCCGGTTAGGAATATCCCGAAATGCAAAACGCCCTCTCCAGGTAGGAAAGGGCGCAGAACTGTCGAGAGACTACAAATCGTCTCCATCGCGATCGTATTGTTAGATGTCGCTCGCGAATGTGCTTCGTCAAAACCCAGCGCTTCTCAGCCGAGAAGATCGGCCGGCACCTTGCCGCCGTTGTCGGAGAGCTTCTTCAGAAGCGCCTTGTGGAGAAACATGTTCATCTTGGCGGAATCGCCAGCATCGCCGGCATAACCCAGCTCCTGGGCCAGTTCCTTGCGTTCGGAAAGGCTGGCGTCCATGCCGAGCGCCTTCATCAAATCGACAATCGAGTGCTTCCAATCCAGCTTCTGACCGTTGCTCTTGACGGCGGCGTCGAGGATCGCGGCAATATCCACCGGCGCGGATGGTGCGCTCGTCGCTGGTGAAGTTGCCGCCGTCGTTGCGGAAGGTGTGGGCGTTGCCGCGGGTTCCGGATTGGCGGTTGTAGCAGCGGTCGTCGGCGCCGGAGCGGCCTCCGCAGCCTTTGCTTGTCCCCAGATTGCACCCTTGATCTTGTCGAAGATACCCATTTGCGCTCTCCCGTTTCAGTTGCCTGAGCAATATCTATCGCTCGCAGGGATTTAAGCAACCCTTCGTGTCAATTATGCAAAGACGGGATGGAGCAAGACATTCGCGACGAGGGCAATCGCTAAATCCACTGCGATCACTTGAACATGAAATAATTAGATATAGAAATTCGAGCGAAAAATGCTGAAGACGCCAGCATCTACGTAGCCAGGCAAAAGCATGGAAATTAAAAGAAGCTTCTTTGAAATCTTGGAGCGGGTAGCGGGAATCGAACCCGCGTATTCAGCTTGGAAGGCTGCTGCTCTACCATTGAGCTATACCCGCGGGACGGTCAAGATCCGGCACGGAATGGTGGAGGGAGTTGGATTTGAACCAACGTAGGCTGAGCCAACGGATTTACAGTCCGTCCCCTTTAACCACTCGGGCATCCCTCCAGTATTCCGACTGGATCTTGCGACCAAGCTTGCTAGATGTTGGCGTCGCCGCCGTCGTCTGCGCCGCGTATATGACCGGACGAATTCCTTCTGTCAACACAAGGAATTCGCAAAAATGACGAAAAAATTTCAGCCTGTGGGAAAAGTCCGTTGCCGAAAGAGGACTATGCGCCCTGAAAGGCGCTGGTTATAAAGCCGCATGAGCAAAGATAAGACACCAGGCCGCTCCGGCCCCGACAACACCGCCGGCGACAAGTCCGCCAAGGACACGCACTACGCAACTCTGCGCCGCGCGCATCGCGACGCCAAACGCGAGCGTGGCGAAATTCCGACGCCGGCACCCCAGAAGCGCAAGCGGCCCGGCGCAGACGATTGGAAGCCGCCCGCACTCGCACCCGATCAAGTCTTCCTTTATGGCCTGCACACGGTTCGGGCCGCACTTAACAATCCCGAGCGCAAGAATATCAAGCTGTCGACGACGCAGAATGCGCTGGTGCGCCTGGAAGTTGGCCCCGTCGACGCACTCGGCATCCCGGTCGAGATCGTCTCGCCGCAGGATATCGACAAGATACTGGGACCTGAAGCCATCCATCAGGGCGTGATGCTGGAGACGCGTCCCCTGCCCGTTCGCCGCCTCGAAGCGCTGAAGGGCAGCCCGCTGCTGCTCGTTCTCGATCAGGTAACGGATCCGCACAATGTCGGCGCTATCATGCGCTCGGCTGTGGCCTTCGATGCCGGAGCCGTCATCACCACGCAGCGGCATAGCCCGACCGAATCAGGCGTGCTGGCCAAGTCCGCATCAGGTGCTCTCGAACTGATACCATATATACAGATCACCAATCTTGCCGACGCGTTGAATGAGCTGCATCGGCTCGGCTTCACCACGATCGGACTTGATTCGGAGGGACCGGCGCCATTGGAAGGCACGTTTAGCGGCGACAAGGTCGCTCTCGTGCTCGGCTCCGAAGGCAAGGGCCTCCGCCAGAAGACGCGGGAAACCGTCAATGCGCTGGCGCGACTCGACATGCCAGGCGCCATCAAGTCACTCAATGTGTCGAACGCAGCTGCGATCGCGCTTTATGCGGCGCGATCCTATCTGAAAATCTAGCGGCGCCGAAGCTGCCGTTATCAGCTGGGGGAATTTCCTTTGATCCGTATTCCTGGTCTAGCGGCGGCTTCCGTCGCCTTCGCTCTTGCCGTGGGTCAACCGGCACACGCTGCCGATGACGAGCTTATCAAGGCTCAGGCCGGCGTATGGCTGCTGGCGCCGGAAAGCGGCGCCAAGGGATGCCGGTTGACCTTCAATACCACCCCCGCCACTGGCGGCTACGGCATTACCGGCGCGGACACCTGTACAACGCCCCTGCCCGCTCTCTCCAAGGCCAGCGCGTGGAACTTCGCCGACGATGGTTCGCTTGCGATCATGGATGGCGCGGGTCAGACGCTTGTTCGGTTTCAGCAGGAAGAGGGCTCGCCATGGGTCAGCGAGAGCGGCGATCCGACGTGGCTCCTGCCCGCCTTGGGGGACGTCGATCACGTGCCGACCGTCGCGAGCCTAGCCGGAGCTTGGCGTATCCAGCGCACCGACGGCAAGGCCGTCTGCGACGTCACTTTGACCACCGACAAGGATCCCGACGGCACGGCCAAAATGTCACTGGCCAGTGACTGCGCCAAAGAGATCGGCGATCTCAAGCTCTCGCTCTGGGCTGAGGAAGGTTTCGGGCTGGTCATGCTGGGCAGCGACGGCTCATCGCTCTCCTTCGATATGAAGCCAGACGGCAGCTTCCAGAAATCCGACGAGGAAGAAGGCGAGCCACTGTTGTTGGTTCGCAAGTAGCAGGTTGCTGATTTGCAGAGCCGCCGAAGATTTGCTCCCTGGGGCACGATTGGCGTCGGCTTCACCCATTTCAGGGGCAATGGTCTTCTTGGCAACCTTTCCAGTCCCGCGCCGCAGCTCTTCGGACGCGCCTGCCGTTACGGACCAGCCACTGTTGGTCATCTGACCACGATCGGCGCCGAGCGCCAGACCGATTGGCGCAAAGCCGACCTCTCGGTGATCGGGCATCCGTCCTGCAGTTTCGACCATGAGGTGACGTTGAGGTTCATCTCGCATTGCGCGAGATAGCTCTTGCCGCCAACGTCCATGCAGACGACTTCGCCAACCGAGTGCTGTTTTCCATCCGCATTCTTGCAGTAACAATTTTCGCCGGCCAAAGCCGATGCGTTTGCAGCAAAGGCTGCAACCACAAGCGGCAATCCCCAGACCAGATATCTGACCGTCTCGCGCATGAACCCACCCTCACCCGCTTTCGACGGGAGAAGTGTATGCCTATTTCACGCTGTGTAAATCGTCTTGGGTAAATGCGCCGATTTCGCACGAGGGCAGACAGACGTTCGACAGTGCAAGGAAGGCGCAAGTCCGCCTCCCTGAAACTCATCGACACTGAGGAAACAGCGAGCCGGGCTCAGTGAACCGCAGGATCCGCGTCATCGAAGAACGACCGGATGCCGTCGCGCGCAACCGTTGCCAGGAACTCGTCGAAAGCCTCGCGGTCCGTCGTGAAAGGCTCTTCCCATTCGATGAGGTCCTCTTCCGGCGTGATGACCTCCATCCGCCAATCGCCATTGGTGCCGGCGGGGCGAAAAATATCGACCAGAACGGTCACATCGTCGTCGGTGAACTCGCCCGAGAGTTCTGAGTGTTCGAGCTTAGGCTTCTTCGGCTTGCTGGTCATGTGTTTCCAAGGGCAAGATATTGTTGAAGATCGTCACGAGCGCCCAAACGGGCGTCGGCAGCACATATTAGCCAGCCACCGCATGTTTTCCATAGCGGAGACGGCACGACGATCAAGTTCCTGGGAAAAAAGTGGTGCCCCCGGCAGGGTTCGAACCCGCGACCCCCTGATTACAAATCAGGTGCTCTACCAACTGAGCTACAAGGGCACACTGGCATGCCAAGTAGCAGATTTTGATTTCCTGTAAAGAGAAAATGCGTCGCCATCGTCGGTATTCCCGTTCGACAGTCGGGCGGGATTTACCAGTCTTTACAAAACGTCTTGTCGCATAGGGGGAATATCATTACCTAGTACGATCATTAAAAGGACATGGCATGTCGCGTCATTTTCACTCCGTCTGCTTTCTCGCCTCGCCTACCCCTGAAGCACAGGAGGCTCAGGAGGAGCTGATTCGCCTCTATGGCCAGACGGACCAGGAGGCGGCCGATATCGTGGTGGCCCTGGGTGGCGATGGCTTCATGCTCCAGACGCTGCACAAGACCATGAATACCGGCAAGCGCGTCTACGGCATGAACCGCGGCTCCATCGGCTTCCTGATGAACGACTATCGGACGGACGGCCTGGCGGAGCGCATCGAAGCCGCCGTCGAAAATGCGTTCCACCCGCTGCAGATGACCACGCGCAATGCTGATGGCAGCAGCTGCGTTGCGCTCGCCATCAACGAAGTGTCACTATTTCGCCAGTCCTACCAGACCGCGAAACTGAAAGTGGAGATCGACGGTCGCGTTCGCCTGCCGGAGCTCATCTGCGACGGGCTGATGGTGACGACCCCCGCAGGTTCCACAGCCTACAATCTTTCCGCCCATGGTCCGATCCTGCCGCTGGAAGCGCCGCTGCTTGCCATGACGCCTGTCAGTGCCTTCCGACCTCGCCGCTGGCGCGGCGCTCTGCTGCCGAACAAGGTGACGGTCGATATCACCGTGCTCGAAGCGGAAAAGCGCCCCGTCAATGCGGCCGCCGACAATACGGAGGTCAAGTCGGTGCTCGGTGTCCAGATCATGCAGAGCGAAGACACGACGGCGCGCATCCTGTCCGATCCGGACGGGTCCTGGTCCGACAGAATTCTCGCAGAGCAGTTTTCGGATTGAAGACTGAGCCATGCCGCACTTGCGGCGCCAATAAAAAAGCCCCGTCTCCGGGGCTCTCTTCTAATTTGCTTCGATCTTAATCAACGTCATCGACAACGGCATCGGCCGCGCCGCTGATGCGGTGCGCAAGAGCGGCTTCCATGAACTCGTTGAGATCGCCATCGAGCACATCGCCCGGAGCGGTGCTGGCAACGCCGGTCCGCAGATCCTTGACCAGCTGGTAAGGCTGCAGAACGTAGGAACGGATCTGGTGCCCCCAGCCGATATCCGTCTTGGAAGCGGCTTCGGCATTGGCGGCCTCTTCGCGCTTCATCAACTCAGCTTCGTACATGCGAGCGCGCAGCATATCCCACGCCTTGGCGCGGTTCTTGTGCTGCGAACGCTCCTGCTGGCACTGCACGACGATGCCGGTCGGGATATGCGTGATACGCACAGCCGAATCGGTCGTGTTAACGTGCTGGCCGCCGGCGCCCGACGAGCGATAAGTATCGATTCGGCAATCGCTTTCGTTGATCTCGATCTGGATCGAGTCGTCGACGACCGGATAGACCCAGATCGACGAGAAAGACGTGTGACGACGCGCATTGCTGTCATAGGGCGAAATACGCACCAGGCGATGGACACCCGATTCGGTTTTCAGCCAGCCATAGGCATTGTGTCCCTTGACGAGCAATGTCGCGGACTTGATGCCGGCTTCTTCGCCGTCATGCACTTCGAGCAGTTCCACCTTGAAGCGCTGGCGTTCGGCCCAGCGGGTGTACATGCGCAGAAGCATGTTCGCCCAATCCTGGCTCTCCGTGCCGCCGGCGCCGGAATGAACTTCGAGGTAGGTATCGTTGGAATCGGCTTCGCCCGAAAGCATCGCCTCCACCTGCCTGCGCGCTGCTTCCGCCTTCAAGCCCTTCAGGGCATCTTCGGCTTCACGCACAACATCGGCATCGCCTTCTTCCTCGCCAAGCTCGATCAGCTCTACATTGTCGGCAAGCTGCTGCTCGAGAGCGCGCACACCGCTAATACCATCGTCAAGCTGCTGGCGTTCACGCATCAGTTTCTGCGCTTCGGAAGCATCGTTCCAGAGGGTCGGGTCCTCTGACTTGTTATTCAACCAGTCCAGTCGTCTTACGGCCTGATCCCAGTCAAAGATGCCTCCTCAGCAGGGTGATAGCCTGCTTGGTTTCATCAACTACTTTCTCGATTTCGGCTCTCATGATCCTGTTTCTTCTTCTCGCCGCCCGATGTGAGCAGCCATCCAATTCAAAGAGTGCTGGTGACATAGATATACATGCCGCTGGTGTAAAGCCCCGCGGCATGTCGTTCAGGTAAATAGGAAGAGGTCAGAAGAGACCGCCGCTTCCGGAAGAGACCGCCTGATTCGCCTGTGGCGAGGTCCTCAGGATTTCCTCCGGCGCGACCTGGGGAGCTGCTTCACCGCCGCCAATGACCTGCAAGCTGGTGGCCGGTCCGGTACCGGGCTTGAAGGCTTCCATGATGGCGCCCTGATCACCCGGCTGCGCTGCCATGCCGGTGGCGCGATTGACGGCCACCATCGTCATGCCGGCCGGAACCTGGAACTTCTCGGGCGGCTGATCCTTGGTGGCTGCCTGCATGAACTCATTGAAAACGGGCGCGGCGAGTCCGCTACCGGTGCCGCCGCGTCCAAGCGGGGTCGGCGAATCGTAACCGACATAGAGACCGGCGACGAGGCTCGGAGTGAAGCCGACGAACCAGGCGTCCTTCTCGTCATTGGTGGTGCCCGTCTTGCCGGCGACATCGGTGTTGAGCTTTATCTTGCCGGCAGCCGTGCCGCGGATGATGACGCCCTGCATCATCGACGTGACCTGATAGGCGGTCATCGGATCGAGAACCTGCTCGCGATTGTCGCCGATGACGGGTTCATCCTGATTTTGCCAGGAGCTGACATTGCAGGTGTCGCAGACGCGCTCCTCATGCTTGAAGATGGTCTTGCCGTAACGGTCCTGAATACGGTCGATCAGCGTCGGCTTGATCTGCTTGCCGCCATTGGCGATGACCGAATAGGCCGAGACCATGCGCAGGACAGTCGTTTCACCGGCGCCGAGCGACATGGCGAGAACCGGGTTCATATGATCGTAGATCCCGAAGCGCTCGGCATATTCGGCAACCAGCGGCATTCCCATATCGGAAGCGAGACGAACCGTCATCAGGTTGCGGGATTTTTCGATGGCGAAGCGCAGCGTATGGACGCCGCCGCCCTCGCCTTCATAGTTGGTCGGCTTCCAGACATCGCCATTGCTGAGGGTGATCTGCAGCGGATCGTCGAGAATGACCGAAGCTGGCGTATAGCCGTTGTCCATTGCTGCCGCGTAGACAAAGGGCTTGAAGGAAGAGCCCGGCTGACGCTTGGCCTGCGTAGCACGATTGAATTCGGACTGCGCATAAGAGAAGCCGCCAACCATGGCAAGCACACGGCCCGTATGTGGGTCCATGGCAACCAGGCCGCCCTGCACCTTCGGCGGTTGGCGCAGACGATAGGTGGTGGAGTCGGCGTTGCCGGTTCGCTGCACGAAAACCACGTCCCCGGCACTCAGCACGCCGCTCGGAGACTTTGCAACCTTGCCGTTGGCCGCACGGAAAGCCCAGCGCATGTCGGCAGCGGCTATAGTGCCGCGCTTGCGCTCTGCCTGAACCTTGCCGCCGGCGTCGACACGCGGCTGCAATCCAATATCGGCCTCCTGGTCGGAGACGGACAGAACGACGGCCACCTGCCATTCGGGCACATCGCTCAATCCGGGGATCTTGGCGAGTTCCATACCCCAGTCCTGCGAAGTCGCGATCTGCTTGATCGGGCCACGATAGCCGCGCCGCTGGTCGTAATCGACCAAAGCGTTCTGCAATGCCTTGCGGGCTTCGAGCTGCATCTGCGGATCAAGCGAAGTGCGCACGGAGAGACCGCCCTCATAGAGGGTCTTTTCGCCATATTGATCGATCAGCTGGCGACGGACTTCTTCGGCGAAGTAGTCAGAAGCGAAAAGCGACGGGCCGCTCTTGGGCGGAACGACGCCGAGCGGCTGCTTCTTGGCTTCTTCGCCATCGCTCTGGCTCACATAACCATTCTCGACCATGCGGTCGATCACCCAGTTGCGGCGCGTAAGCGCAGCCTCGGCACGGCGGAATGGGTTATAGTTCGCGGGGCCTTTCGGCAGCGATGCCAGATAGGCCGATTCGGCGATGGTCAGCTCGTTCACCGACTTGTCGAAATAGGTCAGCGCCGCGCCGGCGATACCGTAAGAATTGAGGCCGAAATAGATCTCGTTGAGATACAGTTCAAGGATCTTGTCCTTGCTATAGGCCTGCTCGATGCGGAAGGACAGAATCGCTTCCTTGATCTTGCGGTCGAAAGTCTGGTCGGCGGAAAGCAGGAAGTTTTTTGCAACCTGCTGCGTGATCGTCGACGCACCGACGAAGCGGCGACCGGAGCCGATATTCTGCAGGTTCACCGCTACTGCGCGGATGAGGCCGCCGACATCGACGCCGGGATGGTTGTAGAAATTCTTGTCTTCAGCCGACAGGAAAGCTGCCTTGACGCGATCGGGAATAGCCTGGATCGGCACGAAAAGCCGGTTCTCGCGCGAATATTCCTTCATCAGCGCTCCGTTGCCGGCGTGGATGCGCGTCGTCACGGGCGGCGCGTATTTCGCCAGCACTTCATAATCCGGAAGCTCCTTGGAGACGACGCTCAGATAGATCGCAGCGGCGGCAGCCACGCCCAGAAACAGGAGGCAGCCTAGCCCAAAGAAATATCCAATCAGTCTGATCATCTGATACTACCGGTGCTTGTTCTTCATGCGCCATATATGCGAGATATCCGCATAATGACGGGCGTTTTGCACGCTCACGGTGTTAATGCAAGACGGCAAAGAGAAGCCGTGCGTCACTCGTGAGCGAATGATACTTCGCTGTAAAGGCGGGAATGTGAGCAAAATAGGGCTTGGCCCCTCTATTCCCAACTTCATGCCATTCTAAAGTTCGCCGCTGTTACACGGAAGCCACGTCTAGTGCCGCTAGCCGCCATTGGCTATGATGGAGACGCGGTATTGCTTCACGGCCTCCGTCAGCCGGTCCGCCACCTTCTGCCGCCAATCGGCGTCGAGCAGAAGCTTTTCATCTTCCTTGTTGGAGAGAAAGCCGAGTTCAAGCAGGATCGAAGGCACATCCGGCGCCGTCAACACCTGGAAACCAGCGTGGCGATGCGGATTGTTGATCATCGAGATCTGGCCGTTGAACGAGGACAGCACGTCTTGCGCCAACGAAATGGAGAAGGCCTGCGTCTCGCGGCGGGTCAAATCCAGCAGAATGTCGGCGACGGCGGCTGGCTGCGTCTGAGCCTCGGTTCCCGCGATCCGGTCGGAGTCGTTTTCGCGGTCAGCCACCTCGCCGGCGAGACGGTCCGAGGCCTTATCCGAGATCGTATAGACGGTCGCACCACGGATATCCTTTTGCTTCAACGTATCGGCGTGCAGCGAGATGAAGAGCGAGGCGCGATTCTGCCGGGCGATCGTCACGCGTTCGGAAAGGGAGAGATACTGATCCTTGTCGCGGGTCAGAAACGCCTTGATCCCGGGCTGTGCATTCAGCTTGTCCGCGAAAATCTTCGCGAAGGCCAGCGTGATATCCTTTTCCTGGGTGGCGCCGTCAGTGCCGGTCGCACCAGCATCGATGCCACCATGACCAGCGTCAACCGCCACCAGGAAGGTATTCGGGTCGGTCTTCTGCGTCGGATCGACGGGACCGACGTCCTTGGCGGTATCGGCAGCCGTCCAGCTCTGCTGCTTTACCAGCTCGGCAAACTGCTCCGGCGGCAGCATCTCGGCATCAAGCACGAGCCGATACCCCTTCCCGCCTTCATCGGCCTGGGCCTTCGCCATGACCAGCTTCACGGGCTTCTTGGCCGTCAGCACAATGCGGGCGCTGTTAGCGTCCATCGTGCCGTAACGGATATCCTTGAAGAGGCCGCTTGGCTTGAGATCGGCAGCCGGAAAACCGAATGCAGTTGCCGGAAGGTCGACGACCACTCGCACGGGATTGTTGAGATAGTGCACGGTAAAGGTCGGTTCGCGGTCCATGTCGACGACGATGCGCGTGCGGGCTTCATCACCCGCGATGCGCGCGCCGTAGGCGAGCAAAGGATCGGCAGAAGCCATGGCTGGATTGAATGGCATGAATGCCACTAACATCGTCAGGGCGAAGGCCGCCATCGCAAATCGCAAAGCCCTCACGCCAATCTCCACCGCATGCAGCAATCCCTTTAACAAGTGTCCAACGCCCCCATATTGGTTTCGACGTTGTTTTTGAAGTCCCAATAACGGGAACCAGGTCTGACGTGATGGGCGCCGGCTGACGATGCGCCTGGGAGAGAATCGCAACATATCCTCCCTCGTCCTCCTCATCCGAGGAATCCATCAATATTATGGCATACTTGGCTTTTCCCTTGCTATTGTGACAGATAAAACATACAACGCATATTAGGGTAGAAGTGTTGACGGGATAGAGTCGTCGCAACGGCAGCCGCCTCGAGTACCAGGCGCCATAAGCGGCATTCATCCGACGTCTACGGTGCTTCTATTCGAGACAGTGGATATCTGAATTTCCGGTTTCCAACGGGAAGTTCATCGGTGGAGAGCCACCAAACGCTCTTTAGAGAGCACATTCATCGGGCCCGGTCTTATGGGTCTTAGGCATAGTCGATCTCGCTTGGTTACGGATGTCACCGCAGCAGCTTTTTCAAAAAGTGAACAGACCCCAGGGAACTGATGCCCCGGCTGCCGTCTGGATGCTGTCATCTCCGAATAAGCCATCGCGACTTTCATTATCCGGTGCAGCAACTGCGGAACACATCCGGCCTGTCCAAGCGACAGGCAGGCCCCCCTCCGCTTGCCGGCGCCGAGGAGCACAGCTTTCATGGCAGACAAAATGCTTATCGATGCGTCTCACGAGGAAGAGACGCGTGTCGTTGTCGTACGCGGGAACCGCATAGAAGAATTTGACTTCGAGTCCGAGCACAAGAAGCAGATACGCGGCAACATCTATCTTGCAAAAGTAACGAGGGTCGAGCCCTCGCTTCAGGCCGCTTTCGTTGACTACGGCGGCAACCGGCATGGCTTTCTGGCCTTTGCCGAAATCCATCCGGATTACTATCAGATCCCCCTCGCCGACCGGCAGGCGCTTCTGAAGGCGGAAGCCGAAGAGCATCGCCGCGACGACGATGTCGAGCATGTGGAGACCGCGCTCGATCTCTCCCAGCAGGAACAGCCTGATATCGGCATCGTTGCCAAGGAGAGCGAAGAAGCCGAAGCGCCGGCTGCGATTGCTGAAGAGGCCCCTGCTGTTGAGGCAGTTGCCACGGCCGAAGAAGCACCCCTGGCAAAGAAGGCCAAGCCGCGCCGCAGCCGCAAGAAAGTAGTGGCTGAAGCTCCTGCAGAGGAAGCCGCCCCTGAGGCGACCGCTACCGTCGATGCGCCGAGCGAAGACGAAGAAGGTTCTTCCGGCTCGATGGCCGCGATGGTGGAAACCGATTCGATCTCCGAGGATGTCTCGACCTCCAAGCGCCGTCATGACGAAGACGATGATGACGATCACGACCATGAAGAAGAAGTGATCGAATCCGTCGGCGCCGAAGACGCGATGGAAGAAGTTCCGGATCGCACCCAGCGCAAGCCGCGCAAACAGTATCGCATTCAGGAAGTCATCAAGCGTCGCCAGATCCTGCTGGTGCAGGTTGCCAAGGAAGAGCGCGGCAACAAGGGTGCAGCGCTGACGACCTATCTGTCGCTTGCAGGCCGCTACTCGGTCCTGATGCCGAACACTGCGCGCGGCGGCGGTATTTCCCGCAAGATCACCAATCCGCAGGACCGCAAGCGCCTGAAGGAAATCGCCAAGATGCTCGAAGTGCCGCAAGGCATGGGCGTCATCCTGCGCACCGCCGGTGCCAACCGCACCAAGGTCGAGGTCAAGCGCGATTTCGAATACCTGATGCGCCTGTGGGAAAACGTCCGTACCCTGACGCTCGCCTCGACCGCGCCTTGCCTGGTCTATGAAGAAGGCAGCCTGATCAAGCGCTCGATCCGCGACCTCTACAACAAGGATATCGGCGAGATCATCGTTGCCGGCGAAGAAGGCTATCGTGAAGCGAAAGACTTCATGAAGATGCTGATGCCGAGCCACGCCAAGGTGGTTCAGCCCTATCGCGACATTCACCCGATATTCTCGCGCTCGGGCATCGAGGCGCAGCTCGACCGCATGCTGCAGCCGCAGGTAACGCTGCGTTCCGGCGGCTACCTGATCATGAACCAGACGGAAGCGCTGGTTTCGATCGATGTCAACTCCGGCCGTTCGACCCGCGAACATTCGATCGAGGACACCGCGCTCCAGACAAACCTGGAAGCAGCCGAGGAAATCGCACGTCAGCTTCGTCTGCGCGACCTTGCCGGCCTGATCGTCATCGACTTCATCGACATGGAAGAGAAGCGCAACAACCGCTCTGTCGAGAAGAAGCTGAAGGAATGCCTGAAGAACGACCGAGCCCGCATCCAGGTCGGCCGCATCTCGCATTTCGGCCTTCTGGAAATGTCGCGCCAGCGTATCCGCGCATCGGTTCTCGAAAGCACCACGCAGATCTGCTCGCATTGCGGCGGCACCGGCCATGTGCGCTCGCAGTCTTCCGTTGCGTTGCACGTTCTGCGTGGGATCGAAGAATATCTGCTCAAGAACACGACGCACGACATCACCGTTCGCACGACGCCGGATATCGCGCTGTATCTGCTCAACCATAAGCGCCAGACGATCATCGACTACGAGAACCGCTTTGGCGTCGCCATCGTCATCGATGCCGACACGGCTGTCGGCACGCAGCATTTCGCGATCGATCGTGGCGAGCCGGTTGCCAATCCGGTGAAGATCGAAAGCCTGTTCAACTTCGCGGCCATCCCGGACGACGATGATGACGATATTGTCATCGAGGCGGACGAGGAAGAAGACGAAGAGCTGGAAGAAAAGGCTGCAAGCAGCGAGCAGCAGCCTGCCGCCCGCTCCGAAAACAATGAAGGTGGCCGCAAGCGCAAGCGCCGCCGTCGTCGTCGCGGCCGCGGCAATGAAGGTCAGGCCGGCGCCTCCTCCGATGACGCATCCACTGCCGACGCGTCCGAAGATGCGGAAGATGGCGACGAGAGTGACGATGATGCCGACACCGACACTAATGCATCCGGCAACGACGATGACGCGCAGCAGAAGCGTAAGCGCCGTCGGCGCGGCAAGCGGGGCGGTCGTCGCAATCGTGAAAACGAGGGCAGCGAACAGGATGCCGGCAGCGACGACAAATCAGAAACCGGTGAAGCCGTCGAAGCTAGTGCAGAGGGTGGAGATGACGTCGCCGTCACGGTAGCGGAAATCGCCGTTTCCGAAGGCGAAGCTGCCGTCGGGGCCCAGTCGGCCATGGCAGCAGTCGAGACCGCAGCCACCGTTACGGAAGATGTGAAGCCTGCCAAGGGCCGCAGCCGCCGGAAGCCGAAGGCTGCCGCTGTCGAAACCTCTCCGGTTGAGACGCCGGTTGCAGAGGTAGCAGCCGTGGCTGATGTCGAAACAGAGACTGTTGCCGAGATCGTGCAGGCGCTGGTCACCACCAGCGAGTCGGCTGCTCCTGAAGCTGCCGAGGAGGCAGCCAAGCCGGCACGTGCTAACCGGGAGTCGAACGTTGCTTCCTCTGCACCGGTCGTCACGTCCAATCGCACCAATGAGGGTGGCGACACCGACGGAGAACCCAACAAGCCCAAGAAGGCTGGCTGGTGGCAGCGCCGCGGCTTCTTCTGAGAGCAGCAGATAGAGACTGATTGATTGTAATCCGGCCGTGGCGACGCGGCCGGATCTTCGTTTCGGCAGATCGGTGAGAGCGATTCCGGGAGAAAGCGCCCAGCAGCCTCCCGTCCAGAAATGCGCTAAGCGCTTCCACGAACGCCTGGCGGCTCCAGTCTAGAGATCACACGGGAAACGATGTTCGCAGCCTGCGAAATCACTTTCGCAGGCAGGCGCAACCCATTGATCGGAGATTCTATTTCAGCCAGTTGGCCATACGCGCGGTGGCTTCTTCAATCTCGGCATTCGAGCCGGCATAGGAAATCCGCATCACCCGATGCCCTTCGACGGGATCGAAATCAAGGCCAGGCGTCGCGGCCACATTGATTTCCGCGAGCATCTTGCGCGCAAAGACCATGCTGTCATTGGTAAAGCGGCTGACGTCGACATAGGCGTAGAAAGCGCCATCCATCGGCGATGCGATGTGAAAGCCGATTTCCGGCAGGCGACGCATGAGGAAATCGCGATTGCGGCCATAGCTCTCGCGATAGACATCGAGTTCGGCTCCGGCTCCGAGCGCGGCCTCGGCAGCGATCTGGGAAAGTTCCGGCGCGGAAATATAAAGGCTCTGGGCAACGCGTTCGACGGGCCGCACCAGCCGCTCCGGCAACACCATCCAACCGATGCGCCAGCCGGTCATGCAGAAGTACTTCGAAAAAGAATTGATGACGATGGCTTCGTTCGTCAGCTCCAGTGCGCTCGTCTCCTCGCCGACAAAAGTGAGGCCGTGATAGATTTCATCGGAGATAAAGGCTATCGAGCGCTCATCGCAGTAATCCGCGAGAGCTTTGAGCGCCGCCCTGCCCGTCACGGTGCCCGTGGGGTTGGCCGGGCTTGCCAGCAGCACGCCCTTCAGCCGCTTGCCGCTGGCGATCTGCGCAGCCTCGAGGCTTTCCGGCGTCAGCGTGAACTGCGTCTCCTCCGTCACCGGCACTTCCACGACATCGAGGCCCAGTGCGCCAAGTATATTGCGATAGGCAGGATAGCCGGGGCGAGCGATGGCAACGCTGTCGCCGGCGTCGAACAAGGTCAGGAACGCGAGATTGAAGCCGGCCGACGATCCGGTCGTGACCGCAATGCGTTTGGGATCGATCGATAGTCCGTGACGCGCCTTGTAGTGTATGGAAAGCGCTTGACGCAGCGCCAATGTGCCAAGGGAATCCGTATAACCTATCCTGCCATGATCAAGGGCTGCACGCGCCGCCTCCAGGGCCGCCTGTGGCGCCGGATAGGAGGGCTGACCGACCGCCATCGAAATGACAGGATGTCCGGCCTGGCGCCGCCGGGTCGCCTCGGCAAGCACATCCATGGCGTGGAAGGGTTCGACATCACTGCGCTTGGATAGGGAAAACAAGATCAATTCTCTCTTCGGTCTGATCGTCATGCGACATTTGCCGCAATATTGGCGCGTTCACAATCCTGCGACTGCGGCTTTGCCGTGAAAATTCCTGTTTCTGGAAATAAGCATGCGCCGTAGATTGCGATCCATATTTGCCGATGTTAACCCGGCGATGGTATGCCGCATCCGAGAATGACCTCTCCGCATGAATCAAACGAGGACCCAATGACCTTTTCTTTCAAGAGCCTGCTGACGGTTTCGGCGATTGCCCTCACAGCATCCTTCGCCGCGATCCAGCCCGCCGCCGCGCTGGACGAGCAGCAGAAGAAGGAAATCGGCGAATTCATCAAGGAATACCTCATCGAACATCCGGAAGTGCTGCTGGACGCGCAGGCCTCGCTCGAAAAGAAGCAGGATGAAGCCCGCCTCGCCCAATCGGCTCAGATCGTCACCCAGAACAAGGACGCCATCTTCAACTCCAAAGACGATGTCGCGATCGGCAATCTACAGGGCAGCATCACGGTCGTCGAGTTCTTCGACTATAATTGCACCTATTGCCGTCATGCGCTCGGCGACATGGACAAGCTGCTGAAGCAGGACAAGGATGTGCGCTTCGTTCTGAAGGAGCTTCCGATCCTTGGAGCGGATTCGGTCGCCGCATCGCGGGTTTCCGATGCCTTCCGCAAGCTCGCTCCGGAAAAATATGCGCAGTTCCATCACAAACTGCTGAGCAGCGACGGCCGTGCGTCGGAAGACAGCGCCATCGAAGTCGGGACATCTCTCGGCGTCACCGAAGCGGCGCTCCGCGGGGAAATGGCGAAGAGCCCGAACAACGACATGATCAAGGCGACCTACCAGCTCGCCACAGATCTCAACGTAACCGGCACCCCGGCCTATGTCATTGGCAACGAAACCATTTCCGGCGCCATCGGGCTTGAGGCCATAAAGCAGAAGATCGCCAATGTCCGCAGCTGCGGCAAGACCTCCTGCTGACGCTCCTATCCCAGCGTCTGGCGCCGCATTCGAGGTACAGCAGCAGCTCCGCCGGTTTTGGCAGGGCTCAAAAATGCCAAAATCGCGGCGTTTCCACATCTAGAGACGCGCAACCTACGATCCGGGGCTTTCCTACAAGGCCTCGGGAGTCTATAGGTTGCGCTGTACTTTGACGGAACCACTGATGGCGCAAACTATTTTTGTCCTCAACGGACCCAATTTGAATGCTCTCGGCAAGCGCGAGCCGGGCATCTATGGCGGCAAGACGCTCAAGGATATCGAGGCAGATTGCAAAGAGGCGGGCGAAAGCCTGGGCTTCATCATCGATTTTCGCCAGAGCAATCACGAAGGTGTGCTGGTCGACTGGATGCATGAGGCGGGCGACAAGGCTGCCGGCGTTGCCATCAACCCGGGCGCTTACGGCCATACGTCGATCGCATTGCACGATGCTATTCGGGCCATTTCCATTCCCGTGGTAGAGGTGCACATCTCCAATATCCACGCACGCGAAGAGTTCCGGCATAAATCGATGATCGCGCCTGCTGCAAAGGGCATGATCTGCGGTTTCGGACCTCACAGTTACATCCTGGCGCTTCAAGCGCTGAAATCCATCACCCAATAACAAAAATACAGGGCAAGAAATCCAATGGCTGAAAAGAAATCGGGTATCGACCAGGCGCTGATTCGCGATCTCGCCAACATCCTCAACGATACGGATCTGACCGAGATCGAAGTCGAACAGGAAGATCTGCGCATTCGTGTGTCTCGCGCAGGCAACACGCAGTATGTTCAGGCGCCGATCGCAGCTCCCGTTGCATATGCGGCTCCAGCAGCTGCTGCCGCGGTGCCAGCTGCTGCGGCTCCGGCAGGCAAGACCCGCAATCCGGATAACGTCGTCAGCGCGCCGATGGTCGGCACCGCCTACCTCGCGCCGGCTCCCGGTGCAGCTTCGTTCGTTCAGGTCGGCGCAACCGTCAAGGAAGGCCAGACGCTTCTGATCATCGAAGCCATGAAGACGATGAACCAGATCCCTGCGCCGAAGTCCGGCACGGTAACCGAGATCGTCGTTCAGGACGGAAGCCCTGTCGAGTACGGCGAAGCCCTCGTAGTCATCGAGTAAGCCCATGCCAATGATTTCGAAGATTCTCATAGCCAACCGCGGAGAGATCGCTCTGCGCGTGCTGCGCGCCTGCAAGGAGCTCGGCATTGCGAGCGTCGCGGTGCACTCCACCGCCGATGCCGACGCGATGCATGTACGGCTTGCGGATGAGAGCGTTTGCATCGGCCCGCCGCCGTCGCGCGAAAGCTATCTCAACATCCACCAGATCGTTGCCGCCTGCGAGATCACCGGCGCCGATGCCGTGCATCCCGGCTATGGTTTCCTTTCGGAAAATGCAAAGTTCGCCGACATTCTCGAGGCGCACGGCATTACCTTCATCGGCCCGACGGCAGAACATATCCGCCTGATGGGTGACAAGATCACCGCCAAGACCACGGCGCAGCAGCTCGGCATTCCGGTCGTTCCGGGTTCCGACGGCGAAGTGAAGACGGAAGCGGAAGCGCTGAAGACGGCGCGCGAGATCGGCTATCCCGTTCTCATCAAGGCAACCGCCGGCGGCGGCGGCCGCGGCATGAAGGTCGCCCGCAAAGAAGAGGATCTGATCGAGGCCTGGTCGACGGCACGTACGGAGGCTGCTGCCGCCTTTGGCAACGAATCCGTCTACATGGAAAAATACCTCGGCAAGCCGCGCCACATCGAGATCCAAGTGTTCGGCGACGGCGAAGGCAATGCCGTCCATCTCGGCGAACGTGATTGCTCGCTGCAGCGCCGTCACCAGAAGGTATGGGAAGAAGCCAATTCCCCGGCTCTCAACGTCGAACAGCGCATGAAGATCGGCCAGATCTGCGCCAACGCCATGAAGAAGCTGAAGTATCGCGGCGCCGGTACCATCGAGTTCCTCTATGAGAATGGCGAGTTCTATTTCATTGAAATGAACACCCGACTGCAGGTCGAGCATCCGGTCACGGAGGCCATTACCGGCATCGACCTCGTGCACGAGCAGATCCGCGTCGCCTCCGGTGGCGGTCTTTCCGTGACGCAGGATGAAGTGCATTTCCAAGGCCACGCCATCGAATGCCGCATCAATGCCGAAGATGCCCGCACCTTCGTCCCCTCGCCCGGCACGATCACGCACTTCCATGCGCCTGGCGGCCTTGGCGTTCGTATCGATTCCGGCGCGTATCAGGGTTACCGGATCCCGCCCTACTACGACAGCTTGATCGGCAAGCTGATCGTGCATGGCCGGACCCGCGTTGAGTGCATGATGCGTCTGCGCCGTGCGCTTGATGAGTTCGTCGTCGACGGCATCAAGACGACCTTGCCGCTGTTCCAGGATCTGGTTTCCAACCAGGATATCGCCAATGGCGATTACGATATCCATTGGCTGGAAAACTACCTGGCCAAGACTTCGGCCTAGCCTGTGCCAGGAGCGCGCGGCAGACGTCCCGGCATTACCCCGGAGATTTTGCTGCGCGCCTATTCCATCGGGCTTTTCCCGATGGCGGAATCGGCCGACGATCCGGAGATCTTCTGGGTTGAGCCGGAGCTGCGGGGCATCATCCCGCTCGATACATTCCACATATCCAAAAGTCTGGCGAAAAAGATTCGTCAGAAGCCCTTTGACATCCGCTTCAATACGGATTTCGACGGTGTTATCGCGGCTTGCGCGGAACAGACGATCGGCCGGCCGAGCACATGGATCAACGACACGATCCGCTCGCTATACGGTATCCTACATCAGCTTGGCCATGCGCATTCCGTCGAGGCCTGGGAAGGCAATGAGCTGGTTGGCGGACTTTACGGCGTCTCGCTGGGTTCTGCCTTCTTCGGCGAGAGCATGTTCTCGCGCCGCACGGACGCTTCCAAGATCTGCCTCGTCTATCTGGTGGAGCGGCTGCGGCAGCGCGGCTTTACTCTCCTCGACACGCAGTTCACGACCGAACATCTGAAGACGTTCGGCGCTATCGACATGCCGAAGGACGACTACGCAAAAATCCTCGAAAGGGCGATGGAATCGCCCAATCTGAACTTTTTAAACGGTTGATATTTCTGCGAGCGAATTGATTCCGATCGAGATCGCTCTAAGTTCGCCTCGACAGCCGGAGGTAGAATATCGAAGAAACATCTTGCAATCGCCGTTCTCGCCGCGTGGGCGGCCACAACACAGGCCAATGCCAAGTCCTTTCACGACATGTTCGGCGCCGAGCCACCGGCCGGACCGCGGGGCACGGTGCTGAAGCAGTTGAATTTCCAGCAAGGCGCGATCAAGCTTTCCTCGGCGAATGCAACGCTGAACGTTTCGGATCAATTCTACTATCTTAATCCGGATGACGCGAGAAAGGTGCTCGTACAGCTCTGGGGCAATCCCGAGAGTGCCGCAAGCTCCACGCTTGGCATGATCTTTCCGGCAAAATACTCGCCCGCCGACCAGCAATCCTGGGGCGCGCTGATCGAATATGAAGCCAGCGGCCGCGTCTCCGACGACGATGCAGCTTCGACGAACTACAATGAGCTGCTGAAGCAGATCCAGGATGCCATCAAGGAGGAAAATCCGGAGCGCGAACAGCAGGGTTACGATCCGATCACGCTTGTCGGCTGGGCCGAGCCGCCACATTACGACAAAGCGAGCCATGCCCTGCATTGGGCTCGCGACCTGATCTTCGGCAAGGATCAGAACGGTGAGCATACGCTGAACTACTCGGTACGTGTTCTCGGGCGTGAGGGTGTCACGGAGCTCGAATTCATTGCCGGGCTCAATCAGCTGCAGCAGATCAACGCCGCCATTCCGAACGTCATCAACACCATTCAATACGACAGCGGCAAACGCTATGCGGACTTCGTCAATGGCGACAAGATCGCCGCCTATAGCATGGCGGGGATGATCGCCGCCGGCGTTGGCGTGAAGGTGGCTGCCAAGCTTGGATTGCTTGCCGTCGTTCTCGGCTTTTTCAAGAGTTTTGGCGTCGCGCTCCTCGCGTTGAAGAAAGGCCTGATCTTCATCCTGATCGGCTTGGCAGCAGTCGGTCGCAAGATTCTCGGCCTGTTTCGCCGCAAGGACAAAACCGACATCGAAAACAATCCCTGACTGAAGCTTCAGGGGCTTCAAACTCAGGTTGTTATTTGCTATCGCTCTCCGCGAAGAGCGTTGGCACGTAGAGGTCCCACTTTGCCTTTGTAAATACCGGTCTCATCCAGTTTCACCCAGTGCGTCGAGGCGACGAGTCGCCCGGGCGTATGCTTATGTCCATCGGGTGGTGGCCTGAGACCGGTTTGGCATTGTCACAACGCGCCTTGCGCAGCCATTGCTGTCTCAGCTCTTCAGCCGCCCCGCAACATCGCCATACCGTGCCCTGATGGGCTTATCTCGCTGCCAGCTTGGTGGACTTCCAGACGGAAGACCAAGACGGTATGTGCAATATTCTTCGGGTCCGATGGACCATTTCTCCCCAGACGGCGCCGCAGCCGTGGATCGCCTGCAGCACCTGCGGAAGCTTCAAGCCCTTCAGATCGAGCGGTAAGGTCAGGCTCAACGCCAATGGCAGGAAGCTCGACGCGTGGCTCATCTACAAATGCATGGATTGCGGCAAGACCTGGAACCGAACACTCTTCGAGCGGCGAAACCTTCGCAACCTTGACCCCGACACGCTGGAGGCACTGCAGCACAGCCACCCCGAATGGGTGCGTGTTCAGGAATTCGATCTCGACGGGCTGAAGCGAACGGCAAAACGCATCGACGAACCGCCCGATGCGATCATCTCGAAGGAAAGAATGAGCGAAGCGAGCGGCTGGACAGTCCTGGAAATCGAGATGGTCACTGAACTCTCTGTGAATCTCCGGCTCGACCGGCTGCTTGCGGCAGAGTTGGCAATCTCCCGCTCCAGGCTCCAGACACTTCACGAAAGAGGCAGCCTGAGGGCCTATCCTGGTCACAACGGCTTCCTGCGCAACAGGGCCAAAGACGGCACAAGGATTATCCTCGATCTCTCCGATGCCAGCGATCGGCACGCGATCGGAAGCGCGGCGACCAATCCCGAGAGATCGTAAAAAATCGCCTGCAGGAGCAAGGCTCCTGCAGGCGATCATTTCTTACGGAGAAATCCTGAAACCGATCACTTGGCGCCGGTTGAATCCGGCGCCGGGACGTCAGACTTCTGCTTGCACTCTTTCAGCCAGACGTCATAGATCGGGTGCTCGACAGCGTTGAGGCCGGGGCTGTCGGCAAACATCCAGCCGGTAAAGATACGACGGATACGGCGATCGAGGGTAATTTCGTCGACCTCGACGAAGCCATCAACCTTCTGCTGCTCGGTATCGTCTCGCGAATAACAAGCGCGCGGTGTCACCTGAAGCGCTCCGAACTGCACGGTTTCATTGACATAAACATCGAAAGTGGTGATCCGGCCGGTGATCTTATCGAGGCCTGAGAATACGGCGACGGGATTGGCGATGCGGGCCGCTTCGGCTGAGGGGGCAGACATGATGCCGGCAAGAAGGACTATGCCCGCTCCTGCCATCGCACGCAAAGAAGCGCTCCGCGTGAAAAACGTCATATCCGCCAATCTCCGCTTGGTCTCGGTCAAAGCGCCGAGCAAGAGCCGGCTATTGTCGCGCCTAAAGCCAAATTGTGGCCAAAGGACGAGCCGGCCCCCTCGTGCTTAGTTGCCCGGGGTCCAGGCGTCATAGTCACCGGTAACGCGCGGACGCTCGCCAGCAACGGCCAAAGAGCCCGGCGGACGGTAAGCCTGCGGCGTGCCGGTCTGATTGGCGCGGTGCTGCTTCTGCCATTCCTTGGCAACGTAGTTGTCCTTGGTCGGCGGAACGTCGGTGCGGTGATGCATCCAGCCGTGCCAGCCCGGAGGAATGGCCGAAGCTTCGGCATAGCCCTTGTAGATTACCCAGCGCTTCGGAAGCCCATAGGAAGACATGCCGCCTTCGTAATAGACATTGCCGAATTCATCCTCGCCAACGCGCTTGCCAAAACGCCAGGTCGCAAAGCGCGTACCCATTGTCTGACCGTTCCACCAGGTGAAGGTTTGCAGGATGAAATTCCACATGTCTTTTCCTCGATACCCGCTGAGGGGCGAGCGATACCAGAATTCGATAGTTTGCTTATGCCGCCACCGGACCGGCTTGTCCAGTGATTCCAGCAGGCAAAACGGTTCATTTCAATGTCATCTTCAAGCCGAGATGGGTCGGCTTGAAGCCCAGTCTCTCATAGAAGCGGTGCGCATCCTTGCGTACCGCATTCGAGGTCAATTGCACCATCTTCATGCCGCGGCCTTTTGCCTCGTCGATGCAGAAATTGATCATGGCCGCGCCAATCCCCTGCCCGCGCAGATCCGTGCGCGTCTGGACCGACTCGATAATCATCGCGGATGAACCGCGCCCATGCAGCGAGGTAACGATGATCGTCTGGAAGGTACCGACGATCTCCCCGCCAAGCTCGGCGGCATAGAGCGTCTGATCCGACGATGCCGTGATGGCTCGGAAGGCATGCAGATAATCGTCATAGGCGGAAGGATCGGTCGTATCGCCATGGCCACCCATAGCGTCCGCAGCGAAAAGGCCGATCAGGGAGATAAGGTCAGATTCTCTCGCTTCGCGAATAAGTAGTCCTTGTGAGGGCAATGTATCGTACCTACGTCATTGTTCCGTGGAGGAATTTAAAGGCAATCATGTCGACCAGCGAAACGTATAGGATCGAATACGACAATTCTGCGCTGGGGTCCGAGGCAGCAACGTATATATTTTTCACGGTAGGGCTTGTCTTTATAGCCTTTCTTTCAAGAAGCCACATCGTCACAAGCATCGCGTGGATATCACTTGCGCTGATGACCGCGTACGTCGCCGTCAAGGCATTGCTAAAGCTTATCTTTCAGGCACGAAAGGCAATTTTGATCATATCGCTGAAAGGTATAAAGGATGCTCGATTGGGCTCTGATTTTGTCCCTTGGGACGACATCGAGAAAATAGACGTCCCCGCGCCACGCCGAAGCCTGGGCAAGATGTTGGGCATCATACTCCTGGGCTTTTTCTTGCTCGTCGTTGCGATAATCCTGTCCGAAGGTGGGGTTATCCCTGTCGAGGCGCTCGATTGGAGCCGACCAGACCACCATGTTTGGTTGTTATTGGCCCCAGGGCGTCGCATTACGGGGCAACTGCGCAGCTCAAAGCACCTCGTCCGCCAAGTGACTGGGGATATGCAGCACGTTTGCATCGCGGTTTCAGACCTGACCTACCAAAAGCCAGAGCTTCTCGAGCTGATGGTCAAATTCCATGCACGCTATAAAAAAGCAGAGAAAACTGAAGCGTTGGCCTAGCTGACAACAGCAGCGCCAATGAGCCAAAAGACCGGCAACGCGGGCCAAAGGCAGCCGGCTGTCAAATAGCCAGCGGCTTCTCGAATATCAGCGCCGGAATGCCCGATTGCCCGTCGCCGCAATTTTCCGTTCTGCCGACCTCGACAAAGCCGTGCGCCTTGTAGAAGGCGATGGCCGCCTCGTTCTGCGGTTCGACCTCCAGACGCATGATCTCGGCGTCCGGGAAGCAGGTTTCCAGCTCGGAGAAGATATCGCGGCCAATACCCTGCCGTTGATAGCGTGGGCTGACATAGAGCATATGGAGCATGACCGTCTTGGTCATCTCCTTGGACATGGCGGCATAGCCCATGCCGCCGATCGTCCGGCCGTCATCGGCAACCAGAAATTCGGAGTTCTTGTTCGCCAGCCGTGCTTTCAGCGAAGCCTGCGAGTGCCATGAGGCGTGCAGCTCGCTCACCCTTTCTGGACCGTAGATCCAGTCGTAGGTCGCATGCCAGGTCTCGCCCAGCAGAGCACAGACCTTTTCCAGGTCCTGCTCGCTGGCGGTGCGCACGAAGAACACCGACTATTCCTCTTCGATGCCGAGCTTGGCCTTGACCAGCGCCTGCACGGCCTGCGGGTTGGCCTTGCCGCCCGTCGACTTCATGACCTGGCCGACGAACCAGCCGGCAAGCGTCGGCTTGGCCTTGACCTTGGCGACTTGGTCCGGATTGGCGGCGATGATCTCATCGACGGCCTTTTCGATCGCGCCGGTGTCGGTGACCTGCTTCATGCCGCGGGCTTCGACGATTTCGGCGGGGTCGCCGCCCTCTGCGAGGATGATCTCAAACAGATCCTTGGCGATCTTGCCTGAGATGGTTTCGGCCTTGATGAGATCGATGATCGCGCCGAGCTGAGCGGGCGAAACCGGAGTCTCTTCAATATCTTTGCCCGATTTGTTCAAGGCGCCTAGCAGGTCGTTGATGACCCAGTTGGCAGCCATCTTGCCATCGCGCCCGGCGGCAACTGATTCGAAATAGTCGGCGATCGCCTTTTCCGACACCAGAACGGAAGCGTCGTAGATCGAGAGGCCAAGCTCGCGGACGAAACGCTCCTTCTTGTCGTCGGGCAATTCCGGCAGATGCTGGGCAAGTTCCGTAACGAAAGCATCATCGAACTCGAGCGGCAGCAGATCCGGATCGGGGAAATAGCGATAGTCATGCGCATCTTCCTTGGTGCGCAGCGAACGCGTCTCGCCCTTGTTCGGATCGAACAGGCGGGTTTCCTGGTCGATCGTGCCGCCGTCTTCCAGAATGCCGATCTGACGGCGCGCTTCATATTCGATCGCCTGACCGATGAAGCGGATAGAGTTGACGTTCTTGATTTCGCAGCGCGTGCCGAATTCGCCGCCCGGACGGCGGACCGAAACGTTGACGTCGGCACGCATCGAGCCTTCATCCATGTTGCCATCGCAGGTGCCCAAGTAGCGCACGATCGAGCGCAGCTTGGTCATGTAGGCCTTGGCCTCGTCAGCCGAGCGGATATCCGGCTTGGAAACGATTTCCATCAGCGCGACGCCGGAGCGGTTGAGGTCGACATAGGACATGGTGGCGTGCTGGTCGTGCAACGACTTGCCGGCATCCTGCTCCAGATGCAGGCGCTCGATGCCGATCTCGATGTCTTCAAACTGGCCCTGACGATCAGGTCCCAGCGAAATGACGATCTTGCCTTCGCCGATAATCGGATCCTTGAACTGCGAGATCTGGTAGCCCTGCGGCAGGTCGGGATAGAAATAGTTCTTGCGGTCGAAGATCGAACGATTGTTGATCTGCGCCTTCAGGCCGAGGCCGGTGCGCACAGCCTGCTTGACGCATTCCTCATTGATGACGGGTAGCATGCCGGGCATGGCGGCATCGATGAGCGAGACGTTGGAATTCTGCGGCTTGCCGAACTCGGTCGAGGCGCCGGAGAAGAGCTTGGAATTGCTCAGCACCTGGGCATGGACTTCCATGCCGATAACGATTTCCCAATCGCCGGTGGCACCGGGGATGAAGCGTTTCGGATCTGGCGTACGGACGTCGACAAGGGTCATTGGAAGCTCTTGAAATGCTGTTCTTCTGAACTTTGTGAGGTAGAGCAATTGGCGAGGCGGCGCAAGGCTTTCGGCGTCACCGGCGCTATATGCCCGGTCCGTAAGCGCCGCCGCCCTCCTCGACCAGCCATTTCGAAAGCCCGACCGTCGGGACATCGCTATCAAGCTTCGGGGAATAGACGATGGACAGCCAGTGGATGCCATAACCACGCGCCTTGAAGAAGGCGATGGCATCCGTATTTCCGGCATGGCTCTGCAGGGAAACTTTTTCCAGCCCCTGCTCGCGCACATCCTGCTCAATCCGCGCCAGAAGCGCAGAGCCAAGGCCGCGCCTTTCGAAATCCGGATCGATCCAGAAATCGGAAATTGCCTCGTCCAGTGCCTCGCGAGCGGCCCATCCTGCCGCCTCGCCATTCAGCTCGATGACAGTGATCGTCAGCCAGAGATTGCGGGTGAAATTCGAAAAGGCCTCGCTTGCGCTTTCCAGCAACTCGCCCGTGCCGCCAATCGCGCCCATGGCTTTCTGCCAAGAGCGCAGGCCTATACTCGCCAACACATCGGTTTCACCCTCATGGGCATTGCGAATGTGGATCATCAAGCCCCCGCTATTTCAGCTAGTAAAGCACCTGGACACCGCTTTTTCCAGCGGCGAGATTCAGAGAGAGGCCTCTCAGCGCCGGCGATCGATGCGGTTGAAGCTTGACTGTCGAGCGCAACCTGTTTTAAACACGGCGCCTCAACGGAGTTTTTATGTCCACCTTTTGTCTGTCCCGGTAAAGGCCTCGCCCGCAAGTCTTCTTGCGTGCTGGGCCTGAAAAAACGAAGCCCCGACTTCCCCTAAGGGAAGCTTCGGATCGTTTTTATGCGTCCTTTCGGGCGCTTTACGGATTCAGACAACAATGGACATTTCCCGCGCTGAACAGCGCATCCTGCACTTGCTCGCTCAAGGCGGGCGCATCGAAATCGAACGCACCGAAAATAAGAAGATCGAAACCGTCTTTTGCTACACGCGAGACGGTTGGGTCTATCCCGGCTTCGACATCGAGCTCTTCCGCCGGCTGAAACGCCTCAAGGCAATTAGATCAACCGACGGCCACCCCTACCGCATCAGCGACAAGGGATTGCGGCTGGTACGATCGCAGCTGGACAACAGGTAGCGAAAGCGTGAGAGTCGCCCGACCGGGCGGCTCTCATTTACTCCTACGGCTCTAGCAAAGGTGCGCTCGCGTCGATCAGAATGTCCGGATGATCTCTGTCACCCGATCGCCTCTGCGATCGCTTTCCTGTTGCACCGTATCGCGCCTTTCGTTCATCGAGGCGATCTGATCCTCGCTGTCCGCCAGAGCTTTCAAATAGCGCTTCTGCAGATCGCTTTTGTCCGGCACGGCGCCGAGATTGCGTCTTATCCGCTCCTGCTGGTTGACGGTTTTCTCGATTTCGCTATCGAGGCTTGCCAGTTCGTTCTGGACAGCGACCTGCCTTTTGCGCGCGTCGGCTAGCTCTGTCAGCTTGTCCGTGAGCGCCTTGTCATTGGTCGAGGCCGACCATCCGAGCAGCATGTCCGGCTCGACATCGACCAGGGCGTAGCTGTTGCTCTGCAGCTGTTCGTCGACGGCCGTCAGCACTTTTTCCGCGCCTGCCGGCACGACCGCCTTGAGCCGCTGGTGCGTTGCCGTCTTGCCGAAGCTTTCAGCCGAGGAGAACGACCAGCCGTCTCTGAACGGGTGTTCGATGATGACGGTCCTTTCGCCGTCAAGCGCGCCTGACACGGTGTATGTCGTCGTCTGGCGATATTTGACGGTGGCATTCATCACGCCATCGGCAACTTTCAGGGAGGCGATCTCCTCCTTTGGCGTCTGCTGTTCGCTGATCGATACTTTGCGATCGGTCGCAAAACTGGCGAGGCGCGTATCGTCCTTCGGCAACGCCGAGAGTTGGGAGTCGCCGATATAGCCGGCCTTGCTGTCGTATAGTGTCAGGATTCCCGCCGGCATGCTCACCCCGGTGGTGTTCTTCAGCATGACTGCGGCGATGGGATTGCGCACGCTGCTGCCGGCCCGATACATGTCCACCATGTCGGCTTCCACATCCGCGTCCATGATCGGCACCGACAAGGTATCACCATTGGCGAGGTCGTATTTTCCCGGAAGTTCGAACGTCGCGGAGATATCGCTTTCCGTCGCGGCGGTTGGGGTTCCAGCGGCAACTTGCATTGGCTCTGCCGGCCGCGCCAATTCGTCGGCTGCGACGGTCGGCGCATCCGCAACTCTCTTCGCCGCATACATCGCTCCCCCGGCTGGCGCAGGCATTTCCATGCTCGAAGCCAGACGCCGCCTGTTGGACAGATCGCCACTATCGGGAGCGAGGACATTATTGGACGCCGTGTTGACGGGCACCTCCTGCCTCTCCCTCCAATAGAGCTGATGCAGCCCCTGCCTCAACGTCACCGGCTCGGCCGAGGTCAGCGTCAGCTTGATGCCCTTCCAATCCTCACCGCTGGCATTTTCCAGCACCGTCCATGCCTGCAGGCGCGCCTTGTCTTTTCCGTCGATGACAACCTTATAGGCCGTTTTCCATATGGGGGACGGCACGACATAGGTGAGGCCTATGTCGCCGCTGATCTTCGCTCCATTCACCCTGATATCGATGGCGCGGGTGCGGTCGTTCTTGCCGCGGGCAATGGCTGCCGTCGCCTTTGCGAGCTTTGCTCTTGTGTCCGGGTCGTCAAACCGGACTGATGCGTCCTCGCCGAGCAGCAGCGTCTCCACCGCGCCATCCTTGTCGATGACGGTCAGCAGGTAAGCCGTTGCCTTCTCGTCGACCTTCCTCGCCTCGATCCCGAGAACACTTCCTTCAACGGTCTTGCCATCGCTGGTGACCGATACTTTAGCACCCTGCATCGACGTCAGAAGCGACGGCACGGACGAGAGCGCTTCCAGACTGAACGGCAGGCCTTTGAACGCCTCCCGCAAGGGCTGTGGCCCTGCGAGCGCCATGCCGGCCACCGAGCCGGCGGACCCGTTCACCACCAGGCTCTTCAGGATGTCATCGACCTGATCAAGCGGCACCTCGATCCGGATGACGCCGTCGCTATTGATATCGGCCGAACGAGACACCTGGGCCAGACCGCCCGAAGACAGGGTAATCGATCGAATGGCCCCATTGTCAGCCGCCAGCGAAATCGCTGGGAAAGACGCGCCAAGGAGCAGGATCGCCGTAACTTGCTTGAGCATGAAGAGACCTTCCGATTCGGTTGCAGAGGACGAGACTAAACGGCTCACTGCAATTTATGATCGTATTTCGGTCTAAAATGTGATGGCGCTTGGGCGGGATGTTGACATCCGACGTGGGTGGATCCTCACGCCTGTTTGTTTCATCGATTAGTGATAAGCAGCCGATCAGCGAAACGCTTGCATCAACGGCAAACACGCTCCAGATGCACTTTCGTCAAATTGATCGAAAGCGCAGCGTCAAACTCGTCGCCTTGCCATACGATTTTGAAGCCGTGTTTCTGGTAAAGGCCGATTGCTGGGGCGTTGCTTGCGAGCGTGTCGATCTTTTGTGTTGCGATGCCTTCCAGCTCCATGCTGCCAACAAGATGCTGCAGAAGCCTGGAACCGATGCCCCTTCCTTGGAATGCAGGGGCCACCCACAGATCGGAAATATTATCGGGATGCTCCTCGCGGGCGATCCAGCCAACGATGCCGCCATCCATTTCGGCAACGATGACTTCGCCCTTCGCGGTAGCAGGATAAGAAAGGAAGGCACGGCGAGCGGCTTCGATGACGCCTTCGCTCTTAAATCTCGCATCCAAGGCACCGCCGCTCAACCACGCGGCAAAGCCGGCCGCGCCGACCAAGTCATGATCGGCGGCGGTCATAGGTCTTAGAAGGACGCTGCTTACCACCACTTCGCTGGCGTGAATTTGCCGGCGGCCTGTTCGATGACGTGGGCGGTCTTGAAGAGGGTTTCTTCTTCGAACGGCTTGCCGATGAGCTGCAGGCCGAGCGGCAGACCCTTCGAGTCGAGGCCGGCGGGGACGGCGATGCCGGGTAGGCCGGCCATGTTGACCGTCACCGTGAAGATGTCGTTGAGGTACATCTTCACCGGATCGGAGGCGAGATCCTCGTCGGCAACGCCAAAGGCCGAAGACGGCGTGGCGGGCGTCAGGATCGCGTCGACTCCGGCGTTGAAGGCAAGTTCGAAATCGCGCTTGATCAGCGTGCGAACCTTCTGGGCGCGCAGGTAGTAGGCATCGTAGTAGCCGGCCGAGAGAACATAGGTGCCGATCATGATGCGGCGCTTTACTTCCTGGCCGAAGCCGGCAGCGCGGGTCTTCTCGTACATGTCGACGATATTGTTGCCATCGACGCGCAGGCCGTAACGAACGCCGTCATAGCGGGCAAGATTCGAAGATGCCTCGGCGGGGGCGACGATGTAATAGGCCGGCAGCGCATATTTCGTGTGCGGCAGCGAGATGTTGACGATCTCGGCGCCGGCATCCTTCAGCCAGGCGATGCCCTGCTGCCAGAGCGTTTCGATCTCTTCCGGCATGCCGTCGACGCGGTATTCGTTCGGAATGCCGATCTTCATGCCCTTCAGCGACTGACCGAGCGAGGCTTCGTAATCCGGCACCGGCAGGTCGACCGAGGTCGTGTCCTTCGCGTCGACGCTTGCCATCGACTTCAGCAGGATGGCGGCATCGCGAACGTCGCGAGCGATCGGGCCGGCCTGATCGAGCGACGAGGCGAAGGCGACGACACCCCAGCGCGAGCAGCGGCCATAGGTCGGCTTGATGCCGACAGTGCCGGTGAAGGCGGCCGGCTGGCGGATGGAGCCGCCGGTGTCGGTGGCCGTCGCGCCGGCGCAGAGATGGGCGGCAACGGCAGCGGCCGAGCCGCCAGACGAACCGCCCGGAACGAGCTGCTGGTTGGAGCCTTCGGCACGCCAGGGGTTGATCACAGGACCGTAATAGGAGGTCTCGTTGGAAGAGCCCATGGCGAACTCGTCCATGTTGAGCTTGCCCAGCATGACGGCGCCGTCGTTCCAGAGGTTCTGCGTGACGGTGGATTCATAGCGCGGCTTGAAGCCGTCGAGAATGTGGCTGCAGGCCTGGGTATGGATGCCTTCGGTGCCGAACAGGTCCTTGATCCCGAGCGGAATGCCTTCGAGCGCACCGGCATTGCCGGCGGCGAGGCGCGCATCCGAGGCCTTGGCCATCTCGCGCGCCTTGTCAGGCGTGACGGCGATATAGGCATTGATCTGACCGTTGGCCGCATCGATCGCCGAGATATAGGCTTCGGTCAGTTCGGTGGCAGTGATCTGCTTGGCGCGCAGCTTGTCGCGGGCTTCGGCAATGGTCAGGCTGGTCAGTTCGCTCATTTTGTTTCGCTTCAGATCTGGAATTGGGCAACGGGTCGGAAAGGCTCGAAGGAACCGTTATTCGACGACTTTGGGCACCAGGAAGAAATTCTGATCGGTAATCGGCGCATTCGCGACGATGTCGACGGCCTTGTTGCCGTCGGTCACCTCGTCGGTGCGCTTCTTCATCGCCATCGGCGTTACCGAGGTCATGGCTTCGACGCCATCGACATTCACTTCGGAGAGCTGCTCGACAAAGCCCAGAATGCCGTTCAGCTCACCCATCATCCGCTGCGCTTCGTCTTCATTGACGGCGATGCGGGCAAGATGGGCGACGCGTTTGACAGTGGCGAGATCGACGGACATGGCATTCTCCGAGGTAGGTTCTACCTACATTACGAGTAGGTATTTTTCACACTCGCTATAAAGGCCATGCCCGCCATACGCAACGGGTATCGTTAAGCAGAAACGCTCTCACCAGCCTTCGGCGCCGCAACCGCAGTTTTGGAGCCTTCCAGCCCGGCGATGAACTTTTCCGGCGTCGCATCGATGATCGGGAATGTGCCGTAATGGCAGGGAATGGCGGTCTTGAAGTTGAAGAAGCGCTGGCAGGCGAGCGCAGCCACGGCGCCGCCCATGGTGAAACGGTCGCCGATCGGCACGATACCGATATCGGGCTGATGCAGCTCGTTGATGAGAGCCATATCCGAGAAGATGTCGGTATCGCCCATATGGAACAGTGTCGGCTCATCGTCGAAATGCAGCATCAGGCCGTTCGCGTTGCCGAGCGCATGGGAAACGCCGTCCTCAGTGATCTGGGCTGAGGAATGCAGCGCATTGGTGAAGGTGGCCGAAAAGCTGCCGAGGCCGACGGTGCCGCCGGTATTGCCCATTTCCAACTTCTCGACACCCTTGGTGCTGAGCCAGGAAGCCAGATCGGCATTGGCGAGAACGACCGCGCCCGTATCTTTGGCGATCTGAACGGCGTCACCGACATGGTCAGCATGGCCGTGCGTCAAGAGAATATGAGTGATACCTTCAGTAACGTCCTTGTTGTTGAGACCAGCAGCCGCAAAGGAGGAATTGTAAGTCAGGAAAGGATCGATCAGTATTTTCGCCTTGGCGGTTTCGATGCGAAAAGCGGAATGGCCGAGCCAGGTGATCTTCATTGGATTTCTCCTTAGTACTTGATTTGAAATGGAATGCCGGTGTCCGGAGCATTTCCGGTGGAAACGCTCCTGATATTTGCTCTCCCGCATCTCCGGACGCAAAACCGCTGTGCGCTTTTGCTGGAAATGCTCTAGGAGATATCCCAAACCGCGACAAAGAAAAGCGGCTTTGACTTCAATTTGTTTTGACGAGAGCGAGACCCCCGATGACGACGCTGACCATCGAAGACCTAGCCGTGATGCTCCTGCCCGGCCAACCGATAGCAGGCCTCGATCTCGGCACGAAGACGATCGGGCTTGCGATGTCCGATCTCGGGCGGCGTTTTGCAACACCTCGTCCGGTCATCAAGCGGGTAAAGTTCACGCAGGACGCCGAAACGCTGCTCGCCTTCGCCGAAAAGGAAAAGGTCGCGGCCTTCGTCATAGGGCTTCCGATGAACATGGATGGCTCCGCCGGACCGCGCGTCCAGGCAACGCGCGCCTTCGTGCGCAGCATGTCGGAAAAGACCGCCCTGCCCTTCGTCTTCTGGGACGAGCGGCTGTCGACCGTTGCGGCCGAGCGGGCGCTGCTGGAAATGGACGTTTCGCGGGCCAAGCGCGCCGAGCGCATCGACTCGGCGGCGGCGAGCTTCATTCTTCAAGGAGCGTTGGACAGGCTGTCGGCGCTCGGCAGAGCGACCTTGCTCGATCCCGACGCCTCCTGACGGCGCTTCCACCATGCGATGATGGCAGCGCGGCGGCGAAAACCGTAGATCGCGAAAACCAATACGCTGTCGAAAGCGATGGCGCGAGCGACCAGCGGCGGAATGGTTTCCGGCGGAATGCCGAGGATCTTGCCGTAGATGTCAAAGACCAGATCGTGCCCCTGTCGCGTCAGCATGAAGATGCCGAAGCTCATGTCGTAATACGACAGGTAATACCATGCCCCGAGGAACGAGACCGGGGCGGCCCAGCAAATCAACAACCACTTCATGCGGTACCTCTTCGACGCTGAAATTGCGTCGTGCCGGTCGAAAGGACGAGCCAGTTCGACAGCGCCATGGCGCTCAACACCATTGCGGGCAGCGTTATATCGAGTGCGAGCACGGCGAAGAACATCATCGCCGTAACCAGAAACACTAATTTTGCGGGTTTCGACCCCATGGCTGCACGCTTGATGGTTAACTAATCGTCTCCTAACACTGACGAGTTAACCGCTAGGGCGCAACGTAAACCATTTGTTAAGGTTAACGGCGGAGCCGGCTTGTGGATATCCCTCCCCAAGGGCGGCGTCAGCCGTAGACGCCGCGCACGATCCGCTTCAGGGCGATAGCCGCCTTTTCCCAGTCCTTGCTGTTTTTCAACACCAGACCAGCGCATTGGTCGCTGACGGCCGAGGCGAGCACGATGTGCTGAATAGCTGCGAAAATCATGGCATTGACCGCCTGAGCATCGACGCCCTTGGGCGGCACCAGCGAGCCGCGCATACGCTCGATCCAGCCGGCGAGCGCCTTGGAGCGCGCTTCCGACAGGCGGCGCACCTGCTCGCTGCTTTCCGAGACCTCCCAGGCAACGATACGGCGCATCAGCGGATCGGCGCGCAAGGCATCGAGAAACAGCATCGAAAGCCGCTCCATCAGGTCGCCGTAAGTCAGAAGGAACATGCCGCCGGTATCGTCGGGGATGCGATCCGCCACCCAACTGCCAAGATCGGTGCCGATGGCGTCCACAAGACCGTTGAGGCCGCCGTAGTAGCGATAGATCAGCTGTTTGTCGCAGCCGGCGCCGCGAGCCACGGCGTTGATGCCGAAATTCTGGAAGCCCTCCTCCGCCAGAAGCCGCTTGGCGGCATCGAGGATCGCCTGTTCGGTCGCAGCGCGATTGCGCACGCGCTTCTCCATCGCGGGCATTTCCAAAGGGATTTTAACGGCAGCGTTTGCGATGGCCATCGACTCGACTCCAATCTGTCACCGAGCGGTGAATAGCAAGTGGAGCCCGCCTGAACAACAAAGCGAAGGGTGGCGATATCGCCTAAACCGGCGAATCCACAGATTAGAGAAACTGACCAAACCATACGGTCGTTTCGGACGCCACTCCTGGCGGCAGCTCGACGGGCACGAAACCACGCGACGACCAGAAGCGGATGCCGCCATGATTGCTGGCGTTGGCACCGAGGTGAATGCCCTTAACAGCATTGGCGCGGGCATTTTCCAGCCAGCGATCCAGCAGTGCCGTGCCCACACCCTTGCCCTGGGCACGCGGCAGCAGATTCATATGTATATGGGCCGGATATCGCTCGACGAGGATCGCGGGCGTATGCTTCGGATGATGGATCGCCGATATCCGCTGTTGATCCGCATCCCAGAGCGCCGGATCGCCAGTCGGATCCTCATAGCGTCGGCGCAGAGCCGGCCACCATTCGCGCTCAAGCTGCTCATCGAACACGATCGTGTCGAAAACGCCGGCGATATAGCCGAAAACACCCTGCTCATCCTCGGCGACGAAAACCAGCTCGGGAAGAAGCGTGGCGTAAGGTGCGGAATAGATGTGTCCGATCAGACGGCCGTCGCGATGGAGCGGCGTCGCATCCTTGCCGGCATCGCCGGTCGAAAGCGAGATGGCATAAAGCTGATCGATATCTTCGGGACGAACGTTTCGAATGGAAACCATGTTTATGTCGCCGGCGGATAAAGAAGATCGACGATGTAGCTGGCGTCGAAACGCGCATCGAGCATGCCGTAGGTCGCGCGCCAGCCGCCAGCCAATCGGGTTTCAATAAACGCATCGGCGATCTTGCCGGCACCCAGGCGGTAAAGCTCGGCGGCACCGGCCGCGAGCGCCATCTGTTCGACCAGCAAGCGGGCAGCGCCCTCATCCTGTTCGCAAAGCGCCATAGCCGCGCGCAGGACCTCGATGGTCTTCTTGCCGGCCGGGCCGAGATCGCGGGCAAGACCGGCAAAGACGGTTTCGAAGAGATCCCGGCCCCGATTCAACACGCGCAGCACATCGAGCGCCATGACGTTACCGGAGCCTTCCCAGATCGCGTTGACCGGAGCCTCGCGGTAATGACGGGCGATCGGACGCTCCTCGATATAGCCGCTGCCACCGATGCATTCCATAGCTTCATAGATCAGCGCAGGCGCGATCTTGCAACACCAGTATTTGGCGACCGGCGTCATGACGCGGGCATAGGCGGCGTCTTCGCTGCTGCCGCTCGCCTTGTCGAATGCTTCGGCCAGACGGAAGGCAAGCGCAGTTGCGGCCGCGACGTCGAGCGCCATATCGGCGAGCACGCGCGTCATGATCGGCTGGCTGACCAGCATCTTGCCGAAGACGCTGCGGCCGCGGGCATGATGAACGGCTTCGGCAAGCGAAGCGCGCATGATACCGGCAGAGGCCAGCGCGCAGTCGAGCCGCGTCAGCGTCACCATGTCGAGGATGGTGCGGATGCCGCCATCGGGCGCGCCGAGCAGGAAGCCGAACGTATCGGTGAACTCGACTTCCGAGGAAGCATTCGACCGGTTGCCGAGCTTGTCCTTCAGCCGCTGGAAATGCAGGCCGTTGGCGGAGCCGTCTTCCAGCAGCCGCGGCACGAGGAAGCAGCCCATGCCATCCTTGGTCTGGGCGAGCATGATGAAGGCATCACTCATCGGTGCCGACATGAACCATTTGTGGCCCGACAGCCGGTAGATGCCGTCGCTGACCTTATCGGCGGTTGTCCGGTTGGCACGCACATCGGTGCCGCCCTGCTTTTCCGTCATGCCCATGCCGATGGTGACGGCAGTCTTCTGCATGGCCGGCTTGTTGGAGGAATCATATTTGCGCGAAAGAATTCTTGGCGCCCAATCCTTCTGCACGGCTGGCGATGCCATCATCGCCGCCACGGAGGCGCTGGTCATCGTCAATGGGCAGAGATGGCCGCATTCAAGCTGCGCCGTCAGATAGAAGCGTGCAGCGCGCACCTTGTGCGACTGTCCCTTCGCTTCGGGGTCCGCCTGTGCATCCCAGATCGAGGAATGCAGGCCGGACGCCATGGAGCGGCGCATCAGCGCATGCCAGGCCGGGTGAAACTCGACGACATCCAGACGCTCGCCGCGCGGCCCATGGGTGCGCAGTTGCGGGACGCCCTGATTTGCCATGCGAGCCAGTTCCTGCGCCTCATGTGAGGTCACGAAACGCCCCATCTGCTCCAGGTCTTCCCGTATCGAACGCGGCAATGCAGAGGTCAGATCGACAATCAGCGGATCGGAACGATAGGCATTGATGCCGGACCAGAGGCTCGGCTGGTTCAGGTCGGCAAATGGGTCGTCAGTCCGGGTCTGTTGGGTCATGAATCGCTTGTAGAGCAAGTAGGTTGCAAAAGGAAACTGGAAGTTACGTCTCCTAACAGCATAGCTGCTGCTGCAGGATTCGGGCGAAATTGCATGGGGAACAAGCAAGCGCATCGCAAGCCCACGCTTGCTCCATGCGCACTCCCTCTTTATAGACCCCCTGACGACATCCAGAGGGCAGGTTCATGGTCTTCTTTCCCCACCGCCACCTCATTGGCATCAAGGGCCTTACCGAGCAGGATATCACCTATCTTCTCGACAAGGCCGACGAGGCCGTAAAGATCAGCCGCCAGCGCGAGAAGAAGACATCGACGCTTCGTGGCCTGACGCAGATCAATCTTTTCTTCGAGGCATCGACGCGCACGCAGTCCTCCTTCGAGCTGGCCGGCAAACGGCTTGGCGCCGATGTGATGAACATGTCGGTCGGCAACTCCTCCGTCAAAAAGGGCGAGACGCTGATCGATACGGCGATGACACTCAATGCCATGCGGCCTGACGTGCTTGTCATCCGCCATTCGAGTGCAGGCGCCGCCGCCCTGCTCGCACAGAAAGTCTCCTGCTCCGTGGTCAATGCCGGCGACGGGCAGCACGAGCATCCGACCCAAGCACTCCTCGACGCGCTGACGATCCGCCGCGCCAAGGGCAAGCTCTCGCGCATCATCGTCGCGATCTGCGGTGACGTGCTGCACTCGCGCGTTGCCCGCTCCAACATCCTGCTTCTCAACGCCATGGGCGCACGCGTCCGCGTCGTCGCGCCCGCCACGCTACTTCCGGCCGGCATCGCCGACATGGGCGTCGAAGTCTTCCATTCGATGAAGGAAGGGCTGAAGGATGCCGATGTCGTGATGATGCTGCGGCTGCAGCGCGAGCGCATGTCCGGCGCCTTCGTGCCCTCGGTGCGCGAATATTATCACTTCTACGGGCTGGACGCCGAAACGCTCAAGGCCGCCAAGGAGGATGCGCTCGTCATGCATCCCGGCCCGATGAACCGTGGCGTGGAAATCGCTTCCGAAGTGGCCGACGGCCCGCAAAGCGTTATCGCCGAACAGGTGGAAATGGGCGTCGCCGTCCGCATGGCCGTGATGGAGACCCTGCTCGTTTCACAGAACCAGGGACCTCGCAGTGAGGGAGTGGGCGCATGAGCAACTCGATCGTCCTCCAGAACGTCCGCATCATCGACCCCTCTCGCAATCTCGATGAGGTCGGCACGATCGTCGTTGAAGACGGCGTGATCGTCGCCTCCGGTAAGGATGCGAAAAACCACGGCGTTCCCAAGGGCGCGACCGTTCGCGATTGCAATGGCCTCATCGCCATCCCGGGCCTGGTGGATGCCCGCGTGCATGTCGGCGAACCCGGCGGCGAGCATCGCGAAACCATCGCCTCCGCAAGCCGTGCGGCAGCGGCTGGTGGGGTCACCTCTTTCATCATGATGCCGGATACCGATCCGGTCATCGACGATATCGCCCTCGTCGAATTCGTCAAAAAGACGGCGCGCGACACGGCTATCGTCAATGTCTATCCGGCCGCAGCTCTGACGAAGGGTCTCGCCGGCGAAGAGATGACGGAGATCGGCCTGCTGCGCGAAGCCGGCGCCGTCTTGTTCACCGATGCGCATTCCAGCATCCACGATAGCCAGGTGCTGCGTCGTTTGATGACCTATGCACGCGAATTCGGCGCTGTCATCTCCTGCGAGACGCGCGACAAATATCTCGGCGCCAACGGCGTCATGCATGAAGGCCTGCTCGCAAGCTGGCTCGGCCTTTCGGGTATTCCCAAGGAGGCCGAGCTGATCCCGCTGGAGCGAGACCTCCGCATCGCGACACTGACGCGCAGTCATTATCATGCGGCAATGATCTCGGTGCCGGAATCGGCGGAAGCCATCCGCCTTGCCCGTTCGCGCGGTGCCAAGGTCACCTGCGGCATCTCGATCAACAATCTCGCGCTCAACGAGAACGACATCGGCGAATACCGGACCTTTTTCAAGCTCTATCCGCCGCTGCGCTCCGAGGACGACCGCACAGGCATGATCGAGGCGCTGGCGGACGGCACGATCGACATCATCGTCTCCTCACACGATCCGCAGGATGTCGACACGAAACGTCTGCCGTTCAGTGAAGCGGAAGACGGAGCAGTCGGGCTCGAAACGCTGCTTCCGGCAGCGCTCAGGCTCTACCACAGCGGCCAGGTGAGCTTGATGCGGCTCGTCGATGCGCTGTCGACCCGGCCGGCACAGATCTTCGGGCTCGACGCCGGCACGCTGAAGCCCGGCGCCAAGGCCGATATCACGCTCGTCGATATTGATGAGCCTTGGCTTGTCGCCAAAGACATGCTTCTGTCGCGCTCGAAGAATACACCCTTTGAAGATGCGAGAATGAGCGGCCGGGCGGTTGCAACCTATGTCGCCGGCAAGCTGGTTCATAGTCTCTAGGGCGGCCCCAAGGCTTTACGGAGAATAAGACGTGATGGCGGATTTCTGGACTTGGCAGCTTACACCGCAGACCGTGCTGGCCGCCCTCGTCATCGGCTACCTGCTCGGCTCGATTCCCTTCGGCCTGCTGCTGACGCGCATGGCCGGCCTTGGCGATGTGCGCAACATCGGCTCGGGCAATATCGGCGCGACCAACGTGCTGCGCACCGGCAACAAGGGGCTTGCTGCAGCGACGCTGTTGCTCGACGCCTTCAAGGGCACGGCTGCCGTTCTGATCGTCGGGCATTTCTTCGGGGAAGATGCTGCCGTGCTGGCCGGCTTTGCCGCCTTCATCGGCCACATCTTCCCGGTCTGGATCGGCTTCAAGGGCGGCAAGGGTGTGGCGACCTATCTCGGCATTCTGCTCGGTCTTGCACCGCTGATGGCTCTGATCTTCGCCATCATCTGGCTGGTCATCGCCTTTACCACCCGTTACTCCTCGCTTTCCGCACTGGTTGCAACCCTTGTCATCCCGGTTGTATTATGGATATTGGGCGTCGATAAGATCGCGGCCGCCATGGCGCTGATGACCATCATCTCCTGGTACAAGCACAGGGCAAACATCGCCCGGCTCACCACCGGGACAGAAAGCAAGATCGGAGCGAAGGGGTAATGGACATAGGCAGCGCAAAACGGAATGGAGTTGCGCTGACCGAAAAACAGAGGATCGCCTGGCTCAGGCTCATCCGCTCCGACAATGTCGGCCCGTCCACCTTTCGCGACCTCATCAATCACTACGGTTCCGCAGAGGCGGCACTTGCCATGCTGCCGGAGCTTTCGCAGCGCGGCGGTTCGACGCGCGCCGTCCGCATAGCCGACGAGCGGGATGCGTTGCGGGAGCTGGAATCCGCACATCGCTTCGGCGCACGCTTCGTCGGCATCGGCGAACCGGACTATCCCCCTGCCCTTCGAGAGATAGACGGTGCGCCGCCGCTGCTTGCGGTCAAGGGCAGCATGTCAACGGCAACGAGACCGGCCATCGGTATAGTCGGCTCACGAAATGCCTCGATCAGCGGCGCGAAGTTCACCGCGATGATCGCACGCATCTGCGGCGAGGCCGGTTATGCCGTCGTCTCCGGTCTGGCGCGCGGCATCGATACGGCAGCGCATCGCGCCAGCCTCGCGACCGGCACGATCGCTGCCATGGCGGGCGGGCTCGATCAGCCCTACCACCCGAAAATATCGGGCTGCTCAATGATATCTGGGATGGGAGCGGGCTTGCCGTCAGCGAAATGCCATTCGGCTGGGAGCCGCGAGCTCGCGACTTTCCACGGCGTAATCGTCTTATCGCCGGATCTCGCTCGGCGTCGTGGTCGTCGAGGCGGCAACGAGATCCGGTTCACTGATCACCGCGCGCCTTGCCGGCGAGTTCGGCAGACTCGTCTTTGCCGTTCCCGGCTCGCCGCTCGATCCACGCTGTGAAGGAACGAATGGACTGCTCAAGGACGGCGCGATGATCGTGACGAGGCCTGACGACGTTGTCGAGGCGCTACGGCCGCTCGCCGAGCCGGACCTTTTTCGTCCGCGCCCCGCCGCACCGCCCGTTGAAAGGAGCAGGCCGCTTTCCGCGCCGCCCGACGATGCCGAACGTGACCACATTGTCGAGGCGCTCGGGCCGACGCCGGTCGAGATCGACGACATCGTCCGCCATACCGGCCTGCCGATATCGGCCGTTCACTCAGTCCTGCTCGAATTGGACATGACCGGCCGGCTGCACCGCCATCCGGGCGGGCTGGTATCGATCTCTATGCTGGATTGAAAATTGTGACACCCGTACCAATTCTAAGCATCGCATCGTCGCGCCAAGTGCAAAAATCGCCTTCGCCTCTTGACCGCGACGATTTCCCTGTCCATGTCGGAAGGCCGGGAAGACGGAAAACCCCGGTATCTCCCGCGCCTTATACCGGCGCGACCTCGTATTCAGAGACTTGATGATGAACGTTGTAGTGGTGGAATCGCCTGCCAAGGCCAAGACAATCAATAAATATCTGGGACCCGGATATAAGGTTCTTGCATCCTTCGGCCATGTGCGTGACCTGCCCGCCAAAGACGGTTCGGTGCTGCCGGACCAGGATTTCGAAATGCTTTGGGAAGTCGATGGTGCCTCCCAAAAGCGCATGAAGGACATCGCCGACGCGATGAAATCCTCCGACGCCCTGTTCCTCGCGACCGACCCGGATCGCGAAGGTGAAGCGATCTCCTGGCATGTGCTCGACCTCCTTAACAAGAAGCGCGTCATCAACGGTAAGCCGGTGAAGCGCGTCGTCTTCAACGCCATCACCAAGAAGGCCGTACTCGACGCCATGGCCGATCCGCGCGATATCGATGTGCCGCTGGTCGATGCCTATCTCGCCCGCCGCGCGCTCGATTATCTCGTTGGCTTCAACCTGTCGCCCGTGCTGTGGCGCAAGCTGCCCGGCGCACGCTCGGCCGGCCGCGTGCAGTCCGTGGCGCTGCGTCTCGTCTGCGACCGCGAATCCGAAATCGAACGCTTCATCTCGGAAGAATACTGGAACCTTTCGGCGATACTGAAGACGCCGCGCGGCGACGAATTCGAAGCACGCCTGGTATCCGCGGACGGCAAGCGCCTGCAGCCGCGCGCGATCGGCAACGGCGAAGAAGCCGGCCGCCTCAAGGCTCTGCTGGAAGGCGCCTCCTACGTCGTCGATACCGTCGAGGCAAAGCCGGTCAAGCGCAATCCGAGCCCACCCTTCACCACTTCGACGCTACAGCAGGCCGCTTCCTCGAAGCTCGGCTTCTCGGCCTCGCGCACCATGCAGGTGGCGCAGAAGCTCTATGAAGGCGTCGACATCGGCGGTGAAACCGTCGGTCTCATCACCTATATGCGTACGGACGGCGTTCAGATGGCGCCGGAAGCGATCGATGCCGCACGCCGCGCCATCGCCGGCCAATTCGGCGATCGCTATCTGCCGGAAAAGGCCCGCTTCTATTCCACCAAGGCAAAGAATGCCCAGGAAGCGCACGAAGCGATCCGCCCGACCGATTTCGACCGCGTGCCGGACCGTATCCGCAAGTTCCTCGATGACGACCAGCTCAGGCTTTACGACCTGATCTGGAAGCGCGGCATCGCCAGCCAGATGGCGTCGGCCGAAATCGAGCGCACGACCGTTGAAATCCTCGCCGACAACGCCGGCAAGAAGGCCGGCCTGCGTGCCGTCGGCTCCGTCATCCGTTTCGACGGCTTCATCGCCGCCTATACCGACCAGAAGGAGGATGGCGAGCAGAGCGACGACAGCGAAGAAGGCGGCCGCCTGCCAGAGATCAATGCGCGCGAAAATCTCGCCAAGCAGAAGATCAACTCGACCCAACATTTCACCGAACCGCCGCCGCGCTATTCGGAAGCATCGCTGATCAAGAAGATGGAAGAGCTCGGCATCGGCCGCCCCTCCACCTATGCCGCGACGCTGGCCACGCTGCGCGACCGCGACTACGTGACCATCGACAAGCGCAAGCTGCTGCCGCAGGCCAAGGGCCGGCTCGTGACGGCTTTCCTTGAGAGCTTCTTCACCAAATACGTGGAATATGATTTCACTGCCGATCTGGAAGAAAAGCTCGACCGCATTTCCGCCGGCGAGCTAAACTGGAAGGACGTCCTGCGTGACTTCTGGCGCGATTTCTTCGCCCAGATCGAGGATACTAAAGAACTGCGCGTCACCAACGTGCTCGATGCGCTGAACGAGGCACTGGCGCCGCTCGTCTTCCCAAAGCGCGAAGACGGCAGCGATCCGCGCATCTGCCAGGTCTGCGGCACGGGCAACCTGTCGCTGAAACTCGGCAAATACGGCGCCTTCGTCGGTTGCTCGAACTATCCGGAATGCAATTACACCCGCCAGCTTTCCTCCGAAGGCGGCGCGGAAGCCGAATCCAACGGATTGAACGAGCCGAAGGCACTTGGCGCCGATCCGGTGACCGGCGAAGAGCTGACGCTGCGTTCCGGCCGCTTCGGGCCTTATATCCAGCGAGGTGACGGCAAGGATGCCAAACGCGCCTCGCTGCCAAAGGGATGGAAGCCCGAGGATATCGATTACGAGAAGGCGATGGCGCTGATCTCGCTGCCGCGAGACATCGGCAAGCATCCTGAAACCGGTAAGATGATCTCTTCCGGCATCGGCCGCTACGGACCTTTCCTGCTGCATGATGGCGGCTATGCCAACCTCGAAAGCGTCGAGGATGTCTTTACAGTCGGCCTGAACCGTGCCGTGACCCTGATCGCCGAGAAGCAAAACAAGGCAGCGGGCGGCAGAGCGCGCGGCACGCCGGCAGCGCTGAAAGATCTCGGTGAGCATCCGGATGGTGGCGGCTCCATCACCGTGCGCGACGGCAAGTATGGCCCCTATGTCAACTGGGGCAAGGTCAACGCGACCCTGCCGAAGGGCACGGACCCACAGGCGATCACGGTCGAAGAAGCCTTGGCTCTGATCGTCGCGAAGGCCGGCAAGAGCGGCGGCACCACCAAGAAGGCGCCCGCCAAGGCGAAGGCTGCGGCAGCAAGCGCAAAAGCGACGAAAACGACCGCCAAGCCGAAGGCTGCTGCGAAGAAGCCTGTGGCAAAGGCGGCAACAAAGAAGAAGAGTGCAGAGTGAGCAGAGAACCGCGCGGCAGGAATCCATCGTCGGAACGGCGTTCCGGCAAACCCGGCCGCGCCGGTAAGGCTGGCGGCGACGCCGAGCCGATGATGGCGATCATTCATGGCGAGTTGCCGCCGCGCGAAGTCATCCTGCGCTTCATCGCCGATCATCCGCAGCAGGCGTCCAAACGCGAGCTGGCCAAGGCCTTCGGCTTGAAAGGCGAAAGCCGCGTCGCGCTGAAGGAACTGCTACGCGAGCTGGAAGAAGAAGGCATGGTGCAGAAGAGCCGCAAGTCGCTCATCCGCCCCGGCGCACTGCCGCCGATCGCCGTTCTCGATATCACCACCCGCGACAAGGATGGCATGCTGATCGGCCGCCCAGCAGAATGGGCTGACGAAAACGGCGTCGCTCCGGCCGTGTTGATCAAGCAGTCCTCCTCGCCGACTGGCCGTAACGGCAAGGGCAAGGCGCCTGTCGCCGGCATGGGCGACCGCATTCTCGCAAAGATCTTTTCGGCGGTGGATCGCGGCGGCCCGGCCTATACGGCCCGCATCATCAAGGTCATCGACAAGCGGCAAGGCGCCTCCATGGGCGTCTTCCGCGAAACGCCGGGCGGTGGCGGCCGTTTGATGCCGATCGAGCGACGCGGTGAGGAAATGGTGATCGACCCGGATTATACCGGCGGCGCCAAGGATGGCGATCTGGTCGAAGTGGAAGTGGCGCGTCTCGGCCGTTTCGGCATGCAGCGCGCCAAGGTTCTGTCCGTCGTCGGTTCCGTCGCTTCGGAAAAAGCGATCTCGATGATCGCCATTCACGCGCACGGCATTCCGCATGTCTTCCCGGCCGCCGTCATTGCAGAAGCTGACGCGGCCAAGCCCGCGACCATGTCGCATCGCGAGGATTGGCGCAGCCTGCCGCTGATCACCATCGACCCGGCGGATGCCAAGGATCATGACGACGCCGTCTATGCGGAGATGGACCCCTCGCCCGAAAATCCGGACGGCGTCATCGTTACCGTCGCCATCGCCGACGTCTCCTGGTATGTGCGCCCGAATTCGCCGCTCGACCGCGAAGCCTTGAAGCGTGGCAACTCGGTCTATTTCCCCGACCGCGTCGTGCCGATGCTGCCCGAGCGTATCTCCAACGATCTCTGCTCGCTGAAGGAAGGCGTCGACCGCCCTGCCCTCGCCGTGCGGATGATCTTCTCCAAGGAAGGACGCAAGGCAGGGCATACGTTCCATCGCATCATGATGAAGAGCGCGGCCAAGCTTTCCTACCAGCAGGCGCAGGCGGCAATCGACGGCCAGCCCGACGACAAGACGGGACCGATGCTGGAGCCGATCCTCAAGCCGCTCTGGCACGCCTATCACATCATGAAGAAGGGCCGCGACCGGCGCCAGCCGCTCGAGCTTGATATGCCCGAGCGCAAGATCCTGCTGAAACCAGACGGCACGGTCGATCGCGTTTTCGTGCCGCCGCGCCTCGACGCGCACAAGCTCATCGAAGAGATGATGATCCAGGCGAATGTCGCCGCAGCCGAAACGCTGGAAAAGAAGAAGCAGGCGTTGATCTATCGTATCCACGATGGCCCGACGCTCGCCAAGCAGGAGATCCTGCGCGAATTCCTGGCAACCCTCGGCATATCGCTTGCCAAGGGCGGCAATGTCCGCGCCAACAGCTTCAACGGCATTCTCGCGAAAGCCGAGGGTACGGCGCATCAGACCATGGTCAATGAAATGGTGCTGCGCTCGCAGAGCCAGGCGATCTATAGCCCCGACAATATCGGCCATTTCGGCCTGAACCTGATGAAATACGCGCACTTCACCTCGCCGATTCGCCGCTATGCGGATCTGATCGTGCATCGTGCGCTCGTCGGCTCGCTCGGTCTTGGCGAAGGCGGCATTACGCCGGATGAAGAAGCTTCGCTCGACGATATCGCCGCCGAAATCTCGACCTTCGAGCGCCGGGCCATGGCGGCCGAGCGCGAAACGGTCGACCGGCTGATCGCCCATCACCTCGCAGGTCGCGTCGGTGCGGAATTCGGGGCCCGCGTCGGCGGTGTCACCAAGTCGGGACTTTTTGTCACCCTGCCCGACTATGGCGCCGACGGTTTCATCCCTATATCTACGCTCGGCACCGACTACTTCATCTACGACGAGGCGCATCAGGCGCTGACCGGAGAGAAAACGGGGCTAGGTTTCCGTCTTGGCGACGATGTGACCGTGAGGCTGGCGGAAGCCGTGCCGCTTGCGGGCGCGCTGCGCTTCGAGATGCTGAGCGAAGGGCGGCCGATGCCGACGGCGGTGCGTTCCTTCCATAAGGCGACCCGTCGCAACAAAACACCCGCGCGCAAGGCGCCGGGAACCAGACCGTCGCGCGGCCGCCGCTAGAGGACGCTGCGGGCAAGAAGAAAGAGCATTCATGACGGGCAGCCCATCCGATTCTCCCACCCGCTATGGCGGTTCAGACGAAAGCGAGCGCCCGCTCGGTCGCTCCATTTCCCGCGGCATGCTCAATCGCTGTCCGCGCTGCGGAACGGGCAAGCTCTTCGGTTCTTTTCTGAAACCTGTCGATCATTGCGCGGTCTGCAACGAAGAGATCTTTCATCAGCGGGCGGACGACCTGCCGCCCTACCTGGTGATCTTCGTTCTTGGCCATCTTGTCGTGGGCGGCTACATGATGACGGACATGGCCTTCAGCCTGCCGATGTGGGCGCATCTCGCCATTTGGGCTCCCATCACAGTCATTGCGGCGCTCGCAATCATACAGCCCATCAAAGGCGGCGTGATCGGCCTGCAATGGGCGTTGCGCATGCATGGTTTCGGCGGCCATGACGACAGCCCGGACGAATGGGACCAGGGAAACGGCCGATCGTGAGCATGCCCATCAGCCTGCCCGCCCCGACCGCGCAAGAAATCGCGGCGACCGACTGCTGCTGCATGCTTTCGTCTCAAACCGCGATCGATTTGCCGCAGATTCGTGATTCGCAGGAATTGCTTTGCCCGCGACGACTTGACATCGGCAGCGTTTCTTGTCTGAACATGCCCGGCGTCGAAAGGATCATTCTGGGGGATATGTCCGATCTCATGAAAGCCGACCCGTCACCGGAATTTGGCCGAGCCGCGCCTTTCGAAGTTTCGAATCTCGATCGACTCGCCTGCCATGCCCTCCAAGGATCCGTTTATGCTTGAACCGACGAACGACAAGGCCGGCCATGTCGAAGAGATTCACTGGCCTTCGCTCGTCGCAGCCATTGCGTCCGTGTCTGCCGTGGGTATCGCCATCGGGTTAGGCCTGCCGCTTCTCAGCATCATCCTGGAAAAGCGCGGCATCCCCTCGACCCTGATCGGCCTTAACACGGCGATGATGGGTATTGCGGCCATGCTCGCCGCCGTCATCACCACGAAGCTCGCGCATCGTTTCGGCGTCGTGCAGACGATGATCTGGGCGGTCATACTCTCCGCGCTAAGCTCGCTGGGCTTTTATTATGCGGAGAATCTGCTTCTGTGGTTCCCGTTGCGCATCATCTTCCACGGGTCGACGACGACGCTGTTCATCCTGTCGGAATTCTGGATCAATGCAGCCTCGCCGCCGTCCAAGCGCGGTTTCGTGCTCGGCCTTTATTCCACAGTCTTTTCGCTCGGCTTTGCCGCCGGCCCCCTGCTCTTCTCGCTTGTCGGCAGTGAAGGGCTCATGCCCTTTGTCATCGGCGCCTGTATCATTCTGGCCGCAGCAATCCCAATCTTCATCGCCCGCAACGAAAGCCCGCTTGTCGACGAGAAACCTGAGCTGCATTTCGTCCGCTACATTTTCCTCGTACCAACGGCCACGGCTGCGGTCTTCGTGTTCGGCGCCGTCACCGTCGGCGGCGGCTCGCTGTTCACCAGCTACGCGACCCGACTCGGCTTCAACGAATCACAGGCTGCACTGCTGTTGACCGTCATGGGCGTCGGCAATTTCGTGTTTCAGATTCCGCTCGGTTTGCTCGCAGACAGAATGCGCGACAAGCGGCCCCTGCTTTCGATCATGGCCATCATCGGCTTTGTCGGCGCGCTGCTGTTGCCGTCGCTCTCTTCGAACTGGATTATTCTTGCCACCATCCTGCTCTTCTGGGGCGGCTGCGTTTCGGGAATGTACACGGTTGGCCTCAGCCACCTCGGCACACGGCTGACCGGCGTCGACCTCGTGGCAGCCAATGCCGCCTTCGTTTTCTGCTACGCCATCGGCATGGTTCTCGGGCCACCGACGATCGGTACGGCGATGGATCTGGCCAATCCGAGCGGCTTTGCCTGGGCTGTGGCGTTTTTCTTCGGCCTTTATGTCCTGCTTTCGGGGATACGACTGCTTTTCATGGGCAACAGAGGTTGACTTTTCAGGCGCGATTTGTATTTTCGCGCCAGAATTCGCCGTGGACCACCTCACTGGCCGTCCACGGCGTTCATTTTTATTAAAGGCAGGACGACCATGGCCAAGGCTACCACTATCAAGATCAAGCTGCTGTCGACGGCCGACACCGGTTTCTTCTACGTCACGACGAAGAACAGCCGTACGATGACGGACAAGATGACGAAGACGAAGTACGACCCGGTTGCTAAGAAGCACGTCGAGTTCAAGGAAACGAAGATCAAGTAAGTTTCCTAAACCTAGGGTTTCAAGAAGGCGCTGCCTGCGGGCTAGCGCCTTTTTTGTTTTGCGCTGGCGTCGCCCAGGCAAATAGGCTGCATCTCGCTATTCAAGGTGGATGGGAATGCCGTCGGCATGAACCACCCAAAGAAAAACGCCGCCTTCGAATGAACGAAGAGCGGCGTTTTAGATTTGGAGGCCGGCCAGCATGCAAAACGGCACGAGGAACCGTTATCTTTTGCCTGCCAGCCGACCGACCCCACGACCCAGGAGATGCGGCGGACCTGAGCATCATGGGGTATCTCTAAGCCCTGAGGGCTTGTCTCTGTACGGGACTAAATTCGCGCGAAATCGAAAGAAAATCAACTAATTCTTAATGATGAAAAATACCTGTCTGTTCGGATGGTTAAAATTCAAGCCCCAGACGGCAGGATGTTCTTACAGAATTAACAAATCAAATTTGAAACTCAATCCAGAATAAAAATCTTGCTTCGGTATATTTTGCAAAATATAAATACTTATATTTAAGGAAGTACGCACGAACAAATAAAAATCCACTTATATATAGCCGTTACCTATGCCTCGATTTAAAAACTATCAAGTAAATCGGCTTTATATAGCAAAACAATCAGCCTTCACCGAAGAGGTTCGCTGAAGAGCCGCAAGCTGCTCCGATAATCAACAAAACTACAAAGACTATCCTATTGGCAATGCCAAGGCACTTATAGCCAATGCGTGAAGTTCGGGATCACATCAAGGCTGTTCAAAACTTCGGGAATCCCCTCAATACTCATTGGGAAATTTACCTGCTTTGACCTATTATCGGTCAAGCGGCCGAAGCGACCACCCTGTTGCGCCCGGCCCTTTTCGCTTCATAAAGCGCAAGATCGGCCTGCTTCATCAGCTGCTCCGGCGTCTCCACAGTCGTCAAACGAGACGATATTCCGAAGGAAGCGGTGATGTTAAGCGCCACACCTGTATCTCGCAGCCGCACCGGCATGTTTTCTACCGCTGCGCGCAGGCGCTCTGCGACGACCGCGGCGATGTCTGCGGATGTATCCGGCATGACAACAACGAATTCCTCGCCACCATAGCGACAGGCCAGATCGGCGCCGCGCACGGTGGAACGGATGCGCGCGGCGAATTCCTTCAGCACCTCGTCGCCGGCATCGTGACCATAGGTGTCGTTGACCTGCTTGAAGCGATCGATATCTGCGATCAGGACTGAGAGCGGCCGCGCCCTCGCCAGCGAGCGATCGAAAAGAATCTTCAGATGATTGTCCAGATAGCGCCTGTTGTTCAGGCCGGTAAGCGCGTCGGTGACGGCAAGCTCGATGGTGTGCTGTACGCTGGCGCGCAGACGATCATTGTAGCGCTTGCGCCTTATCTGGGTCAGGCAGCGCGCCACGAGCTCGTTCGGATCGATCGGCCGCACGATGTAATCATTGACGCCGAGATCGAGGGCGCGGACGATCATATCGTCGGCCCCCTGCTCGGTCACCAGCAGGACCGGAAGGAAGCGCGTGCGCTCCAGCGAGCGAAGCTGCGAGCAAAGCCGCAGCGGATCGTAGTCATCGAAGTTCGAATTGACGATGACGAGCTCGAAAGGCCGTTCGGCTGCCTCAAACAGGGCTGCCTGAGGGTCGGACATGGCCGTCACCTGGGCGATCGGCTTCAGTGCCCGAATGATGCGCTCCTGCGAATTGGCGCGGCCATCGACCAAGAGCACATGCCCGACATCGTCAGCGCGGCCATCGCCGGCGCGAAGCAGATCGTCGATGCCGAAGTTGCGCGCGGTCTCGTTGCGCATGTGCAGTTCGTCGCTCAGCGTCTTCAGGCGAAGCAAGCTCTTGACGCGCGAGATCAGCTGAAGATCGTTGACCGGCTTGGTCAGGAAGTCGTCGGCGCCAGCTTTGAGACCACGGACGCGATCGGCCGGCTGATCGAGCGCCGTGACCATAACCACGGGGATGTGGGCAGTACGCGGATCGGATTTCAGACGTTCGCAAACCTCGAATCCGTCCATGCCCGGCATCATGATGTCGAGCAGGACAAGATCGACCTGGGTGCCGGCGCAGATGGCGAGCGCCTTCAAACCATCCTCGGCCGTCAGCACCTCGAAGTATTCGGCCAAAAGCCGCGCCTCCAGAAGCTTCACATTGGCGGGGATGTCATCAACTACCAGAATGCGTGCGGTCATCAGCTCGTTCCCATGCTCAGGCGTCGCCGAGATAGGTTTTGATCGTCTCGATAAATTTCGGCACCGAAATTGGCTTGGAAACATAGGCTTCGCATCCGCCCTGACGAATGCGCTCTTCGTCGCCCTTCATGGCAAAGGCCGTGACGGCAATCACAGGGATGACGTGAAGATCATCGTCTTCCTTGAGCCATTTCGTGACTTCCAGCCCGGAAACCTCCGGGAGCTGAATATCCATGAGGATAAGATCGGGGCGATGCTTGCGCGCCAGATCGAGCGCCTCCATACCGTTGCGGGTCTGGATCGTCGTATAGCCGGACGCCTCGATCAGATCGCGAAAGAGCTTCATATTCAGCTCATTGTCTTCTACAATCATTACCTGCTTAGGCATGGAAAGCTGTCCCTGCATCCGGTATTGCATCCATTCTCTCGAAATATAGGGTCGCGAGGAACCGATTCCACAAATACTTGAATCGCACATTACCGGGATTTGGTTGAAAAATAGGTAAATCACTCTTCAAAATGCAAAGTAACTTCAAGAACCCGAAGAAGAATGCAGCGGACCCGCAAGAGACGGCCATTGCCGTACTCGGATGGCTAGCCAACGAGCCGGACATGTTCGGCCGCTTTCTGGCGCTAACCGGCGTCGCACCGGCGCAAGTTCGCAATGCGATCAACGAGCCGGCGTTTCTCGCAGGCATGCTCGACTTCCTGATGAACCATGAGCCGACGCTGCTGGCCTTCTGCGAGGCAAGCGGCATCTCGCCGGAAGCCGTTGCTGCTGCGTCCGTGCATTTCTCGCCGCCGGGCCTCGCCTCCGGAGAATATTGATAATGGACGCTCCGCTCGAATGCGACGTATCCCATATCCGGCTGCAGGATCGCCCCCTGATTGTCTGCGATGTCGATGATGTCGTCTTGCATTTCTTTGCGCCTTTCCTGGCCTTCCTCGACGGCGAGGGCAATGAATTCCTGCCGCGCTCCTTCCGGCTGACCGGGAACATCGTCTCCAAGGCAAGTGGAACGGCACTTGAAGAGAAAGACGTGCATCGGCTCATCGATTCCTTCTTCGAAGCGCAGGAACTGTGGCAGACCCCTCTCGATCTCGCCGTCGACACGCTCGGCGAGGTTTCGAAGGAGGCCGATATCGTTTTCCTCACGGCCATGCCGCCGCAATTCTGGGAACAACGGCGCCGCTTGCTCGACCGGCTCGGGCTTGCCTATCCCCTGCTCGCATCGCTGCAGCCGAAAGGACCGATCGTACGGTCGCTTCATTCGAGCCGCACCTTGCCGGTCGCCTTCATCGACGATATGGCGCACAATTTGCATTCGGTCAGCGAACATGTTCCGGATTGCCTCCTGATTAATCTCAAGCCGGATTCCATCGTTCATCGCATGGCACCAGCCGCGCCGGCGGGGATTCCCGAAGCAAACGAATGGAGCCAGGCTGCCGCCCTGCTTCGAGCTCATATCGTCAGATGACGACGGCTCACGTTGTCAGAGCTCGAGGCGCATCAGCGGACGTCCGTCCTTGCGTTTAGCGACTTCCGAAAAGCCGGCCGCCTCGAATATACGCAATGAGCCGACATAGAGGCCGACGGACTTCGACTGTTTGGTGCGCTCGATCGGACAGCCCTCCAGCAAGCGTGCGCCTGAAGCCTTGGCGAAGTTCACGGCTTCCGACAGCATCCGGTGACTGTATCCCTTGCCGCGATCCCGGGAGTTCATGAAGAAGCAGCTCACGGCCCAGACGGCACTGTCCTCGGCATCGGCCGGATTGAGCGGACGCGACACCGTTTTCTCCGAATTCCATTGCGGCAGCTCCGAACGAGGGCCGACCTGCACCCAGGCAACCGGACGCTCGCCGATATAGCCAAGAAGACCGGGAGGCGGTCCGGCGGCAATGCGCTCCTGCATGAAGCGTTTCTTCGCATCTCCATCCATCGCCTTGCGCTCTGATGTCGGAATGCGGAAATGTGTGCACCAGCAGCCATAACAGGCGCCAAGCGGCCCGAAGAGCGCCTCGAAATCGCCCCAGCGATCCAGCGTCAACTGGTGCACATCTAAATTCTCCACACCGTCCTCCTCCTCGTTTTCCAGCTTGAGACTCGCAAAATTAGAACATAAAGTGGCAATGTTCAATTTTTGTTCTCATTCAATGACCGATAGGCCCGACAAAATCTCCGGTTTTTGCCGCGATTGCTTGAGTGAGCAATCGGCCGTGAGGACTCGCTGCCGAGCCTGTGGCAGCCCCCGCCTCGTCTATCATCGCGAACTTTACGCATTAACACTGGCTCACATCGATTGTGACGCATTCTACGCCTCGATAGAAAAGCGGGACAATCCGGAACTGGCAGACAAGCCGGTCATCGTCGGTGGCGGCAAACGCGGTGTGGTCTCTACCGCCTGCTATATCGCCCGCATCCATGGCGTCCGATCGGCGATGCCGATGTTCAAGGCTTTGGAAGCATGTCCTCAAGCCGTGGTCGTCAGGCCGAACATGGAGAAATATGTTCGCGTCGGTCGGGAAATCCGGGGGATGATGCAGGATCTGACGCCGCTGGTGCAGCCGCTTTCGATTGACGAGGCCTTCCTGGAGCTCGACGGCACGCAGCGGCTCCACCACGATCCCCCGGCTCGCATCCTCGCTAAATTCGCAAGGCGCGTGGAACAGGAAATAGGCATCACCATCTCCGTCGGCCTCTCCTATTGCAAGTTCCTCGCCAAGGTCGCTTCCGACCTGCAGAAGCCGCGCGGTTTCTCGGTCATTGGCCGGGAAGAAGCGCTCTCCTTTCTCGAGCCACGGTCGGTCACCACGATATGGGGGGTCGGCAAGGCCTTTGCCGCGACGCTTGAAAGCGACGGCATTCGCACGATCGGCCAGCTCCAAGGCATGGAGGAAGGCGACCTCATGCGCCGCTATGGCGTCATTGGACAGCGGCTTTTCCGCCTCTCGCGCGGCATCGACGACCGCACGGTTCACCCCAACGAGGCGGCCAAGAGCGTAACGTCCGAAACGACATTTTTCGAAGATATTTCAAAGTATGACGATCTCGTGCCCATCCTGCGCGATCTCGCAGAGAAGGTCTCGCGCCGGTTGAAGCGCAGCGGTATCGCGGGCCAGACCGTGGTGTTGAAGCTGAAGACGGCGGACTTCAAGATCCGAACGCGCAATCGGCGTCTCGAAGACCCGACGCAACTGGCAGACCGAATCTTCCGTACCGGCCTGCGGCTGCTCGAGCCGGAAACCGATGGAACGAAGTTCCGCCTGATCGGTATCGGCGTCTCCGATCTGGGCGATGCAGCGCGCGCCGACCCTCCGGATTTGATCGACGAACACGCCATGCGCCGCGCCGCGGCGGAAGCGGCCATGGATAAGTTGCGAGAAAAATTCGGAAGCAAGACCGTCGAGACCGGATACACGTTCGGTGACAAACGCCATAAATAACAATAGCTTAACTTTAAATCACCAATCGGAGACATATGGAGTGAACCAAAAATCTCCGCGTAACGCGCGCGATTCTTTGGCTCGAAAAGCTCGGATTCAAACTTTCTTGGTAAATTTCTATTAGGACTCGAATTCTGTAACTTCCGAACGGCGCGGATTCGCCGTCGATTGTGTTTTGCGTACGGGTTCCTATGCGTCTATCGGCTGTATCGACCATTCTTCTCGCCTGCCTGACGATCTCAGGCTGTGCCGCTCGAGGTGAGCGCGAAGCCGCGCGAGCCACTCCTCCTTCGAATGAATTGACCAGCTCCATCGCAAAGACCGGCCGAGTGGTACCCTCGGTCGAGATCGGCGAAACGGTTTCACGCGTCGAGCGCCAACAGGCCCTCGCAGTGGCGATGCCGACCAATCTGCGTCCGGAAGGGCTCATGCCTTCACCTTCCGACCAGGGCGACAGCGATGCTCCCGTGCCGCTGCAGCGGCCCCTCGCCATGCTTGCGCCATCCAACCCAGTGCCGCGCTCCTTGCGGCAGCAACCGATGCAGATCTACAGCCATCGCTTCCGCGATGCCAAGCCGATCAACTTCGGCACCTCCACCTCACCGCGGAAACTGGCGGTGCATGGCGTCGACGTTTCGCGCTGGCAGGGCGATATCGACTGGAACACGCTGCGCACCCAGGGCGCCAATTTCGTCTACATCAAAGCGACCGATGGCGGCGACCATCTCGACCCGATGTTCAAGAAAAACTGGCGAACCGCCCAGCAGGCCGGCCTGAAACACGGCGCCTATCATTTCTTCTACTGGTGCCGGACCGCGGGCGAGCAAGCCGACTGGTTCATTCGCAATGTACCGCGAGAAGCCGGTGCCCTGCCGCCCGTCATCGACGTCGAGTGGAATGGCGAGTCGAGCTGCAAGCGCCGCCCTTCGCGCGAACAAGTGCTCGCCAAGATGCAGGTGTTCATGGACAAGCTGGAAAAGCACTATGGCCAGCGTCCGATCGTCTACACCGCGCCGGATTTCTATCGCGACAATCTCAGCGGTGAGCTGCTCAACTACCCATTCTGGCTGCGCGCCGTCGCCCAGCATCCGTCCAAGGTCTATCCCGGCCGAAAGTGGCTGTTCTGGCAGTATTCCGGCTCGGGCGTTTCCCATGGCGTCGACGGCAAGATCGACCTCAACGCCTTCCATGGTAGCGAGCAGGACTGGCACAACTGGGTCGCATCCAGCGTGCGCTGATCACACGATATATTCACTGATAACCCCACGCCGAAGCAGGGAGCCCGCCTTGCTTCGGCGCTTCTGTATTCCGCCCGGCGAAAGACGGCTCCAGGCTTTTTTTCCGGAGTGCCAAAGCACGTCTTTTGCGAAAGTCTTCCTTAAACTTCGAAGTCTAACCTTGGGCGTTACGAGTATTGCGTTTGGTTGTGTCTATGAAGCCATTTTTCTTGCTTGGGCTTGCGCTGCTTTCAGCGACCGCCCTCTCGCAGCCCAGCTTTGCCGCTGCGTCGGATGCCCGCACCCTGCAGATCGTCGTCTCCAAGGACAGACAATCGCTTGCCGTTTATGACGGCGACCAGGTGGTGGCGACATCCAAGGTATCCACCGGCAAACGCGGTCACACGACACCGAGCGGGATCTTCTCCATTCTGGAAAAGAAGATCTACCACGAGTCAAATCTCTATTCCGCCTCGCCCATGCCCTTCATGCAAAGACTGACATGGTCCGGAATTGCTTTGCACGAATCCAACTCGGTTCCCAACTATCCGGCCTCGCATGGCTGCGTGCGCATGCCCAAGGCTTTCGCCAAGATGCTCTATCAGATGACCGAGCGTGGCGTGCACGTGGTCATCGCCAATCAGCCACTGGTACCGCAGCCCGTGGAAAACGCGATGCTGTTTCAGCCGCAGGCAGCGCCTCCGCCGGCGCTGTTTTCCGGCATAGAGCTGCGACCATCGACAGCGAGCTTCCTGCCGCTGACTCAGTCGCTGCAGGTGGCGACGAACGACGTCACCTCGATCAAGCTTCCACAGGCGACGGCAGTCGCCGCTCCACCCATCGATCTTGCACCACTTAGCATCCTGATCACCCGGCGCGGATTGCGCGAGAATGTTCGCGACCTTCAAGGCATGCTGAAAGACATGGGTTTCATAACCGGCGCGCCGGACGGCATGCTCGGGCCGTCGACTGTTCAGGCAATCGAAGACTTCAGAAAGGCGCACAACATCAAGGCGACGGGCGGCCTGGTGAGCCCGGCTCTGATGAAAGCGGTCTATGCCGCCGCCGGCAAAGGCGAACCGCCGAACGGCGCGATCATGGTCCGCCAGAATTTCAAGCCGCTCTTCGAGGGGCCGGCCATCATTGCCGAACCGCAAGAAGCTCTCGGCGTGCATTTCTTCACCGCCAATGCCATCGACCGCATCAGCGGCAAGGCCGATTGGTTCGGCATGACGCTGGAGGAAGATCTGAGCAGCAAGATGAAGAAGCGATACGGCATCACCAGCGAGGAACAATCGCAATCACTCGATGCCGCCGCACAAGCGCTTGGCCGCATCACCATTCCCGACGATATCAGGCATCGCATCGAGGACCTGCTGACATCCGGTTCGTCGCTGACGATCTCAGACACCGGCGTTGGTCCGGAAACCGGCAACGAGACCGATTTCATCACCATCACGAATAGCGGCGCGCTCGGTAAGAAGGGCTAAAGCCCTCCTCGCGGACCTGTGTCAGACAAGCTCGACATCGATCACGCCCGGTGCCGTGCGTAACGCGGCGGCGATTTCCGGCGTAATGCGATACTTCTCCGGCAATGCCACTTCCACCTCGCGCATACCTTCCTCCTTGATGACGATGAAGGAGACGAGGCCGTCGCCCTTGGCATTCAAATGCGCGGCAACCGCCTTCAGCGGCCCGGAATCGCGGATATAGACACGCAGCGCCTTCTGCATCTGCAGCGACTTTTCCTCCAGCGATTGCGCGGTCTGAAGGCGCAGGCTGATGCCTTCCGGCCGCTCATCCGCCTGGGCGGTGATGACGAAGGATTTGCCGACTTCCAGGACGTCACGATACTGGTTGAGCACTTCCGAGAAGAGCACGGCTTCAAACTGGCCGGAAGCGTCCGAGAAGACGAAGATGCCCATCTTGTTGCCGGTGCGCGTCTTGCGCTCCTGCTTCGAGATGACGGTGCCTGCCAGGCGGCCGTTACTGGCGCCCTGTTTCACCGCCGCGGAGAAATCGGCGAAGGGCTGTACACGCATCTTGTCGAGCACGCTCTTGTAGGTATCGAGCGGATGGGCCGTCAGGTAGAAGCCGAGCACCTGGAATTCGCGCAGCAGGCGCTCAGAGGCCAGCCATGGCGTATAGGGCGGGAACGAGATTTTCTCCGGCCCGGAGGCGGCGCTGCCGAACATGTCGTGCTGGCCGCTGCGCTTGTTTTCCTGCGCCACTTGCGCGTAGCCCATGATGCGGTCGAGACCGGCGATCAGTTGGGCGCGGTCGATGTCGAAGCAATCGAAGGCGCCGGCGCAGATCAGGCTTTCGAGAACACGGCGGTTGATCTGCTTCGGATCGATGCGCAGGCAGAAATCCTCGATCCCGGCAAAGGGCTGGTCGCCGCGTACCTCGACGATATGCTCGACCGCAGATTCGCCGACGCCCTTAATGGCAGCCAGGGCATAATAAATGCGGTTCTCACCAGTCTGGAAATGACGGAAGGACGTCTGGACCGATGGCGCAATGACTTCAATTCCGAGGCGCTTGGCGTCCTGGCGGAAATCGTTGACCTTTTCAGTATTGGCCATATCGAGCGTCATCGACGCTGCCAGGAACTCAACCGGATAGTGGGCCTTCATATAGGCGGTCTGGTAGGAGACGATGGCGTAGGCGGCCGCGTGCGACTTGTTGAAGCCGTAGTTGGCGAATTTGGCGAGCAGATCGAAAATGACATCCGACTGCCCCTTCGACACACCATTCTTGACGGCGCCATCCACGAAGCGCTCGCGTTGCTGGTCCATCTCCGCCTTGATCTTCTTACCCATGGCGCGGCGCAGAAGGTCGGCTTCGCCGAGCGAATAGCCGGAGAGAACCTGGGCGACCTGCATCACCTGTTCCTGGTAGACGATAACGCCCTGCGTCTCTTTCAGCAGGTAATCGATCTTCGGGTGGATCGATTCAATCTCTTCCTCGCCATGCTTGCGCGCGTTATAGACCGGAATGTTCTCCATCGGACCCGGACGGTAGAGCGCCACGAGGGCGATGATGTCCTCGATACAGTCCGGGCGCATGCCGATGAGTGCCTTGCGCATACCGGCACTTTCCACCTGGAACACGCCGACCGTTTCGCCGCGAGAGAGCATCTCATAGCTCGGCTTGTCGTCGAGTGGAATGCTGGCGAGATCGATCGAGATGCCGCGCTTGGCAACGAAATCGACCGCCGTCTTCAGCACCGTCAGCGTTTTCAAGCCGAGGAAGTCGAACTTCACGAGGCCGGCCTGCTCCACCCATTTCATATTGAACTGGGTGACGGGCATATCGGAGCGCGGATCGCGATACATCGGCACCAGCTTCGACAACGGGCGGTCGCCGATGACAATACCGGCGGCGTGCGTGGAAGCATGACGATAAAGACCTTCGATCTTCTGGGCGATATCGAGAAGGCGGGCGACGACTGGTTCCTTGTCCGCCTCCTCCTGAAGACGCGGCTCCTCTTCGATGGCTTTGCTGAGCGGGGTCGGATTGGCGGGATTGTTCGGCACGAGTTTGCAGATCTTGTCGACCTGGCCATAGGGCATTTCCAGAACGCGGCCGACGTCGCGAAGCGCAGCGCGCGCCTGCAGCGAACCGAAGGTGATGATCTGCGCCACTTGCTCACGGCCATACTTGGCCTGCACATAGCGGATCACCTCTTCGCGGCGATCCTGGCAGAAGTCGATGTCGAAGTCCGGCATCGAGACACGTTCTGGATTGAGGAAGCGTTCGAACAGCAGCGAAAAGCGCAGGGGGTCGACGTCGGTGATTGTTAACGCATAGGCGACCAGCGAGCCCGCACCCGAGCCGCGGCCGGGGCCAACCGGAATATCATGGCGCTTGGCCCACTTGATAAAGTCGGCAACGATCAGGAAGTAGCCGGGGAATTTCATGCGCTCGATAACGCTGAGCTCGAACTCCAACCGGTCGCGATATTCCTTTTCTTCGTAACCTGGCGCCATGCCGAGCGAGGCTAGGCGCTGGTCGAGCCCTTCGACCGCCTGCGCACGCAATTCCGCCGACTCTGCGCGTTCCGCCTCTTCGGCATCGTCCGTCGCGCCGGTGAAACGCGGCAGGATCGGCTTGCGGGTCTTCAACACAAAGGAGCAACGCCGGGCGATCTCGACAGTGTTTTCCAACGCTTCCGGCAGATTGGCGAAGAGCTTGGCCATGTCGGCCCGGCTCTTCAGATAATGATCCGGCGTCAGGCGGAAGCGCGTATCGTCCGAGACGATGGCGTTGTGTGCGACCGCCATCAGGGCGTCATGGGCATCGTAATCGTCACGCGTCGGGAAAAAGGCCTCGTTGGTGGCAACCAGCGGAAGCTCATGCTCGTAGGCCAGCGAAAGCATCTTGTGCTCATGACGGCGATCATAGGTACCATGGCGCTGCAATTCGACATAGAGCCGATCGCCAAACAGCCTCTTCAGCGTAAGAAGCCGGGAGAGCGCCTGCGCTGCGTGCCCCTCTTTCAGGGCCATATCGACCGGCCCGTTCAAGGAGCCGGTAAGGGCGATCACGCCCTCCGTACCAATCTCTTCCAGCCAGGACGTCGTGACGTGGACAGCGCCATTGCCCTCACCGCCAAGATAGGCACGGCTGACCAAATCGACGATGCGCTCGTAGCCCTGATCGGTTGCGGCCAGCAGAACGATCGAAGGAAGTTTGGCAAGAGCCTGCTGCGGCCCGCGCTTGTCGCCCTCGCCGCCATCCTCCATGTCGATGGACACTTGGCAGCCGATGATCGGTTGCAACCCCTCGTCCATCGCCTTCTGCGAGAATTCCAGTGCGACGAAGAGATTGTTTGTATCGGTGATGGCAATGGCAGGCTGCTTGTCGCCCGCCGCCTTCGCCAAGATCTTCTTGAGCGGCAAAGCGCCTTCCAGCAGCGAATAAGCTGAATGAACCCGAAGGTGGACGAACTCCGGCAAGCCTTCGACCGGCGCAACCGCTGCGCCGCCGCCACTCATATCCGCCATTTCGTACCCTTCCGCATGCCCAAATGAATCGGCGGCATTTTCTGCATTACGGAGGACAAAGTCCAGAAGTTGCTCCCGTCAAGTACGGCAGCAGCATGTGCATAGAGGGGAAAACTCACATCGCCATCATGATGAGGGAAAAGCTGGCGACAAACATCACGATTGAGGTGAATGCTGCAACGTCTCGAATGATATCGGTCATTTACGCGCTCCTTACTCGTTATGTTTCTTTTTTGTTCTATTTATGTTCACGAGTCAATAGATGCATCGATAAATTTCATCGCGCAGCTTTTTTTGCCTGCCGATAGACGCAGTAGTGGCCGGACGCTATGCAGGAACAAAAGGAGAGATCACCATGAAATCAGTTGCCTGCGCGCTCATTCTGCTTTCGGCTGCAAGTGCTGCTCATGCGGAAGATACCATCCCGCCGGGCCGCATCATCGACGCGGCGATTGGCGACTGGAACAAGGACGGCAAGCCGGATCTCGCCCTTCTGGTGGCACCGCCTGCGGGTGACGACGCGGACAACCCGATCGGCATCTATATCTATCTGCGCGACGACGAACATTCCCTCCTGAAGCTGGTCGCCAGCGCGCCGCACAAGATATGGGGTAGCGTCGAGCCTGGCGGTATCGTCGGTCAGGAACCGTCGATCTCAGCGTTGCCGAACGGTTCGATCGCCATCGTCTCGCAGAACGACAGCGTTGGGCGCGACCGCTGGCAGCAGACGCTTACGCTTGCCTATCGCAACAACAGCTTTGTGGTCGCCGGTTACACCTACGGATCCCGCGACACCCTCAGTCCCGATGATAGCCATAGCTGCGACTACAACGTGCTGACCGGCAAGGTGACGAAGGACGGCAAAAATCAGAAGGCGGAAGCCAGGACCGTCACCATCCAGGACTGGCAGGACGACTTCGGCCAGAAGGCGTGCGATAGCGGCAAGTAGCCACCAATGTTCTCTTTTTGTTCTTTACAAATGCTGCAGCCGATGGCATTCTTGCCGCTCACCAAAATTGGAGAGGGTCATGCCGGATCTTGCCGAGCTGAACGATTTCATTGTCAACGCCAAGGCCGAAACCTATGTCGGTGATGGCGAAAGGATGCCATCCTGCCGAAGCGGCTCACATGACATCGGTTATGCGAGCGGCTGCTGGCGCTATCTCGACAGCTATTTCGGCGGTACGGATTTTTCCGGGCAAGAGGTGGTCTGGCATGACGATCAGCCAGTATGGGCGATGAACTATTTCGGCCACATCATCGAACACGATCTGATCGATGGACATCGGGCCGGTATGGTCATTAAGGCCGCCTTGCTACGGCTTTACCTCGATGAGAAGCGCTTCCTCGGCGAGTACGAGTTCGAACACGCCTTCGGTCGATATGTCGATCGAAGCACCGGCAATTGCGACCACTTCATCGGTCGCGAGGCCATCATGGTGAATGGCCGCAAGGCTTACGAACTGGATTATCGCGGCGGCCTGATCGTTCCGTAACGAGCTATCAGACCTCGACCACCTTGCCTTCGCTCAAGGTGACACGGCGATCCATGCGGGCGGCGAGCTCATGATTGTGCGTGGCGATTAGCGCAGCGAGGCCTGATTGGCGCACCAGGGCTTCAAGAGCGTCGAATACATAGTGTGCGGTCGCTGGGTCGAGATTGCCCGTCGGTTCGTCGGCCAGCAGCACCAAGGGTGCGTTGGCGACGGCGCGAGCAATCGCGACGCGCTGCTGCTCGCCGCCAGACAATTCGGCCGGGCGATGGTCGGCGCGGTGACCGATGCGCATATAGTCGAGAAGCTGCGCAGCCCGGACGCTGGCATCCTTGCGCGAGAGCCCGGAGATCAGCTGCGGCATCATGATGTTTTCAAGCGCCGAAAACTCCGGCAGCAGATGATGGAATTGATAGACGAAACCAATCTCGCTGCGGCGGACTGCAGTGCGCTTGTCATCGGACAGTTTTTCGCATGCCTGGCCGTTGACCAAGACCTCGCCACCATCCGGGTGCTCGAGGAGGCCGGCCACGTGCAGGAGCGTCGATTTGCCGGTGCCGGAGGGGGCGACCAGCGCCACCATCTCGCCACTGCGCAGAGCGAAATCGGCGCCCTTGAGGATCGACAGGCGCGTCTCACCCTGCCCGTAATGACGCTCCACGCCAGAGAGCTGAAGAACGACGTTGCGTTTCATCAAATGCGGGTTCCTTATTCGTAGCGCAACGCCTGCACCGGATCGAGCCGCGAAGCACGCCAGGCCGGAAAGATCGTGGCAAGGAAAGACAACGTCAGAGCCATCACGACGACGGAGATGGTCTCGCTCATATTCATGTCGGCCGGCAGCTTGCTGAGGAAGTAGACCTCCGGATTGAAGATGACGGTGCCCGAAATCCAGGAGAAGAACTGACGGACGGATTCGATGTTCAGGCAGACGAAGACACCGAGCAACACACCGGCGAAAGTGCCGACGACACCGATGGCCGCTCCCGCCATGAAGAAGATCCGCATGATCGAGCCGGAGGACGCGCCCATGGTACGCAGGATGGCGATATCGCTGCCCTTGTCCTTCACCAGCATGATCAGGCCGGAAATGATGTTCAACGCCGCCACCAGAACGATCAGCGTCAGGATCATGAACATGGTGTTGCGCTCGACCTTCAGCGCCGTGAAGAAAGTCTCGTTGACCTGCCGCCAGTCAGTGAGGAATATTTGCCGGCCAGCGGCCGCCTCGACCTTCGGCCTGAGATCATCAACGTCATCGGGATTGCTGACGAAAAGCTCTATTTTCTCGACGATCCCCTGCGCATTGAAAAATATCTGCGATTCCTCAAGCGGCATGAAGACGACGGAGGAGTCATATTCCGACATGCCGACCTCGAAAAGACCGGAAATGGTATAGGCTTTGACGCGTGGGTTGACGCCGAAGGGGGTGACGTCGCCATCCGGCGCCGTCAGCGTGATCTGGTCGCCTACGGTCAGCCCCAACTGCCGCGCAAGACGTGACCCGACAAGCACACCCTGCCCTGAGGCAAAGCCAACCAAGTCGCCGGCGACGACGTGGTCCGAGACAGTCTTGAGCTTGGTCAGGTCCTCCGCACGGATACCTCGCACCAACGCACCGGTGCCTGAGCCTCCCCGACCCGACGCCAGGGTTTGCCCCTCAACCAGCGGCAGGGCCATGGTAATGCCGGGAATTGCGCTAAACTTCTTCGCTAGGTCAGCATAGTCGTTCAGCGGCGAATCGATCGGCTGCACGACAACGTGACCGTTGAAGCCGAGGATCTGTTTGATAAGCTCGGCGCGAAAGCCGTTCATGACAGCCATGACGATGATCAGCGCCGCAACACCGAGCATGATGCCGACCAACGAGAAGCCGGCAATCACCGAAATCGACGCCTCCTTGCGCCTGGAGCGGAGATAGCGCCAGGCGACAAGCCGTTCGAAGCCGGAAAACGGGCGAGACGATGGGCTGGCCTTGAACGAATTTTCCTGCTGTTCCACTGCCGCATTCACCGCCATTCGCCTTCCATCCTATCTAGAGGCTATCAGCCTGCCAGCCGCTTGATTGCCGCTTCGACCGTCATCGTTTCACGAGCGCCCGTCTTGCGGTCCTTTACTTCCACTTCGCCGTTCGCGATCGAGCGCGGGCCGATGATGATCTGCACGGGCACACCGATCAGATCGGCCGTCGCGAACTTCGTTCCGGCGCGCTCATCGCGATCGTCGTACAGCGCATCCTTGCCGGCCTTCGACAACGCGGCATAGATCGTCTCGCAAGCTTCATCGCAAGCCTGATCGCCGGCCTTCATGTTGATAACGACAACATCGAACGGCGCGACCGAATCCGGCCAGATGATTCCGTTCTCATCATGCGATGCTTCGATGATGGCGGGAACAAGGCGAGTCGGGCCAATACCGTAAGATCCCATGTGGACAGCATGTTCCTTGCCGTCGGGACCCTGCACCTTCGCGCCCATCGGCTCGGAATATTTCGTGCCGAAGTAGAAGATGTGACCGACCTCGATGCCGCGCGCCGACAGACGATCGCCTTCGGGAATGGCGTTGAAGGCGGCTTCGTCGTGCATTTCCGAGGTGGCGGCATAGACCGACGTCCACTTGTCGAAGATGCCCTTCAGGCCGGCGACATCGTCGAAATTCGTGTCTTCGCCCGGAATGTCGAAATTGACGAAATCCTTGTGACAGAACACTTCCGACTCGCCAGTATCGGCAAGAATGATGAATTCGTGGCTGAGATTGCCGCCGATCGGGCCGGTATCGGCGCGCATCGGGATAGCCCTCAGGCCGAGACGGTTGAAGGTGCGCAGATAGGCCGCAAACATCTTATTATAAGAATGGACGGCGTCTGCCTGCGTGAGATCGAAGGAGTAGGCATCCTTCATCGTGAACTCGCGGGAGCGCATGGTGCCGAAGCGCGGACGAATCTCATCACGGAACTTCAGCTGAATGTGATAGAGGTTCAGCGGCAAGTCTTTGTAGGACTTGACGTAGGACCGGAAGATGTCGGTGACCATCTCCTCGTTGGTCGGGCCATAGAGCATGGGCCGGTCCTGTCGGTCCTTAATGCGCAACATTTCCTTACCGTAGGCATCGTAGCGGCCGCTTTCCTGCCAAAGCTCGGCCGACTGCAGCGTCGGCATAAGCAACTCGATGGCGCCGGAGCGGTTCTGCTCCTCACGGATGATCTTGTTGACCTTGTCGAGCACGCGCTTGCCTAGTGGCAGCCAAGAATAGATGCCTTGCGACTGCTGACGGATCATGCCTGTGCGAAGCATAAGCCGATGAGAAACGATTTCAGCCTCTTTAGGATTTTCCTTCAGAATAGGCATGAAGTAACGAGACAGACGCATGACGCTTGTTCCACATGGTTTGACGATCCGCTCTATGCGGAATCGTTAGCAATTTATGTACTTGACGCAGTTCATAACTGCTTCGGCGCAGGAAGGAAACCCGCATTCTCTATGACGGGATTTAGGCAAACGCCTGAGAACACAGGCAATGCGGCGTATTTTCCCAATTTCGAAAAAACGCGCGTTTATAAGGATTTAAGACGGAAATCTGTCAACAGAAAAATTCTGCGCCACTGTAGCAAAAAAGCAAAAAAAAGGATGACAAAGCCCAATGATTGAGCTAATTTTAGCTCACAAAAGAGGCAGGAAGGTTAAATTCTTGCCGTTTCGCGGTCAAGTCTTGGGAGGATCAGATCTTAGGCGCGCTTGCTCGCTGCCCCGGTAACGGATAAGGATCACGCGATACTTTAAAACAAGGCTTACAGCCTTGTTTTTTTTTGGCTTTTACTCAGCCAGACCATGCCCCTGCCGCTGATTTGCAAAGTACTCGTGGTTTCGCCAGCGGCACGTCACAACCATGCCCGCCGCCTCTCTGCTTCACGCAGATGACAGGCGTGTGACGAATTGAAGGCGATTGCAGGGCAATTAGAGTTCGCGCGCCGCGTCAGCGGATTCGATGCCGTTATTTATCGAAGCTGGGAACGATTTTCGGGATGGAGTCGATACTCAAGCCGAAATAATGCGAGGCGATATACCAGGCACCATAGATAAGGGCCGATACCAGCGTCGTGAAGAAAATCACCCTTCCGGCGCGAAACTTCGTAGGCGCGCTTTCGACTGTCCCGAGGACCACGTTCTTGTCCTCCGCTTGCGTGCGCAAACCGAACGGCAGGACGGCAAAAAGCGTAATCCACCAGATGACGAAATAAACCGCGAAGCTCGCTGCAATCTGCTGGGCCATAGCACTCCCTCAGAACGGTCTAGCGCCCTTATGGATGCTCCGAACCGTTCGACCTCATTGTTTCAAGCAATTCCGGGCAGAAAGCCGCTGCGTATTCTTTCTGGAATTACTCCGGAGACGAGCCTGCTCGTCTTTTCCTCTTCCAAGCTGCTTATAGGGGCAAAGCCACCACCTTTCCAAGCATGCTTCGAGCGCTTTAATGTCACACTTGCTCAAGCTCGATCAGCGTGCCGAAGAAATCCTTCGGGTGGAGGAAGAGCACCGGCTTGCCATGCGCGCCGATCTTTGGCTCGCCATTCCCCAACACTCGAGCGCCGGCCGCAAGCAGATGATCGCGCGCTGCAAGGATATCGGTGACCTCGTAGCAGATGTGATGCATGCCGCCATCCGGGCTCTTGGCAAGGAAAGCCGCAATCGGCGATGCCTCGCCGAGCGGCTCCAGCAGCTCGACCTTGCTATTCGGTAGTTCGACGAAAACGACCGTGACACCGTGCTCTGGCAGTGCCTGGGGAGCAGACACCACTGCGCCAAGCGTCTCGCCATACGCTTTTGAAGCCGTTGCAATATCCGGAACGGCCAGCGCGACATGATTGATGCGTCCAAGCATGGATCTCTTCTCCACCTCAGGCATCTCCGCTCCAAAAGGAGCAATGGACATGCCTCTCTCCCTGTTCATGCTCGACACGACGCTCCGTCGCGGTAAACTCTTGCCGGAATTGCTCCCGATGGCGAATGTTAGCCGCCGGTGCGCGTCACGAAAACAGTTACAAGGGGTTTCTTTCCCCAGCCCTGATTGGCCGCAGCGCGCACGGCGCGGCGAGCGGCTTCCTGCAACATGTCGAGATCCTTGCGGCGCGCGCGGGGAATGCTTTCGATGGCGCTGACGACAGCATCGAAAAGCGTATCTTCCATTTCGTCACCCTCGTCGTCATAGGCCGGCAGACCGATCGGCACGACATCCGGATCGCCGACGATATCGTAGCGCGCATCGAGCACAACGTTCACAGCGACATGGCCGACATAGGAAAGCTTCTTGCGCTCGCCGATGCCCATCTCGTCGAAATCGCCGATCAGCGTGCCATCCTTGAAGATGCGCCCATGCGGCGCTTCACCGACGACCTCAGCCGGCCCCGGCGCGAGGCGCAATATATCGCCATTGCGCACACGCGGCACGACGGAGATACCGCTTTGCTCCGCCAGTTCCTTATGCGCGGTCAGATGCGTTGCCTCGCCGTGAACGGGAACGACGATCTTCGGCCGTGTCCACTCATACATTTTCTGCAGCTCGTTGCGGCGGGGATGCCCCGACACGTGAACGAGCGCTTCGGCATCCGTGACGATATGTATGCCCTGCTCGATCAGGCCATTCTTGATATCCTGAATGGCCTTCTCATTGCCGGGGATGGCACGCGAGGAGAAGACGACGATATCGCCTGCAGCCAGTGCGACATTGCGCATTTCATCTCGCGCCAGCTTCGCAAGGGCCGCGCGCGGCTCTCCCTGGCTGCCGGTGAGGATGACTACGACCTTGTCGCGCGGAATATAACCATATTCATCCTCGGCGATGAATGGCTTGATGCCCTCCATGAGACCGACATCGCGGGCGACATCGACGACGCGCTTCAGCGAGCTACCTAGTAGCAGCACTTCGCGACCGGCGGCTTCCGCAGCCTCGGCGACGGTACGAATGCGGCCGACATTCGAGGAGAAGGTCGTGATCGCCACGCGCCCCTCGGCATCCTCGATGATCTTGCGCAGGCTTTCGGAAACGTCCTTCTCCGAAGGCGAAACACCGTCGCGAAGCGCATTGGTGGAATCGCACATCAGTGCCAGCACGCCTTCTTCACCAAGCTGACGGAAGCGCGTCTCGTCGGTCAGGGGGCCAAGCGAAGGTTCGTGATCGATCTTCCAGTCGCCGGTATGGATGACATTGCCGACCGGCGTGCGAATCATCAGCGACATCGGTTCCGGGATCGAGTGATTGACGGCGACGCCTTCGATCTCGAAGGGGCCGACATTGATGCGATCGCCAGCCTTGAATGGCGTAATCGGAATCTCACCCATCGTCTTTTCATAGTCGCGCTTGGCCTCGAGAAGCCCGGCCGTGAAAGCGGACGCGTAGACGGGAACATTGAGACCGGGCCAAAGATCGTTCAGCGCGCCGTAGTGATCCTCGTGCGCATGGGTGATGATGATACCCTTGAGGTTCTTGCGCTCTTTGGCCAGAAAACGGATATCGGGCAGCACTAGGTCGACACCCGGCAAATCCGGCCCCGGGAACGTCACGCCGCAATCGACCATGATCCACTGACGATGCTCCGGCGGACCATAGCCGTACAGCGCGAGATTCATACCGATCTCGCCGACGCCGCCGAGTGGCAGGAACACCAATTCGTCTTGCTTCGCCATTTCGTTCCCAACCATTATCTAAGAAAAACATCGCCCGCCGCGATCGGCATGATCCTGCCGTCCTCGGTCTTGAGCATCAACAAGCCATTATCATCGATTCCGACGAATTGGCCCAAAATCGATCGGTCAGGCAAATTCACCGTGATTTTTTCACCGATCCCGCAGGCGGCCTCGCGCCAGCGGGCTGTGACCTCGCGCACGCCTTCGCCCTTGTTCCAAACAGCCAGCATCTCGGCCATCGCAGCGTAGAGATGAGCGAACAGCTCTTCAGCCGAAACCATCGAGCCCTGTTGGCGCAGGCTCGTCACAGGATACATTGGATTGTCCGGCGTGGTCGTGACATTAATGCCGATGCCTATGACGAGTGCATAGCGTCCATCCGCCAACGCCTCTCCCTCGATCAGAATGCCGCAGGTCTTCTTGCGACCGATCAGGATATCGTTGGGCCATTTGATTTCGGCCGGCGAGGCGGCCAACGGCAGCACGCTGCGCACGGACTGGTGCACGGCAACAGCAACCGCCAGCGGCAAGGAGCCGAGACGATCCATCGGCGCGGGATCAATCAGAAGAAGGGATGCGTAGAGATTGCCTGGTTCCGAGACCCATGGACGCCCGCGACGGCCACGTCCGCCTGTCTGGCGCTCGGCGGTCACCCAAAGGTTTCCGATATCGCCAGAGCGTGCCCTTTCCAGGCACACGCTGTTTGTAGAGGAAGTCTCTGAAAGGGCATCATGCCGGAAGTCGGCGAGCGACTTCCGGCTATTCATGTCAGACGCCATCAAAACAGCGTCGCGGCTGCCAGATCGGCAGCACCGCCGATTACGCCACCGAAGAAGACGTAAGTGATGACGAACAGGCCGGAAAGGCCGAAGACCAAGCGCAGCGAACCAGCCGTGCGCGTGAATTCATCCTTGGCTTCGTCAAACCACATCACCTTGATGACGCGCAGATAGTAGTAAGCACCAACGACCGACGACAGAACGCCGATGATGGCGAGCGCATAGAGATGCGCCTCGATAGCAGCGACGAAGACGAAGTACTTCCCGAAGAAGCCCGCAAGCGGTGGAATGCCGGCCAGCGAGAACATCAGCGCCGTCAGCACGACCGCCATGAAGGGGTTGGTCGCCGAAAGACCGGCAAGATCTTCGATCGTTTCGACCTGACGGCCATCCTTGCGGCGCATCGCCAAAATGATGGCGAAGACGCCGAGGGTCATCACCATATAGATCACCATGTAGATCATGACGCCGGAGACGCCCGTTTTGGTGCCGGCGGCAAGGCCCACCAACGCATAGCCCATGTGACCGATCGACGAATAAGCCATCAGTCGCTTGAAGTTACGCTGACCGATCGCGGCGAAGGAGCCGAGCAGCATCGAAGCGATCGAGATGAACACGATGATCTGCTGCCAGTCGGCAAGCACTGGATGAAAAGCCGTGACCACGATGCGGGTCAGGATCGCCATGGCAGCAACCTTCGGCGCACCGGCGAAGAAGGCCGTGACCGGCGTTGGAGCGCCTTCGTAAACGTCCGGCGTCCACATGTGGAACGGAACGGCGGAGATCTTGAAGGCCAAGCCAGCGAGAACGAAGACCAAGCCGAAAACGAGGCCGAGCGAACGGGTCTCCGAGCTGAGGGCCGTGGCAATGGCGTCGAAGGTCGTGTGGCCGGTGAAGCCGTAGACCAGCGACATGCCGTAGAGCAGCATACCGGAGGAAAGCGCACCGAGAACGAAGTACTTCAAGCCGGCTTCGGTGGACTTCACGCTGTCACGATTGATGGCGGCCACGACGTAGAGTGCCAGCGACTGCAGCTCCAGCGAGAGGTAGAGGGAGATCAGGTCGTGCGCCGAGATCATCAGCAGGATGCCGAGGGTCGCTAGAACGAGCAGAACCGGGAACTCAAACCGATCGAGCTGTTGCTCGCGCGCATGCCCCATGCTGAGGAACATGGCAACGATCGAGCCGACCAGGGCGACGATCTTCATGAAACGCGAGAAGCCATCGGCCAGATAGGCGCCGCCATAGGCAAGCCCCTCACCCGGCACGAAGATGATCCAGAGACCTGCCGCCGCGAGAAGCGCGATGGCAAGACCGGTGACCGTCGGCCCCGACCGCTCGCCCGAGAAGACGCCGATCATGAGCAACGCAAGTGCACCGACCGCGAGGATGATCTCCGGAATGGAAAGATGCAGGCTTGCAAGAATTGTGTCAGCAGTCATGTCGAATAGGTCCCGTCATCAATTCATCGACAGCGCAACATTCTGCGCAGCGTGCAGGGCAGCGGTATAGTTGTTGACCAGCAGATCCACCGAAGCGGCTGTGGCATCGAAGATCGGAGCCGGATAGACGCCGAAGAGGATCGTGAGTGCGATCAGCGGATAGAGGATTAGCTGTTCACGCGGCGACAGATCCAGGAGCTTCTTCAGGTTCTCCTTGTCCAGCACGCCGAAAATGACGCGGCGGTAGAGCCACAGCGCATAGGCAGCCGACAGGATGACGCCGGTGGCGGCGAAGAGCGCAACCCAGGTATTGGCGCGGAAGACGCCGATCAGGGTCAGGAATTCGCCGATAAAGCCGGAGGTGCCGGGCAGACCGACATTGGCCATGGTGAAGACCATCATGGCGACGGCATATTTCGGCATGTTGTTGACCAAACCGCCATAAGCAGCGATTTCGCGGGTATGGGTGCGGTCATAGATCACGCCGACGCAAAGGAAGAGCGCGCCGGAGACGATGCCGTGCGACAACATCTGGAAGATCGCGCCCTGAACGCCCTGCTGGTTGGCCGCGAAGATGCCCATCGTCACGTAGCCCATGTGAGCAACCGACGAGTAGGCGATCAGCTTCTTGATGTCTTCCTGCATCAGCGCCACCAGCGACGTGTAGATGATGGCGATGACGGACATCGCGAAGACGAGCGGCGCGAAATATTCCGAAGCGTTCGGGAACATGCCGAGCGAGAAGCGGATGAGACCGTAGCCGCCGAGCTTCAAGAGAACGCCTGCCAGGATGACCGAGCCTGCCGTCGGCGCCTGAACGTGCGCGTCGGGCAACCAGGTATGAACCGGCCACATCGGCATCTTCACCGCGAAGGAGGCGAAGAATGCCAGCCATAGCCACGTCTGCATCTGCGGCGGGAACTTGTACTGCAGCAGCGCCTGGATGTCGGTCGTGCCGGCCTGCCAGTACATCGCCATGATGGCGAGCAGCATCAGCACCGAGCCGAGCAGCGTGTAGAGGAAGAACTTGTAGCTGGCGTAAACGCGATCCTTGCCGCCCCAGACGCCGATGATCAGGAACATCGGGATGAGGCCGGCTTCGAAGAAGACGTAGAACAGCACGATGTCCAGCGACACGAACACGCCGATCATCATCGTCTCGAGGACGAGGAAGGCGATCATGTAGTCCTTCAGGCGCTTTTCGACCGAGAGCCAGCTTGCGAGCACGCAGAAGGGCATCAGGAAGGTCGACAAGATGACGAACAGCATAGAGATGCCGTCAACGCCCATGTGATAGCTGATGCCGCTGGTCAGCCACTGGTGCTTTTCGACCATCTGGAAGCCCGGATTGGCATTGTCGAACCAGATCCAGATGAACAGCGATACGATGAAGGTGAAGACCGTGGTCGCAAGCGAAATGTTCAGGATGTTGCGGCGGCCGTTAGGGCCTTCGTCCTGCGTGAACAGCAGGAGAAGGACGCCCACCAGCGGCAGGAACGTGACCGTTGAAAGAATGGGCCAATCGGTCATCAGAGGGAACTCCCGAGCATCATCCAGGTAACGAGGGCTGCAATACCGAGCAGCATCGCGAAGGCATAGTGATAGAGGTAGCCGGTCTGCAGACGCACGACGCGGTTGGTGACATCGACGACGCGGGCGGCGATGCCGTTCGGGCCGATGGTGTCGATGACCCCGACGTCACCCTTCTTCCACAGGAAGCGGCCAAGAGCCTTGGCGGAGCGGACGAAGAGGAAGTCATAGAGTTCGTCGAAGTACCACTTGTTCAGCAGGAACTCGTAGAGCGGACGCTGCTGCTGCGCGAGCCTGCGCGGCGTTTCCGGCGACTTGATGTAGAAATACCAAGCGGTGACGAAGCCGACGATCATCGCGATGAACGGGCTGAGCTCGACCCAATGCGGAGCGTGTTCCATCTCCTCGAGGATCTTGTTGTCCGGCAGCGTGAACAGCGCGTGCTTCCAGAATTCTTCATAATCGTGACCGACGAAGTAGTCATGAAAGTACCAGCCGGCGAAGACGGCGCCGATCGCCAGCAGATAGAGCGGGATCAGCATGACATTCGGCGATTCATGCACATGGTGCATGACTTCGTGCGAAGCGCGCGGCTTGCCGAAGAAGGTCATGAAGATCAGGCGCCAGGAGTAGAAGCTGGTGAAAAGCGCGGCGATGACCAACAGCGTGAAGGCAAAGCCCGAAGCAGGGTTATGCGACGTGTAGGAAGCCGCGATGATCGCATCCTTCGAGAAGAAGCCTGCAAAGCCGATCGGCGAGAACGGAATGCCGACACCGGTGATCGCCAGCGTGCCGATGATCATCATCCAGTAGGTCTTCTTGATGTGCGTGCGCAGTCCACCCATATGGCGCATGTCCTGCTCACCATCGACGGCGTGGATGACCGAGCCGGCGCAAAGGAAGAGGAGAGCCTTGAAGAAGGCGTGCGTGAACAGATGGAAGATGGCAGCACCGTAAGCGCCGACGCCGAGGGCGACGAACATGTAGCCGAGCTGCGAACAGGTCGAGTAGGCGATGACGCGCTTGATGTCGTTCTGCACGAGGCCGACGGTCGCCGCGAAGAAGGCGGTGATCGCGCCGATGATGGTGACGAAGGTCAGCGCATCCTGCGACAGTTCGAAGATCGGCGACATGCGGGCGACGAGGAAGACGCCGGCGGTGACCATGGTTGCGGCATGAATGAGCGCCGAAACCGGGGTCGGGCCTTCCATGGCGTCCGGAAGCCAGGTGTGCAGCAGGAACTGCGCCGACTTACCCATCGCGCCCATGAAGAGCAGCAGGCAGACCGCTGTCAACGCGTGGCCGCGGTCGAGATGCATGCCGAGGAAGTTGAGGACGACATCGGTCGACTGACCGCCCTGCCCTGCTGCAAAGCTCTGGGCGTTGCCGAAGATCACATCGAAATTGATCGAGCCGAAGAGGACGAAGACACCGGCAATGCCGAGAACAAAGCCGAAGTCGCCGACGCGATTGACGATGAAGGCCTTGATCGCCGCTGCGGAGGCGGACGGCTTCTTGAACCAGAAGCCGATCAGCAGATAGGAGGCCAGACCGACGCCTTCCCAGCCGAAGAACATCTGGGCGAGATTGTCGGAGGTCACCAGCATCAGCATGGCGAAGGTAAAGAGCGAGAGATAGGCGAAGAAGCGCGGACGATGCGGATCGTGATGCATGTATCCGATCGAGTAGACGTGAACCAGGGTCGAAACCGAATTCACGACGATCAGCATCACGGAGGTCAGTGTGTCGACGCGCAGCGACCAGGAAGCGTCGATGCCGCCGGACTGGATCCAGCGCAGGACTTCAATCTTGATCGCGCCGTCGGTATGGCCGAGCGCTACGGTAAAGAAAGCGACCCAGGACAGCACCGCAGCGATGATCATCAGACCCGTGGTGACGTATTCCGAAGCCTTGGCGCCGATCGCACGGCCGAAAAGGCCGGCGATGATCGCGCCGATCAGGGGAAGAAAGACGATAGCCTTATATAAAAACATAGCTGTATCAGCCCTTCATCACGTTGACGTCTTCGACCGCGATGGAACCGCGGTTACGGTAGAAGACGACGAGAATTGCAAGACCGATCGCGGCTTCAGCCGCAGCGACGGTCAAAATGAACAGAGCGAAGACCTGGCCGACGATGTCGTTGAGGAACGACGAGAAGGCGACCATGTTGATGTTGACCGCGAGCAAAATGAGCTCGATGGACATCAGGATGATGATGACGTTCTTTCGGTTGAGAAAAATACCGAAGACGCCGAGCACGAAGAGAATGGCGCTAACCGTCAGGTAGTGGGAAAGTCCGATGACCATGTTCTTGTTCCTTTGATCCTCGTGCCTCGCCTCAGACGCCCTGCCCCGGCTTGACCTTGACCACCTCGACGGCGGTCGCGGGCGTGCGGGCGACCTGCTGGGAAATATTCTGGCGCTTGATGTGCGTGCGATGCTTCAGCGTCAGGACAATTGCGCCGATCATCGCGACCAGCAGAACAAGGCCGGCGATCTCGAAGAAGTAAACGTAGTTGGTATAAAGCACGTCGCCGAGGGCGGCTGTGTTGGTGCGGGTCGTCACGGCCGGGATCGGCATGGCGACCGTCTTGGCGATCGACGGCGAGATCACGCTGCCGCCGATGACGACGATCAGCTCGGCGGCGAGGATGATACCGATCAATGCGCCGATCGGTGCATATTCCAGAATGCCGGCCCTGAGCTCGGAGAAATCGATATCGAGCATCATGACGACGAAGAGGAAGAGAACCGCCACGGCGCCGACATAAACGACCAGCAGGATCATCGCCAGGAATTCAGCCCCCATCAGCAGGAAGAGGCCGGCCGCGTTAAAGAAAACCAGGATGAGGAACAGGACCGAATGGACCGGATTCCGCGCCGAGATAACCATGAACGCCGACGCCACAGCGACAAAGGCGAAGATGTAGAAAAAAAGAGCCTGCAGACCCATGTTGGTGCCTTTTTCGTCTTCCCCCGGGCAGCGAGGTGTTTCCCCTGCCCGATGGAGCTCGGTCGGACCCATGTCCGGCAAAGCCCCGGTCTAGATTCAACCGCGACGGCGACAATCGTGGCCGCCCGTCACGGCATATTCAAAACTCCGCTCAGCGGTACGGCGAATCCAGCGCGATGTTGTGCGCGATTTCGCGTTCCCAGCGGTCGCCATTTTCCAAAAGCCGCGCCTTGTCGAAGTAAAGTTCTTCGCGGGTCTCGGTGGCGAATTCGAAGTTCGGCCCTTCGACGATCGCATCGACCGGGCAGGCCTCCTGGCAGAAGCCGCAATAAATGCACTTCACCATGTCGATATCGTAACGCACCGTGCGGCGAGTGCCGTCATTGCGGCGCGGGCCGGCTTCGATGGTGATGGCCTGGGCAGGACAGATGGCTTCGCAAAGCTTGCAGGCGATGCAGCGCTCCTCGCCGTTGGGATAACGACGCAGTGCATGCTCACCGCGGAAACGCGGGCTGACCGGCCCCTTTTCGAAGGGGTAATTGATCGTTGCCTTCTGCTTGAAGAAGTAACGCATCGACAAAAAGAATGCGCCGACAAATTCCTTGAGGAACAGCGAGCTGACGGCGTTGGAAACTCCGGCCATCTTCAACCTCCAAATCTGCTTGAAGCGAGGATCGACATGATCATGCCCATCCCGTCAGCTTCAGCACGAATGCAACAATAACGACCATGGCGAGTGACAGCGGCAGGAAAACCTTCCAGCCAAGGCGCATGAGCTGGTCATAGCGGTAGCGCGGCACGAAAGCCTTGACCATCGCGAACATGAAGAACACCAGGCACGACTTCAGCAGGAACCAGATGATGCCGGGAACCCAGTTCAGGATCCAGATATCGACCGGGGGCAGCCAGCCGCCGAGGAAGAGGATCGTGGTGAGCGAGCACATCAGAACGACGGCCGCGTATTCGCCAAGCATGAACATCATGTAGGGCGAAGAACCGTATTCGACCATGAAGCCGGCAACCAGTTCCGATTCCGCTTCCGGAAGGTCGAAAGGCGGACGGTTCGTTTCAGCCAGAGCCGAAATGAAGAACACGATGAACATCGGGAACAGCGACAGCCAGTGCCAGTCGAGGAACGAGGCCGGCAAGCCGAGCTTGGTGCCGAGACCCGTCTGCTGTGAAAGCACGATGTCTGTCAGGTTCAGCGAGCCGACGCAAAGCAGGACGGTGACGATGACGAAGCCGATCGAGACTTCGTAGGACACCATCTGCGCGGCCGAACGCAGCGCGCCGAGGAACGGGTACTTCGAGTTCGAAGCCCAGCCGCCCATGATGATGCCGTACACTTCAAGCGACGAGATCGCGAGGATGTAGAGAATACCGACGTTGATGTCGGCGACGACCCAGTTCTGAGCCACCGGCACGACGGCCCAGGTGGACAGCGCCAGCACCACGGAAACCAACGGTGCCAGCAGGAACACGGTCTTGTTGGCACCGGCCGGGATGATCGGCTCCTTGAACATAAATTTCAGGAGGTCGGCGAACGACTGGAATAGGCCGAAAGGACCGACAACGTTCGGGCCGCGGCGCAGCTGAACCGCCGCCCAGATCTTGCGGTCGGCAAGAAGAATGTAGGCGATGAAGACCAGCAGGCAGACCAGAAGCAGCAAAGACTGGCCGATCATGATCAGCGCCGGCCAGAGATAGGTCGAAACGAATGAATCCATAGTCCTCTGCCCTTACTCTGCCGCAGCCTGGAAATTGTTGCGGGCCAATGCCGAGCACTCGGCCATGACAGCCGAGGCGCGCGCTATCGGGTTCGTCAAATAGAAGTCTTTGATCGGCGAAGCAAATGCCGATTTGCCCATCGCACCGGCTTTTTTCGCAAGTGCGGCAATTTGGGCGCTATCGGCTTGGGCAATCTCGTCGATGCCGGCGAAATGCGGGAAGGCAGTATAGAGCTTCGCACGCAATTCTCTCAGCGAATCAAAGGGAAGCTTCCTTCCGAGCACGTCGGAAAGGGCGCGGACGACGGCCCAGTCCTCACGGGCATCGCCCGGTGCGAAACCGGCGCGGTTGCTCATCTGGACGCGGCCTTCGGTGTTGACCCAGGTGCCCGACTTTTCGGTGTAGGCAGCAGCCGGGAGAATGACGTCGGCGCTCTGAGCGCCGTTGTCACCATGCGAGCCGATATAGACCGTGAACTTCGCACCCTTGCGGCTGAAGTCGAGCTCATCGGCGCCCAGCAGGAAGAGGACATCCATCGACGACAGCATGGCAGCCGCATCGGCGCCCTTTGCGCCGGGAACGAAGCCGAGGTCGAGACCGCCCACGCGGGATGCTGCCGTGTGCAGCACGGCAAAGCCGTTCCAGCCGTCCTTGACGACGCCGACAGCAGCGGCAAGCTTGGCTGCATTTGCCAGCACCTGTGCGCCGTCTTCGCGGATCAACGCGCCCTGGCCGATGATGATCATCGGGTTCTGAGCATTCTTCAGAATGTCGGCAAACTTGTGCGAGCCGCTGACGAGATCTGCCAGAGTGTCCGGGCCAGCGCCGAGATAATCATAGCTGTAGCGCAGGTCGGCATGTTCGCCGATGACGCCGATCGGGAACTTGCCGCGGCGCCAGCGCTTGCGGATGCGCGAATTCAGCACCGCTGCTTCGAAGCGCGGATTGGCGCCGACGATGAGCAGCGCGTCGGCAGCTTCGATGCCCTGAATGCTCGGGTTGAAGATGTAGCTTGCGCGGCCGAGCGACGGATCAAGCGCCGTCCCGTCCTGGCGACAGTCGAGGTTATCGGAGCCGAGCGATTTCAGAAGCTCGGACAGAGCGTACATTTCTTCGACCGAAGCGAGATCGCCGGCGATGGCGCCGATCTTGTCACCGCTGGTAGCAGCAACGGCCGACTTGATGGCGGCGAAGGCATCGCTCCAGCTTGCCGGCTGCAGGCGACCGTCCTTGCGGACATAAGGCTTGTCGAGACGCTGGGTCTTCAGGCCGTCCCAGATGAAGCGGGTCTTGTCGGAGATCCACTCTTCGTTGATCTGCTCGTTGACGCGCGGCAGCACGCGCATGACTTCGCGACCACGGGTATCGACCCGGATGGCAGAGCCGAGGGCATCCATGACGTCGATCGATTCGGTCTTGTTCAGCTCCCACGGGCGAGCCGTGAAGGCGAAGGGCTTTGAGGTCAGCGCGCCGACCGGGCAAAGGTCAACGACGTTACCCTGCAGCTCGGAGGTCATCGCTCGCTCGAGATAGGTGGTGATTTCGGCGTCTTCGCCACGGCCGATCAGGCCAAGTTCGGAAATGCCGGCGACTTCGGTTGTAAAGCGGACACAGCGCGTGCAGTGAATGCAGCGGTTCATCACGGTCTTGACGAGCGGGCCGATATACTTGTCTTCGACGGCGCGCTTGTCTTCCTGATAGCGCGAACTATCGATACCGAAGGCCATGGCCTGGTCCTGCAGGTCGCATTCGCCGCCCTGGTCGCAGATCGGGCAATCCAGCGGGTGGTTGATCAGCAGGAATTCCATCACGCCTTCGCGGGCCTTCTTGACCATCGGCGTGTTGGTGAAGACTTCCGGAAGCTCCCCATTCGGGCCGCCGCGAATATCGCGTACGCCCATGGCGCAGGATGCCTGCGGCTTCGGCGGGCCACCCTTCACCTCTACGAGGCACATGCGGCAATTGCCGGCCACCGACAGTCGTTCATGGAAGCAGAAGCGCGGGACTTCGGCGCCGGCTTCCTCGCACGCCTGGATAAGCGTGTAGTGATCCGGAACTTCGATCTCTTTACCGTCAATCTTCAGTTTAGCCATCGTCCACTCAGTCCTATGTCACGTCTCCAGCCCAACCTGGCCGCAGACAATTTCATGATCGCATACCGGATTGCCATCGGGACGGCTCAAACGCCTGATGACACCGGTTCGCTCACAATAAGCTTTGCCGCATCTTGTCCCCGCAAGACCAGCTTTGCGATGAAAACACATGGGGCGCTTGCCCACAGCATCTCCATCGCCTTCATTCACCCTCCCCGGCCGTTCGCTACAGCCAGGGAAAAACTCAACTCCGGCCCTTGGCCAGCAACGCCTTTGCCTGCCCCACCCAGTCGTCGCGCCAGATGCGGCCGTCGAAACCGAATTCCGCGTCGACGCGCTCGATATCCGCGTCGCTCCAGGCGGCGATATCGGCAAAGCGCTTGATGCCACGCCCGTTCAGCACCTGCTCCAATTTCGGACCGATGCCCGAAATCTGCTTCAGGTCGTCCGCCCTTACCGCAGGCTTGCGACCACGAGCGGGAACCGGCTTTGCGGCCACTTCAACCGTCGCTTCGACCTTAGCCTTGCTCTTCGCGGGCGCCTTGCTCTTTGCAGGAGGCGCCGCGATAGCAACAGCAGGCTTGGACACAGCGATCTTTGCAGCAGGAAGCTTCGGCTTTGCAGGCACCGGCTTCGATACCGCAGGCTTGACAGCTGCCGCGGGCTTGACAGCGGGCGAAGCCTTTGTCGGCTTCACATCCCCTGCCCCGCTCTTCGCCACCGCCGCTTTTTCTTCGACGACATGGTTCTCATCCGGACCGGCGGCTCGATTACTCGCCGTTTCGGCCGCGCCCTGAAGCGCGCCGAAAAATGCGCCGGCGATCTGGGACGCAACGCCGAAACCGACAGCCGCCGCAGCGGCAAACGCCGCTGCCGGATGCGCCATCAGCGGATGAATCGTCATGGCTGGCGAATTCCGCAGCATATCGGCAGCGATACGCGCGAGTTCGGCCGATGCATCATCGCCCGCCCCGCCGTCCTGCCTGATGTCTGAGGTCTTCGCCATGACGATATCCCTACCTGGCCTTACTCCGCCGCTTCCAGAACCGCGCCGCGGCTCGTCGCGTTGGCGGTGTACTGGTCGATGCGCTTTTCGATTTCGGGACGGAAGTTGCGGATCAGGCCCTGTACCGGCCATGCGGCGGCGTCGCCGAGCGCGCAGATGGTATGACCTTCGATCTGCTTCGTCACCTGGAACAGCATGTCGATTTCGCGCTTCTGCGCGTTGCCGCGTGCCATGCGCTCAAGAACGCGCCACATCCAGCCCGTGCCTTCGCGGCAAGGCGTGCACTGACCGCAGCTCTCATGTTTGAAGAAGGCCGAGATGCGGGCAATCGCCTTGATGATGTCGGTCGACTTGTCCATGACGATCGCCGCAGCCGTACCGAAAGACGACTTGACTTCGCGCAGGCCGTCGAAATCCATCGGGCAGTCGATGATATCGGCAGCCGGAACGACCGGGCACGACGCACCGCCGGGAATGACGGCTAGCAGATTGTCCCAGCCGCCGCGAATACCGCCGCCATGCTTTTCGACCAGCTCGCGGAAGGTGATGCCCATCGTCTCTTCAACCGTGCAAGGACGGTTGACGTGACCGGAGAGCATGAACAGCTTCGTGCCGACATTGTTCGGGCGGCCGAAAGAGGAGAACCAGCCGGCCCCGCGACGCAGGATCGTCGGAGCAACGGCGATGGACTCGACGTTGTTGACGGTGGTCGGGCAGCCGTAGAGACCCATGTTGGCCGGGAACGGCGGCTTCAGGCGTGGCTGCCCCTTCTTACCTTCCAGGCTTTCGAGCAGCGCGGTTTCTTCGCCGCAGATGTAGGCGCCGGCGCCATGATGAACGTAAACGTCAAAATCCCAGCCGAGCTTGTTGTTTTTGCCGAGCAATCCGGCATCGTAGCATTCGTCGATCGCCGCCTGCAGAGCTTCGCGCTCGCGCATGTATTCGCCGCGAACATAGATGTAAGCGGCATTAGCGCCCATGGCGAAACCGGCAATGACGCAACCTTCGATCAGCGTGTGCGGATCGTGGCGCATGATGTCGCGGTCCTTACAGGTGCCTGGCTCGGACTCGTCGGCGTTGACGACGAGATAGTGCGGACGACCGTCGCTTTCCTTCGGCATGAAGGACCACTTGAGACCGGTCGGGAAGCCTGCACCGCCGCGGCCACGAAGGCCGGAAGCCTTCATCTCGTTGATGATCCAGTCACGACCCTTTTCGAGGATTTGCTTCGTGCCATCCCAATGGCCGCGCGACATAGCGCCCTTGAGGGACTTATCCTTGAGGCCGTAGATATTGGTAAAGATGCGATCCTGATCCTGTAACATGCTTCACCCCTTACCGCGGCTTCTTGCCGAAGACCTTGATATATTCTGCTTCGCCACCCTTAGCGAGTGCCTCAGCCTGCTTGACCCATTCGTCGCGCTCGATCCGGCCCTTGAAATTCAGATAGCCGTCGACCCAATGGCGCTCGGCCTCATGCCAGCTGGCCACCTGTGCAAAGGTGAAGATGCCGAGCTCATGCAGGATGGACTCGATCTTCGGGCCAACGCCGGAAATCAGCTGTAGGTCATCCGGCTGCGCGGGTCTTTCGATACCGGCTGGACGATCCTTGTCGTCGAGCGACGGCTTCTTGGCGGCTTCGGCCTTCTCCGTCACGGCGCCGGCGATGGGCTGCTCGGCAGCGGCCTTTGCCTTGGCGGCAACGCTCTTTGCCTGCGCCTCATCCGACCGCAGCGACGTAAGGCCGCCTTCCGGAGCGGAGAACACACGATCGATCTGCGGGCCGGTCGGGACTTCTGCGCCATTGCCTGCGGCGAACGCATCGATGATCTCTTCGAGACGCGCCGGCGTCAGATCCTCATAGGTATCCTTGCCGATCACCACCATCGGTGCGTTGACGCAGGCGCCCTGACACTCGACTTCTTCCCAGGAGAGCGTGCCGTCGGCGTTGCGTTCGAAAGCGTGATCGTGGATCCGGCTCCTGCAGACCTTGATCAGCCCTTCGGCACCGCGCAGCATGCAAGGAGTGGTGCCGCAAACCTGAACGTGTGCACGCGTACCGACCGGATTCAGCTGGAACTGCGTGTAGAAGGTCGCAACTTCGAGCGCACGGATATAGGCCATATCCAGCATGTCGGCGATCTTTTCGATCGCTGCCCTAGTAACCCAACCCTCCTGCTCCTGCGCCCGCATCATCAACGGGATGATCGCTGACTGCTGACGGCCCTCGGGGTATTTCTTGATCGTCTTTTCAGCCCAGACCGTATTCTCCGCATTGAAAGCGAAGGCGGCAGGCTGGAATTGATCTTCGGCTAGTCGACGAACGGACATCTTTCACGCCTTATCTCAGTTTAAGGACCCACACCGCGTATTCGTCAGAGACGAGAATTCGCAGGCATAGGCCGACTGGTCTTTCTGCATAAACACAACAAACTTGCCGCCATTCGGCACGGCGGCCTTGATCTGATAACCGCGCGAGAGAAGATCCGCCATTGTCGAACCACTACTCTGCGTACCCTCATTTGCACCCTTCGTGGGATTCGTGCTCTTCGCATTCGAACCCTGCAGATTGATGCTCGGCAGGCTCTGCGTCTTGCCGGCCTGCTGTGCGGAGACACCGCCTGCGACCAGAAGCGCCGGAATGATCACCTGCCAGGCTCGCATCAACGATCCACCTCACCGAAGACGATATCGAGCGAACCGAGGACCGCAGCGACGTCGGCGAGCTGATGGCCGCGGCACATGAAGTCCATGGCCTGCAGATGCGCATAGCCCGGCGCACGGATCTTGCAGCGGTAAGGCTTGTTGGAACCGTCGGAGACGAGATAGACGCCGAACTCGCCCTTCGGCGCTTCGACGGCTGCATAAACCTCGCCGGCCGGCACGTGATAGCCTTCGGTGTAGAGCTTGAAATGGTGGATCAGCGCTTCCATCGAGCGCTTCATCTCACCACGCTTCGGCGGGACGACCTTACCGTCGAGCGAAGAAACCGGTCCGGTCTTGGCATCGCCGAGCAGGCGATTGACGCACTGCTTCATAATGCGGACGGACTCGCGCATCTCGATCATGCGGATGAGGTAACGGTCGTAGCAGTCGCCGTTCTTACCGATCGGAATGTCGAACTCGAGATCGGAATAGCATTCGTAGGGCTGCGCCTTGCGCAGATCCCAGGCAGCGCCCGAGCCGCGAACCATGACGCCGGAGAAGCCCCAGGCCCAACAGTCTTCCAGCGAGACCACACCGATATCGACGTTACGCTGCTTGAAGATGCGGTTGCCGGTCAGAAGATCGTCGATATCGTCGAGCGCCTTCAGGAAGGGATCGCACCAGTCGCCGATGTCCTGCACGAGCTTCTCGGGAAGATCCTGGTGAACGCCGCCCGGACGGACATAGGCTGCGTGCATGCGCGAGCCGGAGGCGCGCTCATAGAACACCATCAGCTTTTCACGCTCTTCAAAGCCCCAGAGCGGCGGCGTCAGTGCACCGACGTCCATGGCCTGCGTCGTGACGTTCAGAAGATGCGACAGGATACGGCCGATTTCCGAATAGAGCACGCGGATGAGCTGGCCACGGATCGGGATATCGATGCCCAGCAGCTTCTCGACCGCCAGCGCATAGGCATGTTCCTGGTTCATCGGCGCGACATAGTCGAGACGATCGAAGTAAGGAACGGCCTGAAGATAGGTCTTCGTCTCGATCAGCTTTTCAGTGCCGCGATGCAGCAGGCCGATATGGGGATCGACACGTTCCACAATTTCGCCGTCCAATTCGAGGACAAGACGCAAAACGCCGTGCGCAGCCGGATGCTGCGGGCCGAAATTGATGTTGAAGTTGCGAACGTTATGTTCTGTCATGGCGGCGATGCTCGCGTTTTCAGAATTTCAGAGATTGGCAGGCCGAGGCCTGCCACACGCCAACAATCAGGCCTTCGCCTTCTCGTCACCCGGGAGCACGTAATCGGTGCCCTCCCACGGCGACAGGAAGTCGAAGTTGCGGAATTCCTGCTTCAGTTCCACCGGCTCGTAAACCACGCGCTTGGCGGCGTCGTCATAGCGAACCTCGACGAAACCGGTCGTCGGGAAGTCCTTGCGCAGCGGATGGCCTTCGAAACCGTAGTCGGTCAGCAGGCGGCGCAGATCGGGATGGCCGGTGAAGAGAACACCGTACATGTCCCAGGTCTCGCGCTCGAACCAGTCTGCTCCCGGATAGATGCCGCAGGCGGAAGGAACAGGCTGATCTTCGCCGACCGGCACCTTGACGCGGATGCGGACATTCTTCTTGGGCGACAGCAGATGGTAGACAACGTCGAAACGCTCGGCGCGCTGCGGCCAGTCGACACCACAAATGTCCGTCATGTTGACGAAGCCGCACTTGGCATCGTCACGCAGGAAGGTCAGCAGTGCGATTACGTTTTCGGTCGTCGTCGTCACGGTCAGTTCGCCATACTTGATCTCGCTCGACGAAATCAGGGCGCGGCGGACTTCCGTGAGATAGGCGGAGAGCTCGTTCAGGGCTTCACTCATGATACCTTGTCCCCTGCCTTACCGTTCGATCGTGCCGGTGCGCCGGATCTTCTTCTGCAGCAGAAGCACGCCGTAAAGCAGCGCTTCGGCCGTGGGAGGACAGCCCGGGATATAAATGTCGATCGGCACGACGCGGTCGCATCCGCGCACGACAGAATAGGAATAGTGATAGTAGCCGCCGCCATTGGCGCAGGAGCCCATCGAGATGACGTAACGCGGCTCGGGCATCTGGTCATAGACCTTGCGGAGCGCAGGCGCCATCTTGTTGGTCAGCGTGCCGGCAACGATCATGACGTCGGACTGGCGCGGCGAAGCGCGTGGCGCAAAGCCAAAACGCTCGACGTCGTAGCGCGGCATGGAAACCTGCATCATCTCGACAGCGCAGCAGGCAAGACCGAAGGTCATCCACATCAGCGAGCCGGTACGAGCCCAGTTGATCAGCTCATCGGTGGAGGTGACCAGAAAACCCTTGTCGGCGAGCTCATTGTTGATCTCGCCGAAGAACGGATCGTTGCTGCCAACCGGACGGCCGGTCGCGGGATCGATGATCCCCTTCGGCTGCGGCGCAACAAGCGTCGTGTTGCTTGGGGCTACTCCCATTCCAGGGCTCCCTTCTTCCATTCATAAATAAAGCCGATGGTCAGCACCGCGAGAAACACCATCATGGACCAGAAGCCGAACCAGCCGATCGCGCCGAAGGATACGGCCCACGGAAAGAGAAAGGCGACTTCGAGATCGAAGATGATGAAGAGAATCGATACCAGGTAGAAGCGGATATCGAACTTCATGCGGGCGTCATCGAATGCGTTGAAACCGCATTCATAGGCCGACAGCTTTTCCGAGTCAGGGGCCTTGAAGGCGACGGCAAACGGCGTGATCAACAACGCCAGGCCAATCACCAAGGCAATACCAATGAAAATCGCTATCGGAATATAGGAACTGAGCAGTCCAGTCATCATGTCCATCCCTGCTTGCGATCAGCGCCGAGGCGGCGCATCTGAGCAAATGCCCAGCAAGCGAAAGAGCGTTGCAACAAAGCCGTGGTTAGCGCAGCCGGCGCGCGGGCGCAAGCCTTTTGAATCTGTCGTCCGGAGTACTGTCGAGCGGTAGATATCAATATGTTGCGACGGCATCGCGACAAATCGGCGCAACGGCCGAACCGCTCTTTCGCAAGCGCAATAAATTGGCGTTTGATTGTAATGGCTTGCGAAGAATGGCGCGAGTGACGGGGCTCGAACCCGCGACCTCCGGCGTGACAGGCCGGCACTCTAACCGACTGAGCTACACCCGCGCATTGTTTGGTCTCTCAACCGAGTGCAATATCCGGAACCTTGCTTGAAAATGGCGCGAGTGACGGGGCTCGAACCCGCGACCTCCGGCGTGACAGGCCGGCACTCTAACCGACTGAGCTACACCCGCACTTCATTTCAAGTATTCCGGCTGCTTTCGCACCCATCAAAGCGGCCCTCGCCGTTCGATGAGCGGCTAACTACGGGGTTCGTGTTTGGGTGTCAAGCAGGTTTGAATACAAATCGATGACAGAACGTGAATTGTTTTGGACAATCCCGTTTGGAGTTTTCCGTTCCGGCGAATTGGCATGGCAGCTTCCCGCAGGACGCATTTCACCCTCGCCTGATATGATCGGGTTTATTGCCCGACCTCCGGATCGTTCCACATGGATGACGGAGACAGGAGATGTGCAAAAATCAAAAAAAACAAAAAAACTTCACAAACACTCTTGCGGTTTCTCCCCGTTCCGCATAGATCACGGCCACCGAACGCGGCGGGCCAATGACCCGCTTCGCAGAAGGGCGATTAGCTCAGTTGGTAGAGCGCCTCGTTTACACCGAGGATGTCGGGAGTTCGAGTCTCTCATCGCCCACCATTCCATCCCATTGAAATCGTTAGAAATCCTTGCGCTGTAAGGCTTTTTACCCATACTGACGTCACAAATCACGTCACTAAATGGGTTTAACGTGGCTGGTAAGCCGCAACATTGGAAAGAACGCAACGGGCGCTATTCAGCCCGCATCGTCATCCCTCCGCAACTTCGGCCATACCTCGACAATCGCGCGGAACTGGAAATCCAGTTAGGCGGCGACCGTCGCACCGCCCTTCGAAACCATGCAGCAGCGGTTGCCGCTCTCCAGCGGCGAATCGGCATCGCTCGTCAGAGATATGAAGCCGCAACCGGGCAGCAAGCGAAGGTCGCTCCCCACCCGCTCACCGTCCAGCAAATCGCGGTTCGCGACTATCAAAGTCAGATCGACTTTGATGCGGAGATTCGGCGAACAGATCCGAACTATGCACGATGGGGTGTTGATTCGGACGATGCCGCCCGCTACCGCGACGGATTCGCGGGCAAGCTGACTGACGAAGAACTGCATGATCTTGTCGGGGAACGTGTCGAACGCGCTCGACTCGCTGGGAATACAGATGCGATCATGGGCACCGACAAATGGCGTGCTTTAGCGCAGGCGCTATGCGTGACGACCTTTGAGGCTATGACCCGTGACGAAGAACGGAATGAAGGCGACTTCACTGGCAAGCCGACTCATCCACTGCTCGCCGAAGCCGCACCTGTAAATAATGACGAACCAGAGCCGATCACCTTTGACGCCATCGTTGACAACGAGGTGAAGCGGCGAGCGCGGGGCAAGAACACAAAGCCCCTGCCTGCGCGAACAGCGAAAAAATATTGCGACCACTGCGCCGCTTTTGCTGAGTGGCGAAAGAGTAAGAATTCCCTGACGGTAACGGCGGCAGAGGGCAAAGGTTGGATCGAATCATTGCAGGACGCAGGCGAACTCAGCAACCGCACTTTGAAAGCGATGCTTCAAAACGTCCGCACGGTTATGAATTGGGGCCGTCAGAACGACCCTGCAAACTTCTGTCCGGCTGGCAATCCACTGAACGGTATTAAGGCTCCAGACTACACAACGCTTCCTTCATATCTCCGCGCTTTCACCATGGATGAGGCGAAGCTCGTCCTGGCTGCGGCCCGGAAAGAAGAAAAAGCGATGTTCCGGTGGATACCTTGGCTTTGCGCTTATTCAGGTATGCGCGTTAGCGAAGCTGGAAACCTCCGAAAAGGAGACTTTTTCGAAGTAGATGACCAATGGTTTTGGAAGGTCACGACTGTAGGCGCTCGCTCGTTGAAGACTGCCGGTAGCGAACGCCGAATCCCGGTTCACAAGGCTCTTGTTGATGAGGGCTTGCTCAATTTCGTGAAGGCCGCGAAGTTAGGACGCCTGTTTAGGGCGACACAAAAGACGCAGTTCTTATTCAACCCCGCATTAGCACATGGGTTCGCGGCCTAATCCCATTCGAAAAGCGACCCGAACTCTCCCCGAATCACGGCTGGCGTCATCTGTTCGAGGAACTTTGCCGTCGTGACCATGTGCCGGAAGATGCGCGCAATTACATGACCGGACGAACAGACGGCGGCTCCCAAGAGCTATACGGGCGAAGTGATGTAATGCTTCCCGGCCTCGCAGCGGCAATGAATCAGGTCATACCGATTCCGATTGATCACTAAATTTGATTTATTTTGAACTTTCGTCAATTTTATTGATAAAAAGGATTCGCAAGCGATTCGTGACATGAGAGAATCATCCTCCAGTTGAATTGAAGACGGAACGCATAGTGCTTGTCAGTTTAAGGCGTGTTCTTGGATTTCACGCTGAGCAGAAGTCTCAGAGTGTCGAAGAACTTCGCGATCAAATTATCGCTAGTGCGCGGTCTATGGCACCGAATATTTATGTTGGCCCCGGCAACGCCCGCGAAGTTCCTGCCGTTGATCTTGCCATCGGCATTATTTCCGAGAGAAACGGCGACACCCCGTTTAAGCTATCGATGACTTCGCCCTGCCGTCCATCGCGTGGATGCGCGACCCCGATCCGGCGCGGTCCTACACGCGACGCAGAATTTCGCCGATAAAGCACTCATCCCGCCTATGGCCGGGACAAATCAGATCCGAGGATCGTGATCCCGACGCGGTTGTTCATTCCGTCGATGTCATAGCGGACCGGATAACCGGCTTCTCGGCTCACAGTCTGATCAGGTCCAGATCACCGCCGATTTCGCGCTGAGCGATCTCTACGACGCTCATCTCGTGCGTGAAAAGGATCGTCTGGAAGCGTTCGGCCGTGGTTGCCAGCACCTTCAGGCCAGCGCTTGCCCGCTCGTCGTCGAATGTCTGGAAGATGTCGTCGACGATCAGCGGAGCCGGCTCGTTGCGGCTGGAGTAATCTTCCAGGAAAGCCAGCCGCAGGGCGAGATAGAGCTGGTCGCCGGTGCCCTCGCTCAAGCCGCCAAGCGGCACGCGCTCTCCACCCACGCGCTCCGCCAGCAGCTGCAACGTGTCGCTTTCGTCTTGCGCCTCAACAAGACGCAAGAAGCGGTTTCCGGTGAGTTGCGAAAACAATTCGCCAGCGCGTTTGATGACCGGGTCTGCCTGTTTTTCCCGATAGGATTCCATCGAGCCTGCCAGCATTCGCGCTGCAAGCTTCAGGACCACCCATTGCCGCGCGAGGTCCTTGGCTTCCTGCTCAGCCGAGAGCTTTTCGAAAACCGCATATTCGGCACTGGCACCGGTTTCGAGCGCCTGTTGCTGCCGCCGATTTTCCGCCAATCGAGCCGAAAGCTCGCCGTGCCGTGTGAATTGCCGCTGATCTTCTTCGGTCAATCGCTCGATTTCGAGATCGGCCGCAATGCGCTCGAAATCATGAAGCTGACGCCGAAGCTCATCCTCCGCCCGCCCCTCGGCCTGCTGACGAAAGCGGTTGCGGCTTTCCAGCAGACGTGCGTTTAGGCGGGTACGCTCCCGCAGACGTGACAGCAGCGCCGATAGATCCGCGGCGCCTGGCAAGCCGGCGGTCAACTCATCGAGGTCGCTCGCTATTGCCGTAAGCGCCTCCTCATGACGGGCGAGTAACCCCTCTGCCCGCTGCCGATCCTCCTCAAGGCCCTCGCGCTTTTTCAACTCGCCGCGCATGGCATTGGCGCGGCTGTGCAGCGCTTCGGCTGCGGCATCCGGCGGCAGGTGTTCCAGTTCGTAGCCGGAGATGGCCACAAGCGTCGCGAGCCGCCGCTCGAAATCCGCCATGTCACGTCGCATGCCGCTGACGCGACGCAACCTGTTGTCACGCTCCGCCAGAGCGTCAGGCAGCTCTTCCCATGCCTTCAGGGCGACGGCCGCCATTTCTAGCGTCGCATCCCCAGGCAGATCGAGAGGAACCAGAGCCTTGACAAACAGTTCTCGCCAATCGGCATGCCGCCGTTCCAGGATCTGATGCTGCTCTTCAAATCGTGCCAAGCGGTCGCGCGCCGAACTGATTTCCCCTTCTCGCGTTCGGCTTTCGCTCCAGCGCTCCGCTGCAAGACGCAGGTGCTTGCGCAAACCTTCGGCCATCGCAACGGGTGGAAGACGCCCGCTTCTGTAGCCAGTCGCTTCGACGATATCCTGCAGGGCGGGCAGTACACGCTCCTCCGCCAGAGCGTTCTCGTCGCGCTCGTCCAGCAGATCACGCAGAGCCTTGCGCTGGCGCAACAGTCCTTCGACGCCACGACGCCATTCAAACATGGTCGATGGATCCAGTGCGGCAATGCCGCAAGGATCGAACAGCGCCGCAAAGGATGCCTCGGCCTCCGCCAAGAGCCTCTCATGCTGTTGCAGTCGGCCGGATAGATCCTCACGCTCCCGCCGCAGTCGCGCTTCGCGCAGACGATAGTCTGCGTGGCGGGCAACGCGATCGGCGTCGCTCAGAACGGTGTCGGCCAGCCGATCCGCGTCGCCGATGTCAACCGTTAGCGCGGCGATGACCTTGGCGCTGGGAGACCGGCCATCCGTCAGCATGTCCTGGATAGATGACCACCTGTTGTCGCGCTCTTCACGCGCAGCCGCCACTTGTTCGCGCGTGACGACCGGGCCTGTGCGTTCCGCATCCGCCAAAGCCTGCCCGATCTCCGTCAGTTGATCATCATAGGCGCGTAGCTTTTCCGCGGTCTCACGCACCCTGGTTCGGGCAGCATCGATCGTCTCGCGGCGGCTGCCGATCTCTGATGGCTCCGGCAAGGGTGCCGCGAAGAGCGCAGAGATGTCACCGACCGGCGGCAGCAGTCGCGCGGCCGCTTCCTCAAGGTCCGACTCGACGCGGCGTATCTGCGTCTGCAGAGCGTCGAGACGGGCTAGGCTCGCAAGATCTGCAGCCAATGAATCCAGCTGATCGCTATAGGGCCTCGGATCGAACGGACGTCCGGCAAAGCTGTCTCTTTCCAATTTGGCCAGCTGGGAGCGTTCGTTCTCCGACTGCTCGGCAAGCCCTTGCAGCTGGCGCGAGAGCTGCCTGCCTTGCTCCACCAGTTCGGACAGCCGGGCCAAGTCGATATCGCTTGGCTGATACGCTTCGAGCTTTGCGACATCGGGGACGCCCAGCCGACGGGCCAGTTGCGCAAGGGCAGCGTCGTAGCCCGCCAGTTCCTGATCGACACGCGGCAAATCATGGCGCTGGCTGCGATAGTTGCCGGTATCCGCAAAGAGCTGGGTAATATCGCCCGATATCTGCAGCAAGGCATCATCGACCTGCATGCGGGCCAAGTCCTCCTCGGTGCGAGCGACCGTCTGGCGCGCACGACGCATGTCTTCCTCGGCCACCTGCTTGTCACGGAGCCTCTGTTCGAGCCTGTCGGCGAGACTTTCAGGAATGGTGGAAAGGTCGGCCAGTTGGTCGAGCGCCATCCCCTCCGCATCGATTTCCGCGAGCAAGGGCTGCAAGGTCTTCAGCTTGTTGAGCCGGTCGAGGGCCTGGCGTGTCTCGTGACGCTCCGCCTGCAATCCCGTTAGCTCGGCCTCGATTTCGGCTGCTTCCGCCAGCAGCTTCTTCCAATCGCCCGATTTGAGCTCGTGATCGCGTTCGGCCTTGCGGGCGTCTTCATAGCGATCCAGCGCCTGATAGAAGCCACGATCCTTCGAGCGGCGGGCGGCGTAGATGCCATCGGCCTCCGCTTCCAGCGACTGACGCAGCCGCGAAAGGCCGGTCAGGCCGGAGGCTGCGGAAAACAACAGGCTGCCGATCTCGCCACCGCTGCGCAGCATGGCCGTCGCGCCTTGCCGAAGCCTTTGTGAATCAAGGCCGAAGGCGCGCTCGAAGACATCGCGGCTCAAATTGCCGATGAACGGCGCAAGGACATCCTCGGCAAGCGGCGTTTCCTTATCGTCAGGTGCAAGAAGCGTGCTCTTGCGGCCGCGACGGCGGCGAAAAGCCAGCTTGCTGCCGTCACGCGACCTGATATCTGCACCGATGCGCAAGGCGCCCGGTTCATGCAGAAAGCTTTGCTCGGCCGCCGTCGGAAATCCGAAGAGCAGATCGGAAGTTGCACTGAGTGCGGAAGACTTCCCCGCCTCGTTCGGGCCGAAGATGACATGCAGCTTGGCGCCGGCCCGAAAATCGAGCGTGCGGTCGGTCAACGCACCGTAGCGAAGAATGTCGAGACGATCAAAACGCATGTCAGGCTGCCCCCTGCCCGCGCGACAGCAGCAACTGCCGCGCCTCCCCGATCAGGGCCTCCACGCTGTCATCCAGCGGCATCGCCGTCGCACCCAATCCGCCTGGAAGGCGTACCGYGATCTCGTTGACCAAACGGTTTGCCTCCGCCGCGATATCGGCATCTCCAGCATTCTCGGCCAGCAATTGTTGGAGATCAAGCGCATCCTCGGCCACCACTTGGGAGGTCGGCGGCGGCTCCAGCCGCAGCTCCAGCTTTTCGAGCCAGATATCCTCGTGCACGCGATGACATGCGGCTTCGACCTCGTCGCGCCACTGCTGGCGGTTGGCGGCTATGGCGCCTTGCAGCGGCGTGATGCCGGAGAGCCGCACGCGTAGCGCCGTCATGCGTCCTTCCATGTCATCGGCTATCAGCTGCACCGCCTGCTCGACATGGCGCAGGATCGCCGCCTGATCGTCGTCGGGACCAACGTCGACATCGACCTGCGCAAAGCGCGCCTCATCGACGATCAGCCGCTCATACTCGATGCTGCCGTCTTCGACCGTCACCAGCACTGCGCCCTTGGCGCCTCGCTCGCGGATGTTGCGGCCCTGCAGATTGCCGGGAAAGACTACCAGCGGATCTTTGGCCACGACTTCATAGTCATGCACATGGCCGAGCGCCCAATAGTCGTAGCCGCGCGAGCGCAGGTCATCGATCGAGCACGGGGCATAGGGCGCGTGCGGCTCGCGGCCGGTGAGCGAGGTGTGGAGAACGCCGATATTGAACCAGCCAGCAACAGGCGGCGGATAGGAGATCGCCAGATTGTCATTGGCCGAGCGCTCTGCGAAGCCCTGGCCATGCAGCGCCACCAGCAACGCATCCAGCTTGACGCTGCCGGGCTTGCCGGTCGGAAACTCGTGCACATTGGCCGGCAAAGTGATCGTCTTCGTGATCACGCTTGCCGCGTCATGATTGCCGCGCAGCAGATAGACCGGGATACCGGCCCGCTCCAGCCGCGCCATTTCACGATTGAAGAACAGGCCGATCTTGTTGTCCTTCCAATCGCCGTCATAGACATCGCCGGCGATGACGAAGAAGTCGACACGCTTTTCGATGGCCAGCCCCACCAGCGTCGAGAAGGCCTTGCGGCTGGCTTCGACAAAGACCGCAGCGACGGCGGCGTCCTTCAGGGCCAGCCCCTGAAAGGGACTGCCAAGATGAAGATCGGCGGCATGGATGAAGCTGAAAGAGGACATGGGCTCCGATAGCAGTCAGAAATCCGATCTCCTCTTTTAAGGAAGCGGAGGCGCAAAGAACACTGTGTCACTTGCCTCATCCAATGGTTTCGTAAGCGGACGGAAGCTGCCATATTCCAAGCTCACGTGATTGCGATGCGATATCGCCTTTCGTCGGCTTGCCGCCGGTCCGAGCGGCTGCTACTGCGCTGACCTTTCATCACCTATGACGAGGAGATTTCTCATGAGACATCATGCTTTCGGGCGGACACCCTTTACCGTGACGGATGTCGGCTTCGGCGCCTGGCAGATCGGCGGCGCATGGGGCGATGTCAGCGAGGCCGATGGCCGCGCGGCGCTGAACGCCGCCCTCGATGCCGGCATGACCTTCATCGATACCGCCGATGTCTATGGCGACGGCCGCTCTGAAAGGATCATCGCCGATGTGCTGAAGGCGCGCGGCGGCGAGCGCCCGATGGTGGCGACCAAAGCCGGTCGCCGGCTCAACCCGCATGTGGCGGACGGCTACACCAAGGCCAATCTCGAAGGCTTCATCGACCGCAGCCTGAAGAACCTCGACGTCGAGAGCCTCGACCTGGTGCAGCTTCACTGCCCGCCGACCGAAGTTCTCTACCGACCAGACGTCTTCGCCGGGCTCGACGAGCTGCAGAAGGCCGGCAAGATCAAGGGATATGGCGTCAGCGTCGAGAAGGTCGAGGAAGCGCTAAAGGCGATCGAATATCCAGGCGTGCTCAGCATCCAGATCATCTACAACATCTTCCGCCAGCGTCCCGATCATCTCTTCTTCAAGGAAGCCAAGCGCAAGAACGTGGCTGTCATCGCCCGCGTGCCGCTGGCCTCTGGCCTGCTCTCCGGCAAGATCACCCGCGACACCCAATTTGCCAGCGACGATCATCGCAACTTCAACCGCCACGGCGAGGCCTTTGATGTTGGCGAAACCTTTGCCGGCGTTCCGTTCGAAGTCGGTCTGCAGGCGGTCGAGGAAGTGCGCAAGCTTGTTCCGGCCGGTGCCAGCATGGCAGCTTTTGCGCTGCGCTGGATCCTGATGAACGAGGCCGTAACGGTCGTCATTCCCGGCGCCCGCAATGCCGAGCAGGCCAAAGCCAATGCGGCTGCAGCCGATCTTGCGCCGCTTTCTGCCGACGTCATGGCGGCAACGCGCGAGATCTATGAGCGGCTGATCGCGCCGCATGTTCACCATCGCTGGTAAGCGGCGGCCTAAAGCATGTCGCGCCAAAGTGTGCAGCGGTTTTGCGGTTACGACATGCGTAAAATCAAAGAGCCAAAGCACGTGAAGCGAATCTCTGAGATCGCGACGCGCTTTGGCGAACGAGAAAGGCCGAGGGCAAGCCCGGTCCCTACTCTCTCCAGAAGAGAATTTCCGGTCAAACCTGCCGGACGATAGTTCCGATCACGTTGGTAAGAATGCGCGCGGCGGTGTTGGCCGACAAGTCGTCAACGTCGGTCGGCGGGTAGAATTCGACCAGATCGAAGCCAGCGATCTTCGCCCGCCTGCCGAGGCCTGCGATCAAATCGATGATCTCAGTATAGGTCAGGCCACCGGGCGTGCGCGCCGCTACACCAGGCATGATCGAGGGATCGATGCTGTCGCAATCGAGTGTAACGACCACCTGCGCTCCCTCAGGAATATGTCGCAGAGCTGCTCCGACACCCTGAGCATGTATTTCTCGCGCCGTCACGAAGCGGCTGCCATAGCGCCGCGCGTCTTCGATTTCGGTCACACGGGCGCTGCCGACGCTGCGAAGGCCGACCTGGACCATGCCGGCGACATGCGGCATCTCGCTCGCGCGGCGCATCGGGCTCGAATAGCCGTAGCGCTCGCCCTGTACCTCGTCGCGCCAATCGATATGCGCATCGATCTGCATGACCCAGATCGGTCCGCGATCGGCAAAGCCAGTCAGGAAGGGAATGGTTACGGAGCAATCTCCTCCGAACAGGATCGGCACGGCCTGCAGCGCAAGGACGTCACGCGTCTTGGCCTCGATCCGCTCCCGATTGCCGATATTGTCGCGCATCATGGTGGAGACATCACCGGCATCGACACAGGAGATGGGCTTTCCATCAAACAGCGGTCCACCAAGATCGAAATCCCAATGCTCGATCAATGGCGCTTCGCTTTGGCTTGCCGCGCGTATGGCGCCGGTCGCTAGGGCATAGCCACTGCTATCCTTGTTCGGATAGGTGCTGCCGTGGCCGGCTCCGTAGAGGACTGCACGGGGCGTGCTGCCATCTACGAGACGATCGGGAAAGCCGAGAAAGGAAGGCGATGCGGTCATGTCTTGCTGGTCCTGATAATCATCTGGCTGAAACGACTTCAGCCTCGATCCGAACATAGCCAAGGAAGCAGTCTCCGCAAGGGAAGGCGCGCGATGCAACCTCACATATGCAAGCTACCTTGCCGGTTAAGGTCCATGAACAAGCAGGCCCGTTGTCCCGGAACGAAAAAAGGGCCCGCAAAGCGGGCCCTCAATGTTCTCCAACCGCATGGCTAACACCTCGCGGCGGGTGAAAACGAAATCAGCTGTTGACCGCGTCCTTCAGGCCCTTGCCGGGCGTGAACTTCGGCACATTGCGAGCAGCGATGTCGACCTCAGCACCCGTGGACGGGTTGCGGCCCTTCGTGGCTGCGCGGTGAGAAACAGTGAAGCTGCCGAAACCAGCGAGGCGAATGTCGCCGCCCTTCTTCAGTTCAGCCTGGACGGTCTCGAAAACAGCGTCAACAGCGGAAGCAGCGTCAGCCTTCGTGATACCGGCCTTCTCGGCCACTGCGGACACGAGCTCATTCTTGTTCATGTTTCCACCCCTTTCTCTGGTATGAAACGACTTATCAGTAAGCGGGGTGCAAATAGGAATGCTCTTACCCGCCGCAACCCCAAAAACCCTGCGAACCAAGGAAAAGCAAGCGTTTCCGGACGCTTTTCACAAAAAAAGACCGGCAAAAATGCCGGTCTTTTCTCCATTTCTGGCAATTCGACAGAATTGAGGCGAAGAGCCTCAATGTGCGATCGACGCACCCACGTCGTCGACACCTTCGACCGTTGCGATCACGGGCGTTTCGACGGTACCATCCCATTCGATCGGCTCCGGCCGGCGGACGAGTGCGTGCTTAATCACCTCACCCATACGCGAGACCGGGATGATCTCCATGCTGTTCTTCACGTTGTCCGGAATCTCCGCCAGATCCTTGGCGTTCTCTTCCGGGATCAGCACCTTCTTGATGCCGCCGCGCATTGCTGCGAGCAGCTTTTCCTTCAGGCCGCCGATCGGCAGCACGCGGCCGCGCAGCGTGATTTCACCGGTCATGGCCACATCCTTGGAAACCGGGATGCCGGTCATGATCGAGACGATCGCGGTTGCCATGGCGACGCCGGCCGACGGACCGTCCTTCGGCGTTGCGCCTTCCGGCAGGTGCACGTGAATGTCGCTCTTGTCGAAGCGCGGCGGTTCGATGCCGAAATCGACAGCGCGCGAGCGGACATAAGAGGCCGCTGCCGAAATCGATTCCTTCATGACTTCCTTCAGGTTGCCGGTAACCGTCATGCGGCCCTTGCCCGGCATCATCACGCCTTCGATCGTCAGCAGCACGCCGCCGACTTCAGTCCAGGCGAGACCGGTGACAACACCGACCTGATCTTCGCGTTCGGCTTCGCCATGGCGGTAGCGCGGCACGCCGAGATAGTCGGGAACGTTCTCGGCAGTCACGGTGACCGACTTGGTCTTGCCCTTGATGATCTCGGTAACCGCCTTGCGTGCGAGCTTCATCAGTTCACGCTCGAAGTTACGGACACCGGCTTCGCGGGTGTACTGCTCAATGACGACCATGAGAGCCTCGTCGCTGACCGAGAACTCGCTCGGCTGCAATGCATGCTCCTTGATAGCCTTCGGCAGCAGGTGCCGCTTGGCGATTTCGCGCTTTTCGTCTTCGGTATAGCCGGCGATACGGATAATCTCCATGCGGTCCATCAGCGGCGCAGGGATATTCAGCGTGTTCGCCGTCGTGATGAACATCACGTCCGACAGGTCGTATTCGACTTCCAGGTAGTGATCCATGAAGGTCGAGTTCTGGGCCGGATCCAGCACCTCAAGCAGAGCCGAAGACGGGTCGCCGCGATAGTCCATGCCGAGCTTGTCGATTTCGTCGAGCAGGAACAGCGGGTTGGACTTCTTGGCCTTCTTCATCGACTGGATGACCTTGCCGGGCATCGAGCCGATATAGGTGCGGCGGTGACCGCGGATTTCGGCTTCGTCGCGAACGCCGCCGAGCGCCATGCGGACATACTCACGGCCGGTCGCCTTGGCGATCGACTGGGCGAGCGAGGTCTTGCCGACACCCGGAGGGCCAACGAGGCACAGGATCGGACCTTTGATCTTGGTCGCACGCGCCTGGACGGCCAGATATTCGACGATGCGCTCCTTGACCTTGTCCAGACCGAAATGATCGGCTTCAAGGATCTTCTCGGCATTGTTCAGATCGGTCTTGATCTTCGACTTCTTCTGCCACGGGATACCCAGCAGCCAATCGAGATAGTTGCGAACGACCGTCGCTTCAGCCGACATCGGGCTCATCTGACGGAGCTTTTTCAGCTCGGCATCGGCCTTTTCCTTGGCTTCCTTCGACAGCTTGGTCTTGGAGATGCGCTCTTCCAGTTCGGCCATTTCGTCGCGGCCTTCGTCGCCGTCGCCGAGTTCCTTCTGGATCGCCTTCATCTGCTCATTCAGGTAGTATTCGCGCTGGGTCTTCTCCATCTGGCGCTTGACGCGCGAGCGGATGCGCTTTTCGACCTGCAAAACCGAAATCTCGCCTTCCATGAAGCCGAGCGCCTTTTCGAGGCGGCCCTTGACGCTGGTTGTTTCCAGCATTTCCTGCTTCTCGGTGATCTTGATCGACAGATGCGAAGCGACAGTGTCGGCGAGCTTGGAGTAATCATCGATCTGGCTGGCGGCACCCACCACTTCCGGAGAGATCTTCTTGTTGAGCTTCACATAGCTCTCGAATTCGGAAACGACCGAGCGGCTCAACGCCTCCAACTCGACCTGATCTTCTTCCGGCTCGTTCAAGGTATGACCGAGGGCCTCGTAGAAATCCTCGCGGGCGGTATATTCGTCGATCTCTGCGCGCGCACGGCCTTCGACCAGCACTTTGACGGTGCCGTCGGGCAGCTTCAGAAGCTGCAGGACATTGGCAACAGTGCCGACCTTGTGGATTGCATCCGGCGCGGGATCGTCATCGCTGGCATTGATCTGGGTGACGAGCATGATCTGCTTGTCGGAACCCATGACCTCTTCCAGCGCACGAATGGATTTCTCCCGTCCGACGAACAGCGGCACGATCATGTGGGGGAAGACCACGATGTCGCGCAACGGCAATACCGGATAGGCAATGCTCTCATGTGCCGCAGACGTTTTCTTAGTCATAGTATTTCCTTTCCGTCGTCCCGTTTCCGGGCTCTCTGCCGGCTGGGGAGGATTAGCCGGCTCTCTCACTTGGTAAACAAGTGGAGCTTCACATTACCTATTTCAAGTCATGCAAGACGCACTGTCGTTAGACAGCGGACCGCGGATTCACGAGGACGAACGCAACAACAAGAACACCAAAGCCCAGCAACTCGAACACGGCTGGCGGAGCTAAATCCGAAGATAAAACGCCGGACTTGAGCCCTATCCGTCGGATACTCCAGAATCATGCCATCATGGCCGCAGCGGGAGATCTTAACAACCGGTTTCGACTGCGTTCCCATAAGCTTATCCAAGACTTTATCAGCAAACGGCGCGACTTTTCAAACGGAAAGGGGCCCGTCAGTGACGAGCCCCTCGATTCGTGATCGCTGATGCAGACATCAGGCCGTTGCGTTGGCCTTTTCTTCCTGCCGATCGGCATAGATGTAGAGCGGACGGGCAGAGCCGCGAACCACTTCCTCGGAAATGACGACCTCGCGTACGCCTTCCAGCGCCGGCAGCTCGAACATGGTGTCGAGAAGGATCTTTTCCATGATCGAGCGCAGACCGCGGGCACCCGTCTTGCGGACGATCGCACGGCGGGCAATCTCGCGCAGTGCGTCCTCGTGGAAGGTCAGCTCGACGTCTTCCATCTCGAACAGGCGCTGATACTGCTTGACGAGCGCGTTCTTCGGCTCGGACAGGATCTGGATCAGCGCATCCGCATCCAGGTCTTCCAGCGTTGCCAGAACGGGCAGACGGCCGATGAATTCCGGGATGAGGCCGAACTTCACCAGATCTTCCGGCTCCAGCTCGCGCAGCACTTCGCCGACACGACGGTCGTCCGGCGCCTTGACCGTGGCGCCGAAGCCGATCGAGGTCTTTTCACCGCGAGCCGAGATGATCTTGTCGAGGCCTGCGAAGGCGCCGCCGCAGATGAAGAGGATGTTGGTGGTGTCCACCTGCAGGAATTCCTGCTGCGGATGCTTGCGGCCACCCTGCGGGGGAACCGAAGCCACCGTGCCTTCCATGATCTTCAGAAGCGCCTGCTGCACGCCCTCGCCCGAGACGTCGCGCGTGATCGACGGATTGTCCGACTTGCGCGAAATCTTGTCGACTTCGTCGATGTAGACGATGCCGCGCTGCGCACGCTCGACATTGTAGTCAGCAGCCTGGAGCAGCTTCAGAATGATGTTTTCGACGTCTTCACCGACGTAACCGGCTTCGGTCAGCGTCGTGGCATCGGCCATCGTGAAGGGCACGTCGATGATGCGGGCGAGCGTCTGCGCGAGATAGGTCTTGCCGCAGCCGGTCGGGCCGACGAGCATGATGTTCGACTTCGCCAACTCGACATCGCCGTTCTTCGACGCGTGAGCGAGGCGCTTGTAATGGTTATGGACGGCAACGGACAGGATCTTCTTCGCCTGACGCTGGCCGATGACATATTCGTCAAGAACCTTGATGATATCCTGCGGTGTCGGAACTCCGTCACGCGACTTCACCATCGAGGATTTGTTTTCCTCGCGGATGATGTCCATGCATAGCTCAACGCACTCATCGCAGATGAAGACGGTCGGCCCGGCAATCAATTTGCGGACTTCATGCTGGCTCTTACCGCAGAACGAACAATAAAGCGTGTTCTTCGAGTCGCCGCCGTTGCTGCCGCTGACTTTGCTCATATCACTTTCCTTCCAGCACGCCGCCAATTCCAAAATTGGAATCGCGGTCCACTCAATGCGCCCGCCGGACCTGCCCCTCGCTTACTGGCAGATCGCGGCGCCCTTCGGGGTACTGAACGCAATTCCGGAAACAGGAATTGCGTGGCAACGATTCCCCTTCGAATGCCGAATGCCATGTCACAAAAACGCTACATGGCATTAATGCTTACTATTACCGCGTTCCGTTCCACATTAAACCCCTATTCGATCACAAATGGGATAGAACTGTGGCGTAGAAGTCACCGCCCCGTGGATAAGTTACGAGGCGCTTTCACCTTCTATTTCGGTACGCGAGGTCAGCACCTTGTCGATCAGACCCCATTCTTTGGCCTCGTCCGAGGACATGAAATGGTCACGATCGAGCGTCTGCTCGACTTCTTCATAGGTGCGACCGCAATGCTTGACGTAAACTTCGTTCAGGCGGCGCTTCATCTTGATGATATCGCGCGCATGACGTTCGATATCCGAAGCCTGGCCCTGGAAACCGCCCGAAGGCTGGTGAACCATGATACGCGAGTTCGGCGTAGCGAAACGCATGTCCTTGTCGCCGGCGGCGAGCAGCAGCGAGCCCATCGATGCGGCCTGGCCGATGCACAGCGTCGAAACGGCCGGCTTGATGAACTGCATCGTATCATAGATCGCCATGCCGGCAGTAACGACGCCGCCCGGCGAATTGATATAGAGTGCGATTTCCTTCTTCGGGTTTTCAGCCTCGAGGAAGAGAAGCTGGGCGCACACCAACGTCGCCATATGGTCCTCAACCGGTCCCGTGAGGAAAATGATGCGTTCCTTCAGCAGGCGGGAATAGATGTCGTAGGACCGTTCCCCACGGTTGGTCTGCTCAACAACCATCGGCACCAGAGCCATAGCTGTATCGACTGGATTTCTCATGTGCGTCCTTTACCAAGCTTGCCCCGGCGACGAAAACGCCGGGAATCGAGTAAAAATCCTTTACCCCTACATAGAGTGTCCCTGCCCTGCACTTCAAGACGCACGAAAGCATAACCTCAAAAAGCAGTAATGCCCCAAGAAGCGTTGACAAAGGATTTCTAAACGCGACTTTCGCAATGCCAATCGTGTAGGCGCGGCGTCTTGCACAACCCACCGGTTTTCCCGGCCGTAAAGTGAAGGAAACATAAAGGTCCGCTGCGATACGATGCCAACGTGAGACGCAGGTAAAATTTACCAAGTCATTTAAGGAACTTGCCACCTTATTCAGCAAGGATGGGCGCCGGCGGGAAAATAGCGCCTCCGGCGCCGCCGCTGCTGCCTTGGGGGAAAGGGAGAGAACACAGATCGTGCTGAACATGACCACAGGGCTAAGCATCTGGTGCTCGGAGGCCATCACCCTGGCAACCGTACTCCTCCTTGCCTGGCGTCACGATCGCCAGTCGCCCGCCTATCTGATGTGGGCGATGGGCTTTGCCGTCAGTGCCATCGGGTTTGCGATGGTGGCGGCTCGCGGCTTTGTTCCGGATATGTTGTCCATCAAGATCGGCAATGCGATCGCCCTGATGGGTGAAAGCGCCTGGATCGCCGGGTTCCGGTGGATGGACAAGCGCAAACTCCAATGGTCGGCGCTGCTGCCGCCGGCGATTTGGCTGGTTGGCGTGAACCTGCCCTGGGTCACCGAAAACTTCGTCAATCGCGTCATCCTCTACGATCTTGCGGGCGCCGTCGGCGCCAGCCTGCTTGCCTTTGCCGTGCGTCCGCGCGAGGGCAGGCACGAGCCTGCGCGTGGCCAGCTTGGCGTTATCTTCATGACGCTGGCTTCCTTCTGCTTCATTTCGGCGCTTTGGATGTCGTTGCGGGCGCCTGCGCTGGAAGAGGCGCAAATCTATCGCGGCTACGCGGCACTCGGCTACGGGCTGCTCGTCATCGCCGCCATCGTTCTGAACGGAAAGCTGTTGATGGAACGCTCCGAGCGGCGCTGGCGGGCGATCTCCGTCACGGACGCGTTGACAGGCGTTCTCAACCGCCGCGGCCTGCAGGACAGCTACGAAATCCTGGCCGGAGACGAACAAAGGCCGCCGCAGAAACTTGCCGCCCTATTGTTCGATCTCGACCATTTCAAATCGATCAATGACCGCTACGGGCACCAGACCGGCGACGCCGTCCTCATCGAATTCGCCCGTATCGCTCGTCTATTCGTGCCGCGCAACGGCGCGTTCGGCCGCATGGGTGGCGAAGAGTTCGTCGCTTTCGTGCCGGTGGGCGATCAGGCGGAAGCCGAGGCGCTGGCCGAAACCATCCGCGCTGATTTCTGTCGCGCTCCACTACTCGTCGGTCGCTCCTTGGTGGCAGCAACCGTCAGCATCGGCGTGGCGATCATGCCGCGCGACAAGGTCAGCTGGGACCGGCTGGTGTCTTCGGCCGACCGTGCCCTTTACGCCGCAAAACATGCGGGGCGCAATTGCACCATCGCCTTCGGTGAGACGGAGACCGCCAAGGCTGAGGATGCGCCGCCGAAGACGGATATCGGCGAGTTGGTGCCGACGCTGGAAGACCAGATCCACGCTCTGCGACGTATGGGCACGCTCGCGTGAATGTGACCGGACGTTCTTAGGCACTTGGCCGGTTCACCCTTTGCGAGTGGTCGGAGCAAAGGCCCCGGCCCTCTTATGCCGCGGCCTGATGAAACGCCCCTTGTCGAGCCTATCGCCTTGCGAAGCCCCCTTTTGCTGACTGCGGGGCAATGTGGCGGCGATTGGCAAGATTCGCCATGGTTGCTTCCGAACGCAAAATGGCACGCCTGATCAGCGCGCCATCGCAAATGGTCGATTTTGGGAATACCCGAACCGTGTCAGCCGTAACGACCGGTGATGTAATCTTCCGTGCGCTTCACCTTCGGCGCCTGGAAGATCTGTTCGGTCGCACCATATTCGATCAGCTCGCCGAGATACATAAAGGCGGTGCTGTCGGAGATGCGACTGGCCTGCTGCATGTTGTGCGTCACGATGACGATTGTGAATTCGCCCTTCAGCTGCGACACCAGTTCCTCGACCTTGGCGGTCGAAATGGGATCGAGGGCCGACGTCGGCTCGTCGAGCAGCAGCACGGACGGCTTGACCGCGATGGCGCGAGCGATGCAGAGACGCTGTTGCTGACCACCGGAAAGGCCGAGACCGCTCTGGTGCAGCTTTTCCTTCACTTCGCTCCACAGCGCAGTTTCCGTCAGCGCCGCTTCGACGCGAACATCCATTTCCGCCTTCGAGATCTTCTCATAGAGACGGATGCCGAAAGCGACATTCTCATAGATCGACATCGGGAACGGCGTAGGCTTCTGGAACACCATGCCGACCTTGGCGCGAAGATCGTTGAGATCGACGTCCTTGGTGAGAATGTTGCGGCCATCCAGCAGGATCTCGCCCGAAACCGTCTGGCCCGGATAAAGATCGTACATGCGGTTGAAGGTGCGCAGCAGCGTCGACTTACCGCAACCCGAGGGACCGATGAAGGCGGTGACCGCATTCTTGCGGATGTTCATATTCACGCTCTTCAGAACGCGATGACCGTTCTGATAGGTGAAGTCGAGGTTCTTCACCTCAAGTTTCGCAAGGCCGAGATCCGACTGGGAAGCGGCGTCCTTCCCCGTCTGTGCGTTGACGCTCTGGAAATTGCTGTCGCTCATGTTCATGGTCTCATTCCTATCGTTCGACGGCTGCGTCACTGACGGCGCCCACTCAGGACACGGGCAAGGACATTGAGGGCAAGAATGGCAACGGTGATGATCAGCGCGCCGGCCCAGGCCAGTTGCTTCAGATCCTCGCCAGGATCGGCTGCAAGCGTGTTGATGGCAACCGGCAGCGTGGCGATTGGACCGGTTAGGCCCGCATTCATAAATTTGCTGTAGCCGGCGGTGAAGAGAAGCGGCGCGGTTTCGCCGCTGATACGGGCGACGGCCAGCAGGATGCCGGTGAGGATACCCGTCCAGGCAGAACGGTAGATCACCATCATCATGGACTTCCAGCGCGGCGCGCCAAGCGCGGCAGTCGCCTCACGAAGCGCATTTGGCACGAGCAACAGCATGTCCTGCGTCGTGCGGTTGACGACCGGAAGAGCGATCAGCGCCAGTGCCAGGATGCCGGCAATGGCGGAGTTGCCATGCATGGGCACGACGACGGCGCCGTAGACGAACACGCCGACGATGATCGAGGGGGCAGACAGCAAGATGTCGTTGAGGAATTTGGCTGCCTCGGCAATCTTGGAGCCGTTGGCATATTCCACCAGATAGGTTCCTGCGAGAATGCCGATCGGCGCGGCGATCAGGATGGCGCAGCCCGTGACCAGCACAGTGCCGTAGATTGCGTTGATCAAGCCACCGCGCGAGCCCTGAGCCGGGATCGACATGGTGAAGACGTCGAAGTTGAGCGCCGATACACCACGGAAAACCAGGGTTACGAGGATGACGCTGAGAAAGAATATACCAAGGATGGCTGCGAGGAAGCAGAGGGCCATCATCACGCGGTTCTTCCCATAGCGCCTCGACACCAGGTTCTGACGAATTGCATTTTCCATGGGTTTTTCCTCAGTGCGAGTCGCCGCGGCCGATCATCCACCTTGCCAGCGCAAGCACGCAGAAGGAAAGGACGAACAGGAGCAGGCCGAGCGCGATCAGGCTCGACAATTGCAGACCATCAGCATCGCCGAAATTGTTCGCGATCTGGGCGGAAATGGTGGTGGACGGCGAGATGATCGACGATTGCAGGCGGCTCACCGAGCCGACAACGAAGGTGACGGCCATGGTTTCGCCAAGCGCGCGGCCGAGGCCGAGCATGATGCCGCCGACGAGACCGCGACGTGTATAGGGGATCAGGATATGGCGAGCCACTTCCCACGTGGTCATGCCCATGCCGTAGGCGGATTCACGCAGCATCGGCGGCACGGTGCTGAACACGTCGCGGGAAATCGCGGTGATGAACGGCAGGATCATCACGGCCAGCACGAGACTTGCCGTCAACAGGCCGACACCTGGCGCCGGCGGCTGGAAGAGCAGGCCGATCACCGGCACCTGGCCGATCGTCATGATAAGGAAGGGCAGAATATAGTTCTGCATCAGCGGCACGAGAATGAACAGACCGACGATGCCGTAAATGATCGAGGGAACACCGGCCAGAAGTTCAATGGCCGTGCTGATCGGGCGGCGCAGGCTGCCAGGGCAAAGCTCAGTCAGGAATATGGCGATGCCGATACCCAGAGGAACGGCGATCAACATGGCGATGAGTGCACTTACCAGGGTACCGACCACGGCCGGCACGGCGCCATAGATTTCGGCGGGAGCACTCCACTTCGTCCCCCAGAGGAACGAAAAGCCGAAAGCCTGGAATGTCGGCACGGCATCGATGATGAGAACCACAAGGATTGCCAGCAGCAGAAGCACGACAAGGGCGGCCGAGCCGAGCGTCATAAAGTAGAAAATCCGATCTTGCATCCGGAATTTTCTGGTAGCGGCGGTGGTATCCAGTGCCTGGAAGCCAGCCGTCTGAGTCGCATCAGCCATCGATTTCCCCTTGTCCCGTCATGAAAGGCGGACAGGGCTATACCCTGTCCGCCGCAACTTTTTCATTCAGCACAAATTATTTCGTGCCGAAGTCCGTCTTCCACGACTTCTCGACGATCTCGGCAACATTCTCCGGGATAGCGAGGTAAGACAGCGCAGTCGCGTCCTTCTGGCCATGCTCATAGGACCACTTGAAGAACTTCAGAGCTTCTTCGTTCTTAGCAGCATCGGCCGGCTTCTTGTAGAGCAGAACCCAGGTCGAAGCAGCAATCGGCCAGCTCTTTTCGCCCGGCTGATTGGTGATGATCAGGTTGAAGTTCTTGGCCTTGGCCCAATCGGCGTTCGAGGCAGCAGCCTTGAAGGTGTCGAGGCTAGGCTCGATAACCTTGCCGGCAGCGTTCTTCATCTTCGCGAAACCGATGTGGTTGGCGACGACGTAGGAATACTCAACGTAGGAGATCGAACCAGCCGTCTGGTTGACGGTGGTGGAAACGCCTTCCGAACCCTTGGCACCGAAGCCGACCGGCCATTCAACTGCCGTGTTCGAACCAACCTTTTCCTTCCACTCCGGCGAAACCTTTGCCAGGTAGTCGGTGAAGTTGAAGGTCGTGCCCGAGCTGTCAGCGCGATAAACGACGGAGATCGCCGTGGAAGGCAGCTTCACATCGGCGTTGAGAGCCTTGATGGCAGCATCGTCCCACTTGGTGATCTTGCCGAGGAAGATGTCGGACAGCGTCTTGCCGTCGAGAACGAGCTGGCCCGGCTTTACGCCTTCGATGTTGTAGGAAACAACGATGCCGCCGGAGATCATCGGGAACTGGGCAATGCCGTTCTTTTCGAGGTCGGCGTCGCTCATCGGCTTGTCCGAAGCACCGAATACGATGGTCTTGTCGAGGAGCTGCTTGATGCCGGCGCCCGAACCGACCGACTGGTAGTTGACGACATTGTTCGTCGCAGCCTTGTAGCCTTCGGCCCACTTGGACAGAACCGGTGCGATGAAGCTAGAGCCGGCGCCCGTGATGTCGGCAGCCGAGGCCGAAGCGGACATAGCCGCAATGAGGCCTGCAGTCAGGCAAAGCGAACGGAGTTTCAGGTTAAGCATAGTAGACTCACTTCCTCAAGTGAATGAAAGGATGGCGAGCAGAAGATCGGCGCGAGGCACACATAGTAAACGAGCCTCCTCACCTGAAATCTCCTGGCGACAGAGATGGCTCTAAAGACGCATTGTTTCAGTTTGATGACAATTTAATGAAGCCGCGGTGACACAACCTACGGCAATCATCGCGACCAGCGCGGAACCGCGTGAAATGGGCTGCTTCAATCAGCGCACGGATCCGAACTTCATGTTTTGATTCAACGACCTCGTCACAGACGGATCACATAGTCCTTGCGAGTCGTTTCAATGACTTCCCAGGTTCCCTTGAATCCCGGCTTCAGGATCAGACGATCGCTCGCCCGCAGGTGAAACACCTCTCCGTCGTCGGCTGTCACAATTGAATAGCCGGAGAGGATGCGGAAGTACTCCCATTCGTCATAAACGATCCGCCATTTGCCTGGAGTTGCTTCCCAGATACCGGCATAGAGGCCACCATCGGCCTCGTCGAGGTTCCATGTTCGGAAGACCGGCGCTCCCGAAATGAGACGATCCGCTGCGGGCGCGCCCTCCTCGGGCTCAACGCCATCGACATTCAGCTGCACGTAGCTTGCCACTTTAGTCTCCCGCCGATCACGCTTGGCCAAGGCCAAAAAAAGTCCGCGACCGCCATGTGGCGATCGCGGATCAACACAAGCATGAAATGTGCTGCAGTCAAAGAGGTCGCCTGGCGTTTTCGACCTCGCGCCGCCGCAGTCCTCAGACTTTTGCCAGGGACTGTTGGAGATCAGCGATGATGTCCTTCACATCTTCAATACCGATCGACAGGCGCACGACATCGGGACCGGCACCGGCCGCGACCTTCTGCTCGTCGGTCAGCTGCTTGTGCGTGGTCGATGCGGGATGGATGACGAGCGAGCGGGTGTCGCCGATATTTGCCAGATGCGAAAAGAGCTCAAGCCCTTCGACCAGCCCCTTGCCGGCCTCATAGCCGCCCTTCAGCCCGAAGGTGAAGACGGAGCCGGCGCCCTTCGGCGAATAGCGCTGCTGCAATGCGTGGTTCGGGTCGTCCTCAAGCCCGGCATAGTTGACCCAGGCCACCTTGTCCTGCGACTTCAGCCAGCGCGCGACGGCAATCGCATTGTCAGAATGGCGCTGCATGCGCAGCGGCAGCGTCTCGATGCCCGTCAGGATCATGAAAGCGTTGAACGGCGAGATCGCCGGGCCGAGATCGCGCAGGCCGAGAACGCGGCAGGCGATCGCAAAGGCAAAATTGCCGAAGGTCGAATGCAGAACGACGCCATTATATTCCGGCCGCGGTGCCGACAGCATCGGATAATTACCGGATGCGGACCAATCGAAGGTGCCACCGTCGACGATGATGCCGCCCATGGAATTGCCGTGACCGCCGAGGAATTTCGTCAGCGAATGGACGACGATATCGGCGCCGTGCTCCAGAGGCCTAATGAGATAAGGGCTCGCCATCGTGTTGTCGACGATCAGCGGCAGGCCATGCTTGTGGGCAACGGCCGCGATCGCCGCGATATCGACGAAGGTGCCGCCCGGATTGGCCAGGCTCTCGATGAAGATGCCACGCGTACGCTCATCGATCTGCGCTTCAAAGCTGGCCGGATCCGCCGGATCGGCCCAGCGCACGCGCCAGTCGAAATTCTTGAAGGACTGGCCGAACTGATTGACAGTGCCGCCATAGAGCCGTCTGGCAGCAATGAAATTGTCGCCCGGGCGCATGATGGTGTGGAAGACGAGCAGCTGGGCGGCATGACCCGAAGCGACGGCAAGCGCCGCCGTGCCGCCTTCAAGGGCGGCCACGCGCTCCTCGAGCACGGCCTGTGTCGGGTTCATGATGCGCGTATATATATTGCCAAACTGCTGCAAGCCGAACAGCGCTGCGGCGTGATCCGCATCCTGGAAGACGAAAGACGTCGTCTGGTAGATCGGCGTCGCCCGCGCGCCTGTCGTGGGGTCGGGCTGCGCGCCCGCGTGAATTGCGAGCGTGTCGAAACCAGGATTGTTTGTTGGCATGATAATTCCTCCCGCCAGATTCTCTTTGCGATGGAAAGATCATAACGGGTGCGACACGAAAGTTAACCGCGAACTTTGCCGCGGGCTTCAACTCGCGGAAAAAACTTGCCATCTTTCAGCAAGATCGCGCGATAAACTGCCGTTTCGGATCAGGCGACAAGTCGCGGATATTCGATGGCCGGGCAGCGGTCCATGACGACCCTGACGCCAGCGGCTTCGGCTCTGGCCGCGGCGGCATCGTCCCGCACGCCGAGCTGTCCCCAGATCACCGGCGGCCGAGGATCGATCATGATGGTCTCTTCGACCACCGATCTCAGATATTCAGGCGCCCGGAAGACGTCGACCATATCGACCGGCTCGGGAATGTCTGCCAGGTGGGCATAGACCCATTGTCCGAGTATTTCCTTGCCGGCCTGCCCCGGGTTGACGGGGATGACACGATAGCCCTTATTCAGCAGGTAGGCCATCACGCCATTGCTCGGCCGTGCGGGGTTTGGCGATGCGCCAAGGAGCGCAATGGTTCTGACAGATAAAAGGATGTCGGCGATATAGGAATCGTCATAACTATCGTGGTTCATCACGAAGCCTCCCAAAGCGATCAAACTTGCGTTTTTACCGCAAATACCGAAACCGCAAGCGCGGCCTCAGAGTATATATTACATTATAGCAATTTCAGGGAGGACTAACCCAATGAAAAAGATCGTTCTGCTGAGCCTGGCAATCATCTTGGCCTCCACCCCTGCCCTGGCGATTTCACGCTACAATTCCATGTCGATGACCTGCGCCGAAGCCAGGGCGACCATCAATCGCGAGCGGGCCGTTATCATGCGGTATCCGGCCAAACGGACGCCCAAGATGACGCTCTACGACCGCTATGTTGCCGACAGCCGCTCATGCGACGTTGGCTTCTACGCCGATCAGGACTATCTGCCGACGAAGGACCGCGCCTCCTGCCCCGTCTACATATGCCGGCCGGCAACCGATTTTGATGACGATACCCTGATCTTCCGGCGGTGATCGCGACGCGTAGGATCTGCGCTCATGAACAGGCACCCGGTCGACTACGACTGGTGATTGTTCCCGGCAAGGAGCGTGGCCATCCGAGCGACCATGCAACCATTGTCATACGCGTCGCTCAGACATGTTTTTCAAACAGCTTTCACCGCTTTTGCAGGTGATACCAGACATGTTCTTCTGAAATACGATCTTTGTTCCCCATTCATTCACTCCAAATTTAGAGGAATCTAATTCAAAGATTATGCACGAAGAGAACAGCCGTAGGCTAAGAAGACACGCGGCAACACGATTTTTCCGATCGATTATTTTTGGTCATCTCGCAATTTTGCACTCAGCGAATCACGTCGAAATTCCGATTTGTACTTACGATCGGACTGCCAATTTGTTGGGCAGTCATGAATTTTGCCAAAGAGGAGGCCTGTAATAGTTTACAGTATTTGAAATTTTTTCCACTATACTCAGACACCGCTCAATCTCAGCGGGAAGGAAATGCAGCAGGATCAACCAGAAAATTCTACATGATCGGATGGCAACGTTGCAACAGCGCAGAGCGCAAATAACCTTGCGTTAAATAGTGCTAATTCTACCCAGGCGTTCACATGACATGCGATGTTTGTTCGCGATTCATACCGCAATAATTTAGTTATTCATAATATATGCAACCAAAATCAAGAACATAGGAAGAACACTCTCATCGCCGGTCCGCGGCAAGGGCATAGGCGCAGGTACCGGGGCATAAACCGCCAATCCCGTTGCTTTTTGATGTATTGAGGGTCATATGTGAGCCTCACTCCCACAAAATACCAGGATTCCGCGTCTCTTCTCCTGATTTTCGAGGTTTTCGTGTCTCTCGACGTTATCGCCCTTGTCCTCTTTGGCGCGCTGTTGCACGCGACGTGGAATGCGATCATCAAGGCCGGGACCGATAAGTCTCTGGACGCAGCATTGGTCTCTGCGGGAGGCGCCGTTGCCGCCTTGCCCCTATTACCGTTCCTCCCGCTACCTGCCTCAGCAGCTTGGCCATTCATCGGCGCTTCGGCAATTCTTCAATTTGCGTACTTCCAGCTTGTTGCGGCCGCCTACCGCGCCGGAGACATCGGCTTGGTCTATCCGCTGATGCGCGGCGTGGCGCCCCTGCTCATCGTCTCCACGAGCAGCTTCATCCTCAAGGAATCGCTTTCGGGAGCCGCCCTGATCGGCACCATGACGATCTGTACCGGCATATTGACGCTGGCCTTCGAGGCACGGAAAGGCGGCCGGCGCGCGATCCTGCTCGCTCTTTCCAACGCCGTCGTCATCGCAACCTACACCTATGTCGACGGCATCGGCGCCCGGATTTCAGGCAATTCCATATCCTATACACTATGGATGTCGCTGCTGCCGCCCGTCCTTCTGTTCGTATGGGCTGTCTCGCAGCGCGGCGCCAGTGCGGTCGCTGCCCATGTCCGCTACAACTGGTGGCGCGGACTGATCGGCGGCGGCGGCTCGATCGCCTCCTACGGTGTTGCCTTGTGGGCGATGACCAAGGCACCAGTCGCCATGGTCGCGGCTTTGCGGGAAACATCAATCCTCTTCGCGCTGGTCATTTCCGTCGTCGTTCTGAAGGAGCGTTCCAGCATCTGGCGCTACATTGCCGGCGCCATTATTGCCGCAGGAGTTCTCGTTTTAAGGCTGGGCTGACACTCAAAATGTGTGGTTTCAAAATACCACATACACAAGCCATTGTTTTATATATATAATTTTTACGACCTCTCGGATCGACTATATTGACCCTGCGTCATATTCCCTCTATAAGCCGCCGCAGATCGCAGCCTTTCCGGGCTGCTTTCTTTTTGGCTCGCCTCGAGCGGATCAAACCAAGCAACAAGAAACGCCCTGAAGCCTTCGGGCCAAGGGTCTAAAAAGAGAGTATGCAACATGGCAACCTTCTCCCAGAAGCCTGCAGAGGTGGAGAAGAAGTGGGTTCTCATCGACGCCGAAGGGCTTGTCGTTGGCCGTCTCGCTTCTATCATCGCAATGCGTCTGCGTGGCAAGCATAAGGCTACCTTCACGCCGCACGTCGACGACGGCGACAACGTCATCGTCATCAATGCCGACAAGGTCGTCTTCACCGGCAAGAAGTACGAAGACAAGGTTTACTACTGGCACACCGGTTATGCCGGCGGCATCAAGGAGCGCACCGCTCGTCAGATCATCGAGGGCCGCTTCCCGGAGCGCGTCGTTGAGAAGGCTGTCGAACGCATGGTTCCGCGCGGCCCGCTCGGCCGTCGCCAGATGAAGAACCTGCGCGTCTACGCCGGCTCCAACCATCCCCATGAAGCCCAGCAGCCCGTCGTCCTCGACGTCGCCAAGCTGAACAAGAAGAACGTAAGGAGCGCCTGATAATGGCTGATCTCTCTTCCCTGAAGGATCTCGGCACGGTATCGGAAGCAGCTGCTGCTCCGGTTCACGTCCGCAAGGTCGATTCGCTCGGCCGCTCCTACGCGACCGGCAAGCGCAAGGACGCTGTCGCCCGCGTATGGGTCAAGGCCGGCTCCGGCAAGATCATCGTCAACGGCAAGGACTACACGGCTTATTTCGCCCGTCCGGTTCTGCAGATGATCCTGCGTCAGCCGATCGTCGCTGCTGCCCGTGACGGCCAGTTCGACATCGTTGCAACTGTTGCCGGCGGCGGTCTCTCCGGCCAGGCCGGTGCTGTTCGCCACGGTCTGTCCAAGGCCCTCACCTACTTCGAACCGGGCCTGCGCTCGGTCCTGAAGAAGGGTGGCTTCCTGACCCGCGACAGCCGCGTCGTCGAACGCAAGAAGTACGGCCGTGCAAAGGCACGTCGTTCGTTCCAGTTCTCCAAGCGTTAATCGCTTGCCCGAAATGGGATTTTGGAAAGGCCGGGGTTTCCCCGGCCTTTTTCTTTTGGCTATTACGATAAAATGTCGATCTGCCGGACAAGACACACCATTTTGTGGCAGACTGGTGTTGCGCACATCGGGGATTGCAATGACCAAACTCGTGCTGACATTATTACTGACGCTTGCCAGTGTCTCGCCTGCTTTTTGCGACGATACATCCCAACCACCGCCTGCGGACAAGGCGGCGGATATGCAGAGCATGAAGGACTTTCTCCAGGCGAACCCCGATTGCAGCGAATTCAGCGATAACTGCTCCGTCTGTCGTATGAAGGGCGGTCAGGCCATGTGTTCGACACCGCAGATCGCCTGTGTGAAAAAGCCGTATCAATGCACCGCCCGATCGGGCAAATAGGTGCCGGATCGGTTGGTTTGCGATTCCCCACCTGCTCCCGAAATTTGATGGCCTCCGGAGAAATACCATGGGCAAAAGTACTTCATCGCGTTTCGCGGCCACTCCCGAGCCGCCCTATTACATCGTCACATTCGCATCGCTCCGTACCGAAGGCGATAACGGCTATGGTTCCATGGGCGACCGCATGGAAGAACTGGCAAGGGCGCAGGACGGCTTTCTTGGCATGGAAAGCGTAAGGGGTCCGGATGGTTTCGGTATCACCAACTCCTTTTGGCGAGATGAGCAGAGCATTCTTGCCTGGAAGAACGTCGTCTCGCATCTGGCGGCGCAGAGGCTCGGTCGCGAGCGCTGGTACGAGCAATATAAGGTTCGCATAGGTCGGGTAGAACGGGCCTATGATTTTCAGCTAAGCAAAGGAGATACCCTTGCCGAGCACGTCGATTGATCACGCGTTTACCGCGCCCGGACTGACTTCGTCCGCCAGCGATCCGACCTTTGCCGGCGCGCTCTCCTTCATGCGCCGTCGCTTCACCAAGTCGCTTGATGGCGTCGACGCCGTTGTCTGGGGCATCCCCTTCGATGCCGCCACATCCAACCGGCCGGGAACGCGCTTCGGGCCGCAGGCGATCCGCCGTGCCTCGGCTATCTTCGACAACGATCCGCAATATCCCTTCAATCGCGACCTGTTTGCCGAGATGGCTGTCATCGACTATGGCGATTGCCTGCTCGACTACGGAAACCATCAGGATACACCCGCTGCGATCGAGCGGCAGGCAACGACGATCCTCGACAGCGGCGCATTCATGCTGACGCTCGGCGGCGATCATTTCATCACCTGGCCCCTGCTGAAAGCACATGCCGCCAAGCATGGCCCGCTGGCGCTCGTGCAGTTCGACGCCCATCAGGACACGTGGTTCGACGACGGCAAGCGCATCGACCACGGCTCCTTCGTCGCCCGCGCCGTCCGCGAAGGCCTGATCGACCCGGATCGCTCCATCCAGATCGGCATCCGCACGCATGCGCCAGACGATTTCGGCATCCATATTCTCTACGGCCATCAGGTTGAGGATATGAGCGCCGCCGACATCGCCTCGACGATCATCTCGCATACCAAGGGTGCGCCCGCCTATCTCACCTTCGACATCGACTGCCTGGACCCTGCCTATGCGCCAGGCACCGGAACCCCGGTTGCCGGCGGTCCTTCCAGCGCGAAGATCCTCTCGGCGCTGCAGCGGCTGCATCAGCTCGACATCCGCGGCGCCGATGTCGTCGAAGTTTCCCCGGCCTATGACCACGCCGATATCACCGCCATTGCGGGGGCAACGGTGGCGATGTATATGCTCGGTCTGCATGCCGAAAGGCGCGCGGCCGGACGCTGAGTCCGGCTGTTATCTTATTGAATCAACTTCATGGCAAACTGAGTCCGGAAACACTCTGAACCTATTGAAAGAGCAGGAATAACATGGCACCGAAGATCTTCATCGATGGCGAACACGGAACCACGGGCTTGCAGATCCGCACGCGCATGGCCGACCGCCGCGACGTCGAGCTTCTGTCCATTCCGGAAGCCGAGCGCCGCAATGCCGCCATGCGCGAGGATATGCTGAACAGCGCCGACATCGCCATTCTCTGCCTTCCTGACGATGCATCGAAGGAAGCGGTGAAAATGGTGGCGAGCAACAATAATGTTCGCGTCATCGACACCTCGACGGCGTTCCGTATCCATCCTGATTGGGCCTATGGCTTTGCCGAGATGGACGGCGATCAGGGTCGGAAGATCAAGGCAGCGCGCTTCGTTGCCAATCCCGGCTGCTATCCGACCGGCGCTATCGGCCTCATCCGGCCGCTGCGTGCTGCCGGCATCCTTCCGGCTGGCTACCCCGTGACCGTCAATGCCGTGTCCGGTTATACGGGCGGCGGCAAGCAGATGATCGCCCAGATGGAGAATGCCGATCACCCGGACGCCATCAGCGCGCCGCATTTCCTCTACGGTCTGACGCTGACCCACAAGCATGTGCCCGAGATGACGACGCATGGCCTGCTCGATCGGGCGCCGATCTTCTCGCCGTCCGTCGGCCGGTTCCCACAGGGCATGATCGTACAGGTGCCGCTACACCTCGGCGATCTGGCAGAAGGCGCGACGCTGGAGAGCATCCACGCAGCGCTCGCCGACCATTATGCCGGCCAGGATATCGTTCAGGTAGTGTCCTCTGAGGAGAGCCGCGCGCTATCTCGGATCGATGCTGTCGAGCTGGCGGGCAAGGACACGATGAAGCTTTTCGTCTTCGGTACGCCGGGCGCTGCCCAGGTCAATCTGGTCGCCCTGCTCGACAATCTCGGCAAAGGCGCCTCGGGTGCGGCCGTCCAGAACATGGATCTGATGCTGAGCGCCTGAGGCGCAAGACATACACCAACAGTTTGCGAGCCCGGTCGATCTTCCCCTGAGGGTTGGATTGGCCGGGCTTCTTGTCGAGCTAACGTCTGTCGCCAATTTAGGCACGTGTGCATTTCCGGCCACAATTTTGCCTTCCAGCTAAATTAGCAGCCACTACACGAAGAATTGATCCCCCGTGATGCGGCGCGACCTATTGTCGGCCGGATTCGCCGTTTAACGGCTTCACGGGCCAGGGTGAATTGAGCGTCAAACGTATCTCTTTTTTCAATGAATATCCAAGAATGAGCCAACGTAAAGGAATTGGTTACCATAATTCGGCATGCTTCCAGACAGTCGGCAATGTGGTGGTCAGACGCGAATTCCGCGTCGAGGCGCGTGTGTATCTGTGAGCCGGCATAGTGTCTGTGTAGTTTGGATAACGAGTATCATGGCGTTTGTCACCGAAGGCTTCGGTAACTTCAATTCGCGCACCGGCTACGCCCCGCGACTGAAAAAATCTCTCAGCATCCGTCCCGGCACATTGGCCACCGGCGTCGCCGTTGTGGCTTTCGCCTGGGTCGCCGCGACGCTGGTCACCACCCAATCGATGATGTTGTCGCTCCCTCGCGCGGCAACAACGACAAACGATTTCCTGACACCACGAGCGTCGGCGTTCATCGTATCCCAGAGCCCGATAGCCCGCCCTGCCCGTCTTTCCAGCCAGGTTGCCTCGCTGAACGGACAAGGCCGCTTCGCCGGTGTGCCCGCAACGGCTCCTGCAACCGGGTCGACCTCTGCCACCACGGGGACTAATGTTCAGACGAATGCTGGCAGTAAGGACGCCATTCGTTCGCAACTGGCCTATGCTTTGACGCAGCAGGCATCCCAGATCAAGCTGGAGCAAAGTGCGGCCGCAAGCATCAAGAGCGGCCGCATCGAAATGGCAGCCGCATCGCCCGAAACGCTCGACCGGCTGCGTAAGGTGATTGCCGTCAACTTTGCCGCCGCGGTGCAGTCGCTGGCGCAGGTGAAATATGCAGCCGCCTCGATCCCCTCAGCAAGCCCCGCAAAGGAGGCCGTTCAGCCGATCGCCGTTGCTTCGGCAGCGCCTGCAGCCCTGCCGGCCATTGCGGAAGCGACGCCGCTACCGGCCAGGGATGCTGACATCGCCATGACGCAAGCCGTGCTGACCGTTGTGCCGATGGCCCGCCCTGCCCGCGACGAGGATGTACGGCGGCCCAACACTCCAGCGACGGCCGCCATTGCTAAGGCAACAGTCAAGGATACCCCGGCCCAGCCGCCGGCGCGGCTTCTGGCCTATGCCGATCCGGACGACAGCTCTGTGCGCAAGGCAAAGCCCTTCATCAATCCCTTTGCCGCCATCAGCCCGGGAAGCGGTACCGCGATCTACGATATCGAAGCGAAGACGGTCTACCTTCCCAGCGGCGAACGCCTCGAGGCGCATTCCGGCCTTGGTCACATGCGCGACAATCCCCGCTATGTCGACCGCAAGAACACCGGTCCGACGCCGCCTGAGACTTATAAGCTAACCTACAGGGAAAGCCTGTTCCATGGCGTGCGGGCGCTGCGCCTGACGCCCACAGGCGGCGGTCGCGTCTATGGCCGCGATGGCTTGCTGGCTCACACCTACATGCTCAGGGGCGGCCGTGCAGAATCGAATGGCTGCGTAGTCTTCAAGGACTACAATCGCTTCCTCGCCGCCTTCAAGCGCGGTGAAATCAAGCACTTGAAGGTCGTGTCGCGGATGTCGTCGGCGGCAAGTGTCGCCTCGGCACGCTGACAAGGGTTGAATTGAGGCGCTATGCGCCTCAATCTCCCACGACAATCGAGGTCTGGCGCGGCAGCTCGCCATAGAAGCCCCGCCAGTTGGCAATTGCAAAGCCGAAGACGATCAGGGCGCCCGCCTGATGCGCAAGCGCCAGGTGCAGCGGCACCTGCAGCAGCAGCGTGGTAATGCCGAGAATCGCCTGAATGAGAACCAGCACGAACAGCACGACCGAACGGCGGGCATGCGTCGTCTGCGGCGCAGCCCGCAACGACATGATCATGTTGACGACCACGACTGCGAAGAGCGCATAAGCGCCGAGGCGATGGACGAACTGCACCATTTTCGGATTCTCGAAGAAATTGATCCAGCCCGGCGACTGCACGAGCAAGCCATCCGGAACGATGGTGCCGTCCATCAGCGGCCAGGTATTGTAGCTCATGCCGGCATGGAGACCGGCGACGAGCGCGCCTAGATAGATCTGGAACAGAGACATGATGGCGATGAGGCCGGCCAGTTTTGCCGAATAACGGGTCGGCGCCGGCTCGTTCGAATGCGGAGACAGCGCCCGCATGAACCACATGCAGGCAGCAAAAATCAGACAAGCCATGACGAGATGAATCGCAAGGCGATACTGGCTGACATTGGTGCGTGCCTCCAGACCCGAGTAGACCATCCACCAACCGACTGCGCCCTGCAGCCCGCCAAGGAGAAAAATGCCGCCCAGCGGCAGCCACAGCCTGCGTTCGACGCGGCCGGCCAGCACGAAGAACAGCAGCGGCACGCCGAAGATGACGCCGATGCCGCGTGCAAGCACCCGATGCACCCATTCCCACCAGAAGATTCCCTTGAATTCGTCGACCGTCATATCCTTGTTGAGGATCTGAAACTGCGGGATGCGCTTGTAGAGATCGAACTCGTCCTGCCATTCCTGCGCGTTCAGCGGCGGGATGATGCCATGGATCGGCCGCCATTCCGTGATGGACAGGCCGGATTCAGTGAGCCGCGTCGCGCCCCCCACCAGCACGAGCCCGAAGAGAGCCAGCAGCACACAGGCAAGCCAGAGGCGGATGGCCCGGCGATTGCGGCCCTGGCGAACGACTTCCTTCATGATAGCCTGTTCTGAGGTGAAATTAGTGGCAGCCATGGCATCTCCCTTCCATCAGGCTGTTGATTTGCCCGATAGGGGCGTGCAAAACAAGTCCCGGGAGTTTGCGGCATGCCGTCGCGGCATATCGCCTTGAGAGGAGAAACCAACCCGTGCCCCTTCGCCTGCGCAAATTCATCGGCATGATCCTGCTTGTGTTGCTGGTTGCAATCTATGCGATCGTCGCCATGATCGTTGCAGTCCGCACGCTCGGAGATCAACCAGCCTGGGTCCATTTCCTCTACTTCCTCTTCAGCGGCACCATCTGGGTGCTGCCAGCAATGGGCATCATCAAATGGATGGCCGGACCGCGGCCGCAATGACGGATGCATACCCGCCGTTTACGCAATGCTAACCCTGATCCACGGGATGTGCGGGCAGATCGTGCCATCTTAAGCCAAAGATAAACCGCTATCCGCGAAACTGCGTTCGAATACCGCCAATGCGGAAAGGATCGAATGCAGACGCAGGAGCAAGATATCGCCGGCATCGCCGTTGCTCGGACAGCAACTGGGCAGGCTGCGGCTGTCCTTAGGCGGTCGGCGTTGCATGACGATCTCAGGATCGAAATCTTCGACAGCATGGCACCACTCGAGGCGGAATGGCGCGCGTTGGAGCGAGACAATCTTGTATCTCTGCATCAGAGCTATGACTGGTGCCTGCCCTGGGTCGAAACATTTAGGCGCCCTCTCGCCATCATTCGCGGTTCCATCGGCGGCCGGACCGCTTTCATCCTGCCGCTGGAAATCATTCGTGGCCGTGGCGTTCGGCGGGCGGAATTCATCGGTGCACAGCATAGCAACATCAATACAGGGCTGTTCTCTACAGAGTTCCTGTCAAATGGCGATCTGACTCCGGCACAAACGGCAGCCACGGTCGCGGCTTTGCGCGGCAAGGCGGATCTTGCCATCCTGCGCAATGTCCCGCTCGAATGGCGCGGCCGCAAAAGCCCACTCGGCTCCCTGCCCGCAGTCGAAAACCAGAATCGCGCCTTCCAGTTGCCGTTCCTGGAGAGCTTCGAAACCAGCCTGAAGCAGGTCAACGCCAAGCGGCGGCGCAAGAAGTTCAAGCACCAGAGCCGGATCCTCGACGCCAAGGGTGGCTATGAACATGTGATTGCGACGCCGGATCAGGAGCATGCCCTGCTGGATCTGTTCTTTCGGCAGAAGGCCACTCGGTTCAAGGAAGCGGGCTTACCCGATGTTTTCGCCGATGCCCCGACCAAAGCGACGCTGCACAAGCTGTTGCGCCGACAGGAGAGCGCCAGTCTCGACGCCACGTTGCAGATGCATGCGCTGCGGCTCACAGGCGAGCATGAGGGGCATGTGCCGGCCATCGCGGCTCTTTCGCGCAAGGGCGATCACGTCATCTGCCAATTCGCCTCGATCGACGAAACGCTGGTGCCCGAAGCAAGCCCCGGTGAGCTGCTGTTCTGGCTGATGATAGAGCGGCTGCATAAGGAAGGCGTCGCGCTCTTCGACTTCGGTATCGGAGATCAGCTCTACAAACGGTCCTGGTGTCCTGTGGAAACTACGCAGCACGACCTGCTGCTGCCCATTTCCGCCATCGGCCATGCCGCGGCAACGATACAGCGCGGCATCACGCAGGCCAAGACGGCCATCAAGAGCAATCGAAAGGTCTATGCCCTCATTCAGAGGCTGCGATCGCGGCGCGTCGCCGCAACGGCAGGGACGGACACGGCCGAGAATGATTGATCAGGCGGCGTCGCGGCGCGTATCCGGATCATGCTCCTCACGCCATCCCGACATCAGGATAATGTGTTCGTAGCCGGCCTTCTGGAATTCGGTCATCGCCGATAGGAATTGCTTTTCGTCGGGCTGCGGCATGGAGAGAATGATTTCCGTATCCTTGCTCCGCGTCAGCCGCGCCACGCCGGAAACTTCGGCCGCGCCGCATTCCACCAGAACAATATCGTAGGCCGAGCCGAGCGCATCGAGGATGAGCGACAGGCGATCCGCTCCGCGCATTGCGCGGCCGAGATCACTCATGCCTTGCGGTACGAGATGAGCGTCGGAAAGCCGATCCGGATGGATCGTGTCGGCAAAGGCTGCCTCCCCGCAAAGTAGGTCGGTGACACCGGGAAGTTCACCGTGCTCTGCCATGAGTTTGGAAGGGCAGCCGGTTCCCGTCATGTCTACCAGCACGATGCGGTGTCCCGCATCAGCAACCGTTCGTGCCAGCATAACCGAGGCGGTAGAACCATCGTCACCGGTCGGTGATATGGCAATTGCCAGCCTTGAGCCGCTATCGATCAAATAGTCGGCAACGGATTGGATGGAAAAATCCTCTTCGTCTTCTTTGGCCGACACCGTTTCCTTCGGCTTATGAGCCGCATCGGCGAGGTCCTCTTCCGTCTTTCCGGCCAAGATATCGTCTGCGGGCACCGACAGCATGCTTGCCGGCGCCCCAGCACGCTTCATCGTAACAATCTCTGCAACATCCTCAGCCTGAGGAGGCTGCGAGGCATTGGCCGCGGCTTTCCGCTCGCGGTTAACCGGTCCGACGGGACGCAATGCACGACCGCTGAACAGTTCAGCCAGCATGATGACGATACAGGTCAAAAGGAAGGTTGCGAGCGTGGATACGACAACGATCGGGACAACCTTCGGGAAAGCGGGGTCGACCGGCTCCACCGCCGACGAGACGACACGGGCATCGGCCGGGCTGGAATTCTTGTCGACGCGGGAAGCAGCCTCGCGGTAACGAGCGAGATAGGTCTCCAGCAATTGCCGCTGGGCTGTGGCTTCGCGCTCCAGCGCGTTGAGGCCAACCTCATCCTCCCCTGCCTTGGCGCTTGCGGCCTTGAGCGTATTCGACTGCGCCACCAATTGCTGCTCACGCAGTTGCGCAAGCTTGGCTTCATTGTCGATACTGGCGAGGATCCTCTGTGTTTCCCGGCTGATTTGCTGGCGGCTATCGGCGAGCTGTGCCCGCAGGCTCTTCAGGCGCGGGTGGCCATCCATGAGCGTCGTGGAGAGATCCGATATCTGCGATTCCAGGGTGGACTCCGTCGCCTTCAACCGCTGAATGGCCTGGGATCCTGAAACGTCGGAAAGCGTATCAATCGAGCGACCGCTTGAGAGCGCATTACGCACAGCCTGGGCGCGTGCATCGGCATTGGCCTTGTCGGCCCTCACCTGCGCGAGCTGCGTGATAATATCGGAGAGCTGCTGGGTGGCGAAGTTGCTGTTCTGACTGGCCTGCAGAAGTCCGTTGGCAGATCGGTAATCCGCGACATTCTTTTCAGCTTCGCTGACCCTCTCGCGCAGCTTGGTGATCTCCGGTTCCAGCCAGCGGGTTGCCTCACTGTTGGAATCGAGCTTGGCGCCACTCTGCATCGACAGGTAAACCTGTGCGATCGCATTCGGAACGTTGGCTGCAAGAAGAGGATCGCGAGAGCTGAAGCTTATGCCGATCACCCGCGACGAGTTGATCTGGTAGACTTGCAACCGCCCGGTGAACGCATCCAACATCCGTTCTTCCGGCGCCTTATCGGCAGGCGGGCGCTTCAGGTGCAGCTTGATGAGAATATCGGAGAGCGCTGAACTTTTGCTGGCCGTATCGAATTCCGGGCTCTGGTAGAGCTTGAGATTGGCGATAACCTGCTTGATCAAGTCGGCCGACTGAAGGATCTGAACCTGGCTGGCAATATTCAGTTCGTCCAGCAGCGGCGCAGAGCCAGCGTCGTTGCTGGTCGTGGTTGCGAAGGCCGGCGCGCGCGCCTCGATCAGAATGCGAGTTTCGCTGCGATACTCCGGAGAAACGACCTTGGCAATGACGAGCGCCAGACAGGCACCCGCAAGGGTGATGGCAACCACCCGCAGCCGCCGTCGCCAGACGGCGCGAAAAAGCTGCGCAAGATCGATGTCTACATCCTGCTGGGTGTTGTTGACACCGGACATATACAAAAACTCCGTAATAGAAAGCCGGAGATAAACGTAAACGACTATGGTAACCCAAGCGTTAATAGTATTTCACCGGCGTTATTTTTGGCATCGCTAATTTTTTGCTGGTTTTTCTTTCGGTCTTTACCGGCCGTTAACCCTAACGGATTGATAACGACGCCAGTGTCTTCTCCCATTCTAATGAGCGCGAAATGCCCTTCGCAAAGCCAAAGATTGCCCTTGCACTCGGCATGGTAGCCATGAGCGTCGCGCTCGCAGGCTGCAACACTTATCAGCCTGCGCCGAAGGCGTTCAGTGAGGCCACGATCCAGCCCTATACGTTGGACAGTGGCGACAGGCTGCGCGTAACGGTGTTCGATCAGCCGGGCCTCAGCAACACCTATACGGTCGATCAGGCCGGCTACATTGCGTTTCCGCTGATCGGTCAGGTCACGGCTCGTGGCCGAACATTGCAGCAGCTCTCCGGGCAGATCGCCCAGAAGCTGCGGCAGGGTTATATTCGCGATCCCGACGTTTCAATCGATGTCGATCGCTATCGCTCGGTCTACATCATGGGTGAAGTCGGCCAGCCGGGGCAGTATTCCTATGTACCGGGCATGACCGTCCAAAATGCCATCGCGGTTGCCGGCGGCTTCAGCAGCCGCGCCAATCAATCCAACGCGGACGTCACGCGCAAGATCAACGGTCACGTCATGACGGGCCGTGTCGGCATCTCCGATCCGGTGCTCGCTGGCGATACGATCTATGTCAGAGAGCGGTTGTTCTGACCGCGCTCACTCATGGCAAAACCGCTCCGCATCCTTCACTGTTTCAGATCGCCCGTCGGCGGGGTCTTTCGCCATGTCCGGGATCTGGCAGAGGAACAAAGCAAGGCGGGACATGAGGTCGGCATCCTTTGCGACAGCCTGACCGGCGGAGAACACGAGGATCATCTGTTCGACGATATCGCGCCATTTCTCGCGCTCGGCGTCGTCCGGTTACCGATCCGGCGTCAGATCAGCCTCTCCGATGCGCCGACGCTTTGGAGCAGCTATCAGAAGATCAAGAGTTTGCGGCCGGATGTGCTGCACGGGCACGGCGCCAAGGGCGGCCTGCTTGCGCGCCTTCTCGGCTCATTGCTGCGGGTTAGTAGGTATCGCGTCGCCCGCCTCTATACTGCGCATGGCGGCAGCCTGCACTTTTCGCGCGGCTCGCTGCAGGGCATGCTGGTGCATAGCCTTGAACGAATGCTGGAATTTCTGACCGATGGTTTGATTTTCATCTGCGACTTCGAGCGGCGCACCTATGAAAGGAAGATCGGTAAGCCGCGGACGCGATCGGTCCTGATCTACAACGGCATCAGCGAGCGAGATTTCCGCCCCATCCCGACACGATCGGACTCCGTGCATTTTGTCTATATCGGCATGCTGCGGGACCTCAAAGGTCCCGACCTGTTCATCGAGGCCTTCGCCAAGACCGAACGGCGGATCGGCAAGCCTCTCTCCGCGCTGATAATCGGCGACGGACCGGACAGGGACAAATACCACCGGATGATGATCGAACGCGGCCTTGGCCATCGGATCGGCATGCTGCCGGCCATGCGCGTGCAGGAGGCCTTCGCTGTCTCGCAAAATGTTGTCGTTCCCTCGCGCGCAGAAGCGATGCCCTATATTGTTCTCGAAGCGCTGGCGGCGGGAAAGACCGTGATTGCCTCACGCGTTGGCGGCATCCCTGAAGCCCTCGGAGAAAACAGCGCCGCACTCGCCCGCACCGAAGATGCCGACGACCTGTCCCGCATCATGGCCGAGTCCATCATCGAACAGGACTGGGGCGGCCGCCATATGCCCAATATCGAGACAATCCGGCTCAATTTTTCAGCCTCGGTCATGGCTCGGGACACATTGAAGCTGTATCAAAATATACTTGGTTCTGGTGACAAACACTAGAATACAAGCAGGTGTTGTAAGTGTTTCTTAGCTGATATCTGGTAGGCCTTTTCCGGTAACGACCGGATAAGTTGCCATGAACACTAGCGAAAAGTCCGAACAATTTAACTTAGACAATATTCGCAAGCAGGCTTCGGAAATCCGCACCCGCGGTGCCGAAGAGTCTCAGAGCGATCGCCCGAACGGTGAACTCAATCTCTATGCGCGGCAGATTGCCGAGCAGTTCCGTGAAACCAACCAAACGCCGGCGATTATCATCGGCCAGTATCGGCTGTTCGAGTTCCTGTCGCTGCTCGCAGTCGGACTGGCACTTCTGTTGTTCGGCACCAGGCTCGGCGATCATCCCTTCTTGTCGAGAGCTGCGGTGACGATCGCGGTCAGCGGCCTTGCTATCGCCTTTCTGCAGGTGGCGGATGCCTATCAGATACCGATCCTGCGCTCACCCCATCGCTTCCTTCACCGGATTTTGGGACCTTGGATTGTCGCCTTCGCCATCATGGCTCTGGCCCTCGTTCCTGTCGGCCTGGGCGACATCTATTCCCTGCCACTCCTCGGCGCCTGGCTGGGTGCCGGAGCTGCGTTCCTCCTCGTCGCACGGCTCCTTTTCGCCTACGGCATCCGTAACTGGGCTCGCAACGGTATCATGGAGCGGCGCGCCGTCATCGTCGGCGGTGGCGAGCCGGCCAAAGAACTCATCCGCGCGCTGGAACACCAGTCCGATAACGACATTCGAATTTGCGGCATCTTCGACGATCGCGGCGAGAAGCGTTCGCCGGTCATGGTCGCCGGCTATCCGAAGCTCGGGACGGTCCCGGAGCTAGTCGAGTTCGCCCGGCTGGCGCGGGTAGACATGCTGATCATTTCTCTTCCGAGCAGCGCTGAAGATCGCATCCTGCAATTGCTGAAAATGCTCTGGGTCCTGCCGGTCGATATTCGCCTGGCTGCCCATGCCAACAAGCTGCGTTTTCGGCCGCGCGCCTACTCGCATGTCGGCGCCGTGCCGATGCTCGATATCTTCAACAAGCCGATCCGTGATTGGGACGGCGTCGGTAAGCGCATCTTCGACATCTTCTTCAGCCTGTTCGCCCTTGCCTTGCTCTGGCCGATCATGCTGGGTGCCGCAATTGCCGTGAAGGTGACTTCGAAGGGGCCGATCCTCTTCATGCAGAAGCGACACGGCTTCAACAACGAGATCATCAACGTCTTCAAATTCCGCTCGATGTATACGCATATGAGCGATCCGACCGCACGCAACGCCGTCACCAAGAACGATCCGCGCGTTACGCCCGTCGGACGTTTCATCCGCAGGACGTCGATCGACGAATTGCCGCAGCTCTTCAACGTGATACTCGGTAGCCTTTCGCTCGTCGGCCCGCGGCCGCATGCCGTGCTCGCCGCCAGCCATAACCGCACTTACGCCGATGTCGTCGAAGGCTACTTCGCACGCCATCGCGTCAAGCCAGGCGTCACCGGCTGGGCGCAGATCAACGGCTGGCGCGGCGAGATCGACAGCGACGACAAGATCAAGTTCCGCACGGCCTATGATCTCTACTACATCGAGAACTGGTCGCTGCTGTTCGATCTCAAGATCCTGTTCAAGACGCCGTTCAGCCTGCTCAATACGGAAAACGCCTATTGACCGCGATCGAGCTCCCACCTCCCGGCGTTGCGCAGCCGCAGCTCGCGGCATTGCGACTGGTCGGTACGGCCTGCGTCGCCATAGGGGTGTTGATGTCGGGTTTCGTGATCGCGGAACCCGCGCCCTATGAGCTGTGGCTCGCCTTTCTTATCGGCACGTGGTTCATTCTCGGGCTGAAGATATCCCGCAGCGTCGCGCCGCTTCTGGTGCTGTTCCTGACGTTCAACATCGGCGGCATGCTGTCGATCACTCAGATGCGCAACCTTGCGGCAAGCAACCATCTCGACGGCCCGATCTATATTGCCGTCTCCACCTTTCTGGCTTTGAGCTCCGTCTTCTACGCCGCCATCGTTGAGGACAGCCAGAAGCGGCTGAAGCTGATCTTCAATACCTGGGTGGTGGCAGCATTGATTACCGCAAGCCTGGGCATTCTCGGCTATTTCCACGCCGTCCCAGGCTTCGATATTTTCACACGCTACGATCGCGCCATGGGCGCCTTCCAGGATCCGAACGTCTTTGGTCCCTATCTGGCGGCGCCCAGCCTCTATCTCATGCATGGGCTGCTGATCGGCGACCTGAAGAAGGCGCCGATCAGGATCGTATGCCTCCTCGTTCTCGCTTTTGCGGTCTTCCTTTCATTCTCGCGAGCGGCCTGGGGGCTGTTTGCCTTCACCTCGGTGATGCTGATCTTCTGCATGCTGTTGAAACATCGCAGCAACAAGTTTCGCCTGCGCATCCTGGTTATAGCGCTGGCGGCGATCATCCTCATGGTGGTGCTGCTTGTCATCGCGCTGCAGTTTCCACAGGTCAGTGACCTGTTTTCCATCCGCGCGCAACTCGTTCAGAGCTATGACGGCAGGCATCTCGGCCGTTTTGAGCGTCATAGCGTCGGCTTTGCGATGTCGATGGAGCGGCCTTTCGGTATGGGACCGCTGGTCTTCGGTCACATGTTTGAGGAAGACGAGCACAATACCTGGCTGAAGACGCTGACCACCTATGGCTGGCTCGGGTTCTTCTGCTGGGTCAGCATGATCTGCTGGACCATCTATATCGGGTTCCGCAACCTTTTGAGGGAGCGGCCCTGGCAGCCCTTCGCGATGATCGCCTGGATCGTCGTTCTCGGCCATGTCGGCATCGGCAACGTCATCGACACCGATCACTGGCGTCACTTCTACATGTTAATCGGCATCGTCTGGGGCTGCGGCGCCCTTGAGCAAAAGTATCAGCGTAGCTTGAGTGGAAGGGAGGCGGCGCCTTGAATATCCGCACCAGCGTCAAGCGTCTGTCGATGCTGCAGGTCCTCGAACCAAGCGGCGGCGGCTCTGGGCGGCACTTCCTCGACCTCTGCCGGGCCATGCAGCATCGCGGTCATTCGGTGACCGCCATCTATTCGCCGGTGCGCGCCGAGGCGGCCTTCGTTGGGGAATTGGAGGGCATCGGTCTCGACCGGGTCATTCCCGTCGCCATGCGACGCGCGCCGGGACCATGGGATATCACCGCATGGAGACATTTACGCAGAATCGCCACGGAGCAAGGGCCGTTCGACCTGATCCATGGCCACAGCTCCAAGGCCGGAGCGCTGACGCGGTTGCGCTTGCCTGGAAAGCACGTCCCCGTTCTTTATACCCCGCACGCATTTCGCACCATGGACCCAACGCTGGGCTCGAAGGGGCAGTTGATCTATGGCGGCATCGAGCGCCTGCTCGGCAACTGGCTGACGGATCAACTGATCTGCGTATCGCGAGACGAATATAACCATGCCTTGTCGCTTGGCATCTCCGAGGCACGGCTGCGCATCGTCGTCAACGGCGTCGGCTCGCCGCCGACCAGCCAGCGCGCCGCCATCCGTAGGCGGTATGGGGTCCCTCAGGACGCTCTGCTCTTCGGCTTCGTCGGCCGGATGACCCGCCAGAAGGCTCCGGAACGGCTTGTCGAGGCATTTACCCGCATCGCCAACACGCTGCCGCAAGCACATTTGCTCATGATCGGCGTTGGGGAGTTGGCGACCGCCGTCACCGACATGATCAAGGCAGCCGGCCTGGAGAAGCGTGCCTACATCGACGGCGGCATACCCGGAGTGACCGCGATCGAGGCCTTCGACGTCGTCGTTATGCCGAGCCGTTACGAGGCGATGTCCTATGTGATGCTCGAGGCCGCAGCCGCCGGCAAACCACTGTTGCTGGCCGATGTCGGTGGTGCGCGAACCGTGCTCGAACACGGCAAGAACGGCTACATCGTGCCCAACAGCGATGACCCGGAGGAGCTCGCCAGCGCCATGGCGCGCCTTGCCGACCCCAGACTACTTGCAAACTTCTCCTCCGAGGCGCGTCGCCGCAAGGATGGCTACACTCTTGCCGGTATGGCCGACGCCACGGAACAGATCTACTACGATCTGCTTGGCTATCCCGTCCCTGCCCCACTTGCTAGCCCTGAAGGCATCAGGCCTCAGAACGCCGCAGCCTTTTAGAACACTCGCGCAAGATCAGGCACCTGAAGCGCGAGACACCACTCCGAGAAAAGCGCAACGCGCTTTTGACGCGCGCGATTTTTGCGTGAAACTGGTTCCGCTTCTCGGGCGTATGGAGTAGAGTTGAGTCATGATCACATCTGCACAATTGCGCGGTGCGCGCGCCATGCTCAGGCTGACGACAGAAGCACTCGCTAATGAGAGCAAGCTTCCGATCTCATCCATCGAAGCGTTGGAGATGGACGTCGATTCCAAGGATATGAAGGCGGTTGCCGCCGTTCGTGCCGCCTTGGAGAGCCACGGCATAATTTTTCTCGCCGGCGGGAGTGACGGAACCGGCGGCGCCGGTATCCGTTTCAAGCATTGGGCCGAGAATGATGGCATTCGGCCCGAAAATCTGAATGCGACCAACGACGATTGATTGCAAGACTGGCGGCGCCTTATGAGTAGTCGCCCGAGCTTCCTCTCATACTACTCTTGACGCGAGCGCGAGCCCGCTCTTCGAGGGCAATCTCAGGCGACCAGCCCCCAGCCTTTGATCAGTTGTTCTGGCGCGGAGATGGCCGCAGGCAGAATGAAACGCTCGGTGTCGTTTGCCGGCTCCCTGCCCTCGATGACCAAACCGACCGGGAAACCGTGCCCGAAATCCGTCAGGGTGACGAGTTCCAGGATCATATTGCCATAGTCATCACGCCATTCGCGGCGCTCGCCGCCTTCGAACAGACGCAGGCGGCCCTTGGTGCGCGGGCGCTCGCGCACGGCAAGCCATTGTGCGATGGCCGACTCTGCATTGACATAGGAAACAACTTCATCGGCATCGCCATGCCAGATGGAAACGACAGGAAAGCGGGTAGCATCGGGAGATGCTTCGCGAACGAGCTCGCCCCATTTATCGGCCGAGCGCGTCGAGCCGCGCTTCATGACATCCAGTGCCGACATGGCGTCGCGGGCGGCGCCGAAAGGCAGGCCGCCGATGATGGCGCCTGCTGCAAAGAGTTCCGGATAGGTGGCAAGCAGCGCAGCAGCCATCGCGCCGCCGGCCGAGAGGCCCATGACGAAAATCCTGCTGTCGTCGATTCCGTGCACCTTGCGACTGAAATCGATCATCTCGCGGATCGAACCTAGCTCGCCGCGATCGCGCGTTACCATGCTCGGGCGGAACCAGTTGAAACAGAGATTGGGATTGTTGAATGCCTTCTGTTCGGCGTAGAGCACGGCGAATCCGTGCTGGCGGGCAAGAGCCGTCCAGCCGCTGGATCGATCGAAATCCTCGGCATTCTGATGACAGCCATGCAGGACAACGACGAGTGGCATCGGGCCTTTGATACCAGGCGGTACGTATTCGAGCATGCGCAGGCTGCCTGGATTGCGACCGAACCAGAGAATTTCGGTCAACCGCTGGGGGGCCGTACGCGTGGAGACGCGCCGACGCGCCGGCTGTGCTTGCGGCTGGGTTACCGGAAATTTGAACTGCGGCAACTCGACAGAGTCGGCAAGCAGGCGGCGGAGCCGGCTCGGAACTTTGAGATTCATTATGGACCTTTCTGCTTATTCGCGCCCGCCGCTTTTCGTTTTTCCTTTGTCGCGACGGCCGCGCACCGCTCCCAAAGGGAATCGGTAACATCGAGAGACGAACTCTCTTTGTGCAATGCAGCAAATATAGGGTGGAATTATCACTTCGAACAGCGACAAAGCATCATTGCAGCTATGTGAAATCAGCTTAAATCGATTAGATTCAAGACCATAAAAAAACGCTGATGTGTCAGAAATAAGCCCTTGCAAGCGCAAGCAGCTTCGCATCGTCCTTCACGCCCTGACGATAAAGCTGGATGATCAACGCGCCCAGCCGCTCCGCCTGCACGCCACGCGAATCGATGCCGCGATCTCGGCAGACAGTATCCAGCACCTTCTCCAGACGATCGAGATCGTCCGAAAACAAAGGCAAATCCCTTGGATGGATAGGGGTTTCCAACATTCGCGCGGTCTCGTCCTTTGAGTAAGAGAATGCGGCCCCCCCTCGGCGCCGGCTTCATACTCTACAGCAGGACTGGACTATGCGCTTCGGCCCCAGAGTTGGCAAGGAAGCAATTACATGGTCGAGGGCTGCTGATTCGAATGCAATGCCGAGGCGCAGCCCGGACGTACAATTTTAAGTTAGGCCATCACCCCGTCTTCATCCATACCTGCGATAAACCGGCTGAACAGGAGAGACGACAATGACCAGATTTTTAATGCCCGCTACACTCGGCCTGCTGCTTGCCGCCACAACGCTGCCAGCCTTTGCGCAGAACTTTCAGAACCTGCCCTTACGCAATCCTCGCCAGCTGCCGGACGGATATATTTCGGTGCAATCGGGAATATCGCTGTCCTACTCCGTGCCGGATGGCGACAACGAGGAGCAGCAGGAGAAGGCTTTGAAATCCTTCTACAAGATCGCCGCAAGCAGCTGCGGCACCCTGCTCGCTACCATAGCGGACGCTTGTGAAATCAGCGCCATGTCGAGCAATACGTCGGTCAATAATTTCGATGGTCGGGGACTGAAGCTTTCCGTCAACGGACAGGTGACGATGTCGGTGAAGCTGAAACCATCGACGGCTTCAACGAAATAGGAATCCTGTGGTCCCGTCATCGGAGAACGAAAAGCCAACGGATCGGTAAGAAATCGCAGCGATAATCTCCCCGCAATCGAGGGACGACACTATGGCTAAAGCGAAACGACGCGTTCGGCGCAAACCGCAACCCAAGGCGGGAGGTTCGATATGGCTGTGGGGCTTCGTTGGCCTGGCGACAGTAGGCGGCATGTATGCCTACCAACACCGTAAGGACATGCCTTCCATGCTCGCCCATGCCGGTGCGGTTGCCGGCATGCCGAAGATGACCCAGGACGCACCGACGCCGGCGGTAAAACCGAAGATCAAGACCACAGCGGTTATTCCGGAACCTCGCGCCACCCCTGCCTTTCCCGTGCCACCGGCAGCCATTCCGGCGGTAACGGCCGCGATCCCCGTGGCGCTGCCGATCAACAGACCGGCGATCGATCGCCCCGGCATGCGGGCGCAGACGGGCGGCCGCTTCGTGCTTTGCAGCGCCGGTTCGGGCACCAACTGCGTGGTGGACGGCAATACGTTCTGGCAGGACGGGATAAGGATCCAGCTCGCCGATATCGACGTGCCGGGCGTTGAGGCTGCACGCTGCTCGGGTGAGAAACAGAAGGCCGTGGCCGCCAAGCTGCGCCTGCAGGCCATTCTTAATGACGGGACTTTCGTGCTTTCCGGCAGCAACCGTCGCGATGACCTGAATGGCGGCAAGCTACGCATCGCCATGCGTGCCGGCCGCTCGATCGGCGATCAAATGGTTTCCGAGGGACTCGCGCGGCGCTGGACTGGCCAGTCACCCTCGTGGTGTGGCTAAGTTATTGAAAATCTGATTGGGAGTTCAAGAAGATAAATGGTCGGGGCGACTGGACTCGAACCAGCGACCCCTTGACCCCCAGTCAAGTGCGCTACCGGGCTGCGCTACGCCCCGACCTGCCGAAACGGCTTGTTTCGTTTAGAGTCTAGCGTTAGCCGAAGCAAGCGAAAAGTAGCGGCTCACTCAGAAAAAGTTCACGCTCAGCGACATGCCTGCCGCGGCCCATGGCTCGGCTGGTAAGTATTGTCCGCAGGATTATAGGAACGATAGCGGCTTGCGCAGCTGCGGGCATGGCCATCGTAGTAACCACGATCGCGCTGCCAGCTGAACAGGGTGCCGGTCACGAAGGACTTGAAGAGCACGCCGCTGTCTGAATCATCATCGTAGTAGCTGTCGGAACCATGAAACCGATGCCCGCCACCCCATCGGTTGTGGTGATGCCAATGCCCATGGCCGTGATCATGAACCTGGATGACGGTGGACTGTTGGGGCACCGACAATGCCGGCATGGTGATGGCGCCGGCCGGCACAGCGGCACCAGCCGCCAGCAGCAAACCGAAGCCCGCGGCAGTTATCGATCTTGCAATCGTAAACATAGGCGACTCCTTCGAAATCCGGCCGCAGCGCCAAGCAAATCTGCGTGAGGACCTTGCCGCCGGACGCGCCGATATTACCTTTATATAGTAATTTGAAATCACACTCATAGAGGCTGTCCCGTCTTTATTGCGCGATGATTTCGCAGGGACCGGACACGCGCAGAAAGCCAGGACAATGAGGCCCTTCATAGCCCTTTTAGTATGCGGACCCTTGCTTGCCGCATGCAACACAACCGACCCCCTGCAACCCATTCCCGGCAGCATTACCTATGGCGGCCAGCCGCATATGAAGCTGACGCAATCGCCTCCCGGCACCCGGATCGCGCATCGCTTCACCAACCAATGGGGACAGGACATCTACGAAACCTACATCCTCCAGCCCGACCGCAGCCTGAAGCTGGTCAGCCGCGAGGAAGTGACGCCGCTTTGACCGGCATGCAACAAAAATGAAAACTCCGCCGGGTTGAATCGGCGGAGTTTTCCATTGTCATACGAAGCCGCGAGCGACTTTTACCAGCAGCGATAGCAACGGCGGTAATAGGGCCGGTCGTAATCGCGGCGATGATGATGACGGCTGTCGCTGACGGCGGCGCCAATTAGGACGCCACCGATAATACCTGCTGCCGCAAGGCCGGCAGCCTGATTTTCAGCCTGCTGCGCCTGGGCGCGATTGGCTTGATAGGTGGACCCGACGCAACGATTGTAGCGCTGCGAGCCCGGGCGGAACCCTTGAGACTGGCAGGTCATTTCGGCATTCATCGCTGATTCCTGCGGCGTCTGACAGCTCGCTAGAATGGTTGAAACGGCGACAAGGCTAGCCGCCATGGTGGCGCGTATACGCATATTCCCTCCGGCACAAATAATACAACCCCGAGGATCGAACTACAGCCAAAGGTAATATTTGGCAAGCCGAGCTCATCAAGCTATGCGCGAAGTTGGCATCATGATTAATAGCTCAAGGTTGCTTTCTGACCTGCAAACTCCTCTCGCGCCTAGCGAAACCCTTGCCGGCCGGTTCCCGTCCGCTGGCATTGCTGCAGACGGGAACCATCTCGTCAGCCCAAATCAGAAGTTCCGTTCGAAACGAAGAATGCCGGCAACCGTATCGTCCTTGATGAAGTCGTAGTGCATATAGGTCACTTCGGGTTCGACCAGCAGATCCTTGACCGGATTGAATTTGAGGTTCGTCGTCGCCTCGAAAATCTTCGATTCCGTGTAGGCGAGCTGCAGGTTCCACTTCAGCTTTTCATTGATCGGAAAACCGACGCCGCCCCAAACAGCCCAGTCTCCCCAACCGCATTTGGCGGCATTGACGGCGCCGCCCGATGTCGTGCAGGCGGAAATATCCTGGTTGGTGCCGGCATATTTGTTCAGCTTGTCGCCGTCCGTATTCCAGCCACCCATGAGAAAGGCTTCCACGCCGCCGAACTTGGCATCGATGCGCGCCTTGATGGCGCCCTCCTCGACGATCGAGTCATAACCGCCGACGACCTTGAAGCCCCAATCGCCAGTCTTGTAGCCGAAGCCGGCGACGACGTCGGGGGTATAGTGATTGGACTTGTCGTCCGTCCACCAACCCGCGCCATAGGAGGCTTGACCGTCGGTCGTGGAGTTGCTGTCTTCCAGCGAAATCACGGCAGTAAAGCCGTTACCGGCATCATAATTGTAGGTCAGCTGGTTCAATTCGTAGGGGCCGTCATAGATCGCGTCGTCATTGATGACGTCGCCGGCATAGCCAGCATAGAGATTGAATTGCGAGTCGAGTTTGCCGACCGTGAAGCCTGCGAGGCTGATATTGGCAAAGAGCAGCTTGGAGGATGTCGCACCTCCATCGTGCCACTCCCAGCGGAAGACGGTGTTCGTCTTCAGCGCGCCATATTCCGTATCGGTGGCCGTATCGACATTGAGTTCGACACGCTCGTGCCAGAGCGTACCCACCTTGCTGCGCGGATTAAAGGCGTCGTACCACTCGCCTTCTGTGCGGACCTTGCCGCCGATCTTGAGGCAGGTTTCAGTGCCGGGAATGTAGAAATAGCCGGTGCCGTAGACATCGCAGATCCGGACATATTCCAGGGGCTCTGGTTCAGCGGAAACAATTGCATCTGCAGCATGGGCGGCGCTCGCTGCGGCAATAGCAGCGGCGGAGCCGAGAAGAAGGCTCTTGATGTTCATGATATCTCCATTCGACGATCCATCAGGGATGGAGTCTCCCGGTAGGCAACCTCTTGCCCCTCCATGGCCCGACTGGCTTTTCCCTTCTTTGAAGGGCGAAGCAGCGAAGCTTCATGGTCAGACTGAACCTGTGGTTTGGGTCGGGCAAGTTAAGAAGGTTAGCAAACTAACTTCTTGGGCACAGAAGCACCGGTACGTGACAAATTTGTCACGTAGATTTGCGCAGGCGTATTATGGCGAAACGGAACTCCGCCTCGCGACGGTAAGGCGGCCCAGAGGAGGCACGGATTGCCTTAGCATGGTCACATCCCATGCACACATCCGGGCGGGTCGTCTACGCGGCAGCTCGTGGTACTACCGCACCTGATCCAGGAGACGCTTGCATTCCAGAAGATCGTAAAGCGTTTCCTGCAGCAAGGCCCGGTCTTCCTTGCCGACACTGGATTTGCCGATGGAAACATCCGGCACGCCGTCGTCTCCGCTCACAAAATTGAAGAAGCGGCGGCTGATTGGCGCCTTGGCGCGGCCGACGACCTGATCCTCTTCCGGATTGGCAGAGCTGACGCGTGGTTCGACGGGAGCGTGCTCCTGCGCTGCAGAAGCAAGCGCTTCGACACTTGCAAGGTCCCCGTGCCCCACCGCGATGACAAACTTGTTGCCATTGGTCTTCAAGAGCTTCTGGACGCCCTTGATCGTATAGCCGTGATCGTAGAGCAGATGGCGGATGCCGTTCAGCAGGTCGACGTCTTCAGGCCGATAATAACGCCTGCCGCCGCCGCGCTTCATCGGCTTGATTTGCGGGAAACGCGTCTCCCAGAACCGTAGGACATGCTGCGGCAGGTCAAGGTCTTCCGCGACTTCGCTGATCGTGCGAAATGCATCCGGGCTCTTGTCCATCATCATACTCCCACAGCGCAATTGCGGCACCGCCCGGGCCGCATTGCACAAAAACGGATATCGACGTCGCATCCTATCGAGATACGAATCATCATATTTCAACGGTTTGGCAGAGGAAATTCAAGTGGTCTCTGCAGCTGCTGCACAAGCAAGCCGCAAAACCTTAAGACAAAGGCCGCAGCGCAAGGCATACGACCCAAGGAAAATCAGTTTTCCGGCAGATCAGGAAGCGGGATTCGCAGGCCTTACCTTCGCCTTGCGGCTGGCATGCGCCTTGAGGATCCTGCTCTTCAAGACATTCGATGCCTTGAATGTCATGACGCGCCGTGGAGAGATCGGCACTTCCTCGCCGGTCTTTGGATTTCGACCAATGCGTTCATTTTTGTCGCGCACCTGAAACGTCGCGAAGGACGAAAGTTTCACCGTTTCGCCGCGCACGATGGCGTTGCAAATTTCATCGATCACCGTCTCGACGAGCTCTGCCGACTCCGTGCGGGAGAGGCCGACTTTCCGGAATACTGACTCCGCCAAATCCGCGCGCGTCACTGTCTTGCCCGTCATAGCTCCCCGCCCATAGTGATTGGTAATCTTATTCAAGCTTAGCGAGACTATTGCCCTTGCGCCAAACGGTCAAGCTCTTGTTCGGAATCGGCTTTTAGAGATGCAGCGCTACCAGCGCAGCAGCACCGCACCCCAAGTAAAGCCGCCGCCCATGGCCTCCAGCATCACTAGATCGCCCTTCTTGATTCGTCCGTCTCCGGCAGCTGTCGCGATCGCCAGAGGGATGGAAGCGGCCGAGGTATTGCCATGAAGATCGACGGTGACCACAACCTTCTCGGGAGCAATTCCAAGCTTTTTGGCGGAGCCGTCAATGATGCGGCGATTGGCCTGATGCGGCACCAGCCAGTCTAGATCGTCCACCTTCGCGCCAGTTGCGTCGAAGGCAGCCTGGATGACGTCGGTGATCATGCCGACCGCATGCTTGAAGACTTCCCGTCCCGCCATATGCAGAACGCCGACCGTGCCCGTCGAAGACGGCCCGCCGTCCACGTAAAGTTTGTCCTTGTGGGCACCGTCGGAACGCAGGCTTGCCGCCAGCACGCCGCGATCGCTGTTGGCGCCACTTCCCTCGCCAGCCTCGAGGATCAGCGCACCAGCGCCGTCACCGAAGAGAACGCAAGTCGTTCGGTCGGTCCAATCGAGGATGCGCGAGAAGGTCTCCGCGCCGATCACGAGAACACGCTTGGCAAGGCCACCGCGAATATAGGCATCGGCCGTGGTTACGGCATAGACAAAGCCTGTGCAGACGGCCTGAACGTCAAAGGCAAAGCCATGATGCATGCCGAGCCGGTTCTGGATATTGACGGCGGTTGCCGGAAAAGTGTTGTCGGGCGTCGACGTCGCGACGATGATCATGTCGAGATCATCAGGCGTCATGCCGGCATTGGCGAGAGCGGCGCGCGCTGCCTGCTCGCCCAGCGAGGCCGTGGTTTCGCCTTCACCGGCAACATAGCGCTGACGGATACCCGTGCGCTGGACGATCCACTCGTCGCTGGTATCGACGACCTGTTCCATCTCGGCATTGGTCATGACGCGTTTGGGGAGCGCCGCCCCAAATCCGCGAACAACTGAACGGATCATTCTGCTTGTACCCCGTAGCTCATGCCGCTTCCGGCCCGATGGGGGGCAGCCGTTTGGCATGGTATTTCTTCAAATCGTTTTCGATCTTCTGCGTCAAACCGTTCTTGGCCATGTCATAGCCGACATCGATGGCAGCGGCGAAAGCTTCGACATTGGCGCCACCATGACTCTTAATGACGATGCCATTAAGGCCGAGGAAGACGCCGCCATTGACCTTGCTCGGATCGAGCTTCTCGCGCAGCAGATCGAAGGCGCCCTTGGCAAGAACGTAACCGATGCGCGCCAACAGCGTGCGCGACATCGCCGCACGCAGATACGAGCCGATCTGCTTTGCCGTGCCTTCCGCCGCTTTCAGCGCGATATTGCCGGAGAAGCCTTCCGTGACCACGACGTCCACAGTGCCCTTGCCGATATCGTCGCCCTCGACGAAGCCGAAGTATTCCAGCGACTCAAGATTGGCTTCGCGAATCAGGCGGCCGGCATCCTTGACGTCTTCCTGTCCTTTGATTTCCTCGACTCCGACATTCAGCAGGCCGATGGTCGGACGCTCGATCTCGAAGAGCGCACGCGCCATCGCGCCGCCCATCAGCGCAAAGTCGAGCAGCTGCTGCGCATCGGCGCCGATCGTGGCACCGACATCGAGTACGATGCTTTCGCCACGAAGCGTCGGCCAGATCGCCGCGATTGCCGGACGTTCGATATTGGCCATGGTGCGCAAACAGAATTTAGCCATCGCCATGAGCGCACCTGTATTGCCGGCGGAAACGACAACATCGGCATCACCTGCCTTCACGGCGTCGATCGAGCGCCACATGCTGGAAACATAACGGCCGCGGCGGAGCGCCTGGCTCGGCTTCTCATCCATGCTGATCGCAACTTCGCATTCGTGAAAGACCGATTTTTCGCGAAGCTTGGGATATTTGGCGAGGACCGCTTCGCAGCGATCCTTCTGTCCGTACATAATGAATGTAATATCGGGATGCCTATCCAGCGCCTTGGCCGCGCCGGGAACAACAACCTCAGGGCCGAAGTCGCCACCCATTAGGTCAAGAGAAATTCTGATCACGCGTCCCTAGTCCTTTTTCTTCGCCGAGACCGACGAATTTGGCGTCAAAATACCGTTTTCTCCCCCGGTTACAACAGAATTGTGCTCGATCAGCACCCGAGCCTAGTCCTTTTTCCAGTCTTTCAGAACTGCGAACGGCGAAGGCTTCCTGTCGTTTTCACCAGTATCTTCTATATGTCCTTCGAACTCGACACCGGGCTTGCGCGGATAGGGATCGATGGCAAGAGCGGCGAATTCCGCAACGACCGCACCGGCATCAATCGTATCGCCAGTGAACGTCTCCGGAAGGTCCGGACCATCCGGATCGAGCACCATTTCTCCCGCATCCGACGACGGCGCACGCGCCAGCTTGGAATCCTCCGGCACGAAGATGTGCTCGAAATCCTCGTCAATGTCCGATTCGACCGGATCGAGCGTTACGACGCAGGCCTGGACGATCTTTGCCTTCACATTGCCCTTCACCCGTACGCCATCGCGCTTCCAGCGCGAAATCTTGAGATCGGCCTCCAGCTTTTCCACAGAGACGACATCCCAAAGCTCTGCCAAACCGGCAAGCTCGCGCTTATCCGCTTCGACATGCACGTCGACGGGATTGGCCGAGATGTGGCCGACCTTCACGAGATAGGAAAAGGGTGTTTCGTCGGAACCGTGTGTTTTCATTCCAGTCTCCTGTTACTGCTCTTGGCCACGTCCGGCCGGCAGTGGCAGTACGGCGGAACCCGTGGCAAGTTCCGCCTCCGTCACGGCGGCCAGATGCGCCTCCGCCTGCATCATCCAATCCGCCAGCGTGACCATCGACGGTGCACGCTCGTCCGCTTTCGGATAGATGTTGCGTCGAAGCGCTGTGGCTAGAGCATCGCGATCGTCGCCGTCCATGGCGGTCGCATAGCTTTCGAGCCGACCATAAAACATGCCGGCCAGTTTCTTCATGCGTTTCGGCACGCTGTTATCACCGATTCCCAGTTCGCGGATCGAATAGTCGATATCCTCGAAAAACGCATCGACGATTTCCTGTGCAAGCTCCTGGCCGCTGGTCGCGGAAGACCGCGTGCGGCGAAAAAACAGGATCATGACGACGGAAAGCAACTCGAAGCGCCCCATCACCGTGTCGGGCACATCATAGTCGGTATAGAAAACCGGCTGACGCGCCGCCGATGTCAGAAGCTCATATTGCCTGACGACGATGATCTGATTGTGATTTCTTTTGCGAAAGAGCCCAAAAATCATGAGAATTCCCGGTATTAGCTCATTCAGAGCGCGCCGTTTTTGCTTGGCCTTGTTGCATCCACGCTAAAGCTGGTTTACCGAAGCAGGCGCGAATTGCAATGCCGTTTGTGCCCGCTTCGAGGCTTCTGCCCTTAACCGTCGTTACGTTGTGAATGATTGGTGATGAAGAGTGCCGAACAGCGTCTTGTGCCTTTTTCAATCGCGGAAAGGACACAATGATGTGCACAGCAAGGTCATATCGGCCGTCCGGCCATCGGATTGATTCATTAGGGGAGATGAGATGTCGTTGACCAGACGGTATTTCAAGTCTGACATATCTTTCAGCAGCACTGCCGCCATCGCCCTGGTGATTGCGACCATAGGCCTTTCGGGTTGCAAGACCAGCGAGGTCATGAACAACGGCTACATCTTCGATCCGCAATCGCTGGCGCTTGCGCCGGTCGGCTCGAGCCGCGAGCAGGTTCTGCTCTCGCTCGGCACACCTTCCACGACAGCAACCTTCGACGGCGAAGTCTTCTATTACATCTCGCAGAAGCGCACCCGCGCCGCAGCATTCATGAAGCCGAGGCTCGTCGACCAGAACATCCTGGCGATCTACTTCGACAAGGACGGCATCGTGAAGCAGGAAGCCAACTACACGCTGAAGGATGGCAAGCTCTTCGACATGATCAGCCGCACGACGCCGACCGGCGGCCGCGACATGACCTTCCTGCAACAGATCCTGCAGGGCGGCGGCAACGGCGTGAACGGCGCGAGGAACTTCCTCAACAACCTCAATCCTGGCCAATAAGTCGGGACGCTATTCTACGAAAAAGCCCGCGAGGCACTGCCCCGCGGGTTTTTCTATGCTTTCTGTTTGCTTTCCTTATCCGGCAAGGATGGCCAGCAGCAGCAATGCGACGATATTGGTGATCTTGATCGCCGGGTTGACCGCAGGGCCAGCCGTATCCTTGTAGGGATCACCGACGGTGTCGCCCGTCACCGATGCCTTGTGCGCTTCCGATCCTTTCATATGACGCGTGCCGTCCTTGTCGACGAAACCGTCTTCGAAGCTCTTCTTGGCATTGTCCCATGCACCGCCGCCCGACGTCATGGAAATGGCGACGAAGAGGCCGTTGATGATGACGCCAAGCAGCGAAGCGCCAAGGGCTGCGAAAGCCGAAGCCTTGGAGCCGGAAATAAGCAGAACGCCAAAGTAGACGACAACAGGCGCAAGCACTGGCAGCAGCGACGGAATAATCATTTCCCGAATGGCGGCCTTGGTCAGCAGGTCGACGGCACGACCGTAGTCGGGACGCTCCGTACCCTGCATGATGCCCGGCTTCTCACGGAACTGCCGGCGCACTTCCTCCACGATCGAACCGGCAGCCCGGCCGACAGCTGTCATGGCGATGCCGCCGAAGAGATAGGGGATAAGACCGCCGAACAGCAACCCGGCAACGACGTAGGGGTTGGAAAGATCGAAGGAGATCGTGCCTACATTGGCGAAGTAAGGGAACTTGTCACCGTGAGCTGCGAAATACTGCAGGTCGTTGGAATAGGCGGCGAACAATACCAGCGCACCGAGGCCGGCCGAGCCGATGGCATAGCCCTTGGTGACGGCCTTGGTGGTGTTGCCGACCGCGTCCAGGGCATCGGTGGATTTGCGCACTTCCGGCGGAAGATGCGACATTTCTGCGATACCGCCGGCATTGTCCGTCACCGGGCCGAAGGCATCGAGCGCCACGATCATGCCGGCAAGGCCGAGCATGGCGGTGACGGCAATGCCGGTACCGAACAGGCCACCGAGCTGATAGGTGGCGATGATGCCGGCGACGATGACGATCGCCGGCAGTGCCGTCGATTCGAGCGAGACGGCAAGACCCTGGATGACGTTAGTGCCGTGGCCTGTGACGGAGGCCTGGGCGATCGAGTTGACCGGGCGCTTATTGGTGCCGGTGTAGTATTCGGTGATGACGACGATCAAGGCTGTCACGATGAGGCCGACGATACCGCAGGCAAAGAGCCTCGTGCCGGTGACTTCAAAGCCTGCGATGGTGCCTAGCGACCCCCAGCCAATGGTCAGCGAAGTGGCAGCTCCGAGACCGATGATCGAGAGGACACCAGTAGCGATCAAGCCTTTGTACAGAGCGCCCATGATGGAGCCATTGGCACCAAGCTTCACGAAGAAGGTGCCGATGATCGAGGTGATGATGCAGGTGCCGCAGATCGCCAGCGGATAGATCATTGCGGCGCCGAGAAGCGGCGAGCCGGCAAAGAAGATCGAGGCCAGAACCATGGTCGCGACAACCGAGACCGCGTAGGTCTCGAAAAGGTCAGCCGCCATACCGGCACAATCGCCAACGTTGTCACCGACGTTATCGGCAATGGTGGCAGGGTTGCGCGGATCGTCCTCGGGAATGCCGGCTTCGACCTTGCCGACAAGGTCGCCGCCGACATCGGCACCTTTGGTGAAGATGCCGCCGCCGAGACGGGCGAAGATTGAAATCAGCGACGCGCCGAAGCCGAGGGCGACCAGCGCGTCGATGACGTCGCGCGACCCGGCCTCATGACCGAGAACGCCGGTCAGAAAGTAAAAGTAGATGGAGACGCCGAGCAGAGCCAGGCCTGCAACCAGCATGCCGGTGATGGCACCCGATTTGAAGGCGATATCGAGGCCGGCGGACAGGCTTTGCGACGAGGCCTGGGCCGTGCGGACATTGGCGCGCACGGAAACATGCATGCCGATGAAACCTGCGGCGCCTGAGAGGATTGCGCCGATCAGGAAGCCGAAAGCGGCCTCGGACGACAGAAGGAGCCAGGCCGCGATGAAAACAATGACCCCGACAATGGCAATGGTTCTATATTGACGCGCAAGATAGGCCTGCGCTCCTTCACGAATATAACCGGCAATCTCTTGCATGCGGGCGTTGCCCTGATCGGCAGCGAGCACCGACCGGGTTGCCCATACGGCGTAGATGACCGAGAGCAGTCCGCATGCGATCACTCCTAAAAGAATCGACATTTCGCTTTTTCCCTCCAAAAAAGCCGGCGGTTCACTCCTCCCCCGGCCGCCTGCGACACCGGCCGATCCCCTCCTCCAGGGCGATCGATCAATGTGCAATGCAAGATTGATGTCGGGAAAACGTCGCGTCAAGACCGCTCACAGGTAAAACACCCGCGGGAGGTTCAAAAGAAGATTCGAAGATGGAATCAGACGCGAACGAAGGAAACGAAAGCGCAAGCCGCTGGAGGTTGCGCCTTCAGGCAGGCCTACTTCTTGGCTTCGCCGCGAACCTGCTTGGCGATTCGGTCAAGCACCGCGTTTACAAGCTTCGGCTCGTCTTCTTCGAAGAAGGCATGCGCGATCTCAACATACTCGGTGACGATGACCGGAACCGGCACGTCCTTACGGTCGAGCAGCTCGAATGTACCGGCACGCAGGATAGCACGCACGGTGCTGTCCAGCCGCGACAGCGCCCAGTCGTCCTGCAGGGCAGAACCGATCAGCGGGTCGAGCCGGGTCTGTTCGCGCACGACGCCGGACACGATAGAGCGAAACCAGGAGGCATCAGCCTTCAGATAGGTTTCGCCGTCCAGCTCCTGTCCGAGGCGGTGCGCTTCATATTCCGCCACCACTTCCAGAACGCCGGTTCCGCCGATATCCATCTGATAGAGCGCCTGCACCGCCGCAAGACGTGCTGCGCCCCGCTGATTGGCGGGCTTTGCCGGTCGCTCGTTATCCTGATTGCTCATGTATTATGCACCCAACTTTTCTTTCAGTGCGATCATGGTCAGCGCTGCACGGGCAGCAAAGCCGCCCTTGTCCTTGTCCGAACGGCGGGCGCGCGCCCAAGCCTGATCGTCGTTCTCGACGGTCAGAATGCCGTTGCCGATCGCGAGCGATTCGCTGACGGCCAGATCCATCAGCGCACGCGAGGATTCGTTTGCGACGATGTCAAAATGATAGGTCTCGCCGCGAATGACCAAACCGAGGGCAACATAGCCATCATAGATCACACCGCCATTGTCGCCCCCATCGAGCGCCATGGCAATCGCTGCCGGGATTTCCAGCGCACCGGGAACGGTTACGATATCATAGGTCGCGCCGGCTTGATCAAGCGCGGTCTTTGCGCCGTCGAGCAGAGCGTCGGCCATATCATCGTAGAAGCGGGCTTCGATGATGAGAATGTGGGCATTCGAAGAGCTGGACATACATCACCTGAGGATTGAGAGGGCGCGGCACCTTATTAGGCCGGGTCAAACCACGGCGGGCCGCGCTTGGCAAGTGTTTTTCAATGGTCCATGCCGATTCCAGCCCTATTTGGAAATGATCGGAGCTCCGCAGAAATTGTGGCTTCCGCAGACGCAACCGCTTCGATAATAATTTCCGACCTGCGAGGGGGGAGGTTCATGACAAAAAAAACGATACCCGCCGTCAATTTCGGCGACCTTGAACTGGATCATTGGCAACAAGGCAGCTTCTTTGCCGGCAGCGATACGTCGTTCGGCGCGATGCTCGGATTGAAGAACCTCGGGATCAGCTACAACGAAGTGCCGCCGGGCAAATCCGGCTGTCCGTTTCACAATCATCACGTCGAGGAGGAGATGTTCGTCATTCTCGACGGTGAAGGCGAATATCGCTTTGGCGATCACCGTGTCGCCGTCAGCAAGGGTGACGTGCTCGGCGCACCTGCAGGCGGCCCGGAGACAGCGCATCAGTTGATCAACACCGGCCCCGCCGTCCTAATCTATCTCGCCATTTCCACGAAGGCGAAAACAGAAATCGTCGAGTATCCGGATTCCAACAAGTTCCTGGCCAAGACCTACACCGACGGTAAGACAACGTTCCGTGCCATCGGTCGTGCCGCTGACACCAATCTCGATTACTGGGACGGCGAGCCCGGCACGACGAATGCCCGCACGACGAATGATTGAGCATCGACAAAAACAATTTCAGCAAAGTTTTAAGCCCCATGACCATCATTCCGACATTGACGACCGACCGGCTCCTGCTGCGCGGTCACAGGCTGGACGAGTTCGACGAATACCTGGCCCTCTGGCAAAATAAGGATCTTGCACGCTTCATCGGTGGCGAAATGCTAACGCGCGAGCAGGTCTGGGCTCGCCTCCTGCGTCATGCCGGCCTATGGCATCATCTCGGCTTCGGCTTCTTCGCCGTCGAGGAGCGGCAAAGCGGCAAGCTTATTGGTGAAGTGGGCTTTCTCGATCTGCACCGAGACATGACGCCGTCGACGGAAGGTACGCTAGAATCCGGCTGGGGCATTATGCCGCCGATGCAGGGCAAGGGCTATGCGACGGAAGCCATGAATGCGGCGATCGCCTGGGCCGGCAGTCAATTCGCCGGCCGGCGCATGACCTGTATCATCGATCTCGAGAATGGATCATCGCTGCGCGTGGCCGAGAAAATTGGTTTTCGCCGGATCGGTGACGCCATCTATAAAGACAAACCCAACGCGATGTTCGAACGCTACGCCTGATATGAAGGGCATGACATGCCGGCTTCACAAGACAAATTCTCGGTCAAGGCTTACGATCCCGGTGATGCGCAGGCCACGATCGATATTTTTCTGCGGGCCATTCGCGAGGTCGCCTCGAGAGATTACAGCCCAGCGCAGATCACCGCATGGGCGAAAGTCGATGATGGCGAGGTATGGGCACAGTATAGGGCAAGCCGACCGACCTGGCTTGCAATGGATGGTTCAACACCTGTCGGCTTTACCGATCTGAAAGCGGATGGTTGCCTCGACATGATGTTCGTCGATCCCGATTATCAGGGAAGAGGTGTCGCCAGCCTATTACTTGCGACGGTCGAGCAGGCTGCTTGCGAACGGGGCCTGTCGCGAATTTTCACCGAAGCCAGTCTGACCTCCTGCCCCTTTTTCGAGCGTAAGGGCTTTTTAGTCATGACCATGCAGCAGGTACAAAAGCGTGGCCAAACCTTCATCAATTTTCTTATGGAGAAACCGCTTCGGTAGGAAAACCGAAGCGGTCCAAGGAACGAGTCCGAGACACCTAGCGCTGGCGGCTCAAGCTTCTTCGCGTGCAGCCGGGAATTCCGCCAGGCGGGCGGCGTAACGCGCCATGGTATCGACTTCGAAGTTGACGAAGTCGCCAGCCTTGCGCTCGCCCCAGGTCGTGACCTCAAGCGAATGGCGGATCAGCAAGACGTCGAATTCCGTGCCATCGACGGCGTTGACCGTGAGCGAGGTGCCGTCGAGCGCAACCGAACCCTTCGGCGCCACGAACCTGGCGAGATGTTCCGGCGCACGCAGGCGGAAGCGAGTAGCCTCACCTTCCGGCGTCACCGAGAGAATTTCCGCTCTTCCGTCGATATGGCCGGACACGATGTGACCGCCGAGCTCGTCGCCGATTTTGAGAGAGCGCTCAAGGTTGATCTTGCGACCCGCTTCCCAGGTGCCGATCGTCGTCAGGCGCAAGGCCTCTTCCCAGGCCTCGACCTCGAACCAACGGCCGTTGCTGCCCTGCTCCGGCAAGCCGGTGACAGTCAGGCAAACGCCGGCGTGCGAGATCGAAGCCCCCATGTCGATCGTTGCCGGATCGTAATTGGTGGCAACGCGCAGCTTGATGCCTTCCTGCATGGGGGAAATGGATTCGACAGTCCCGACGTCGGTGACAATTCCGGTAAACATCAAAAACCTCTTTCATATTCGTCGCAGAGATCGTCGCCAAAGCGGCTCTCTCCTATATGTATGAAACTGGCAGGGATATTGGATTTCAGGACGGGGGATTCAATACCGCCCTTGCCAATAGTCGCCGGCCCCTGAAACAGCAGGATGCGGTCGACGAGATCCGCATCGAGGAAACGCCGCGCCGTCCTGGCACCACCTTCCAACAGCAGCGAGGAGATGCCGCGTGTGCCGAGTGCCTCAAGAAGCTCACCCGGCTCATTCGAATTCGATTGCAGAACTTCGACGCCCGCCGCATCGAGGGCCGCCCGACGGCCCAGAAATGCGGCATCGGTGTTCTCATCAAAAGACGGTTGATGAGCGGCGACGGCGATGACCGGGTATCTGCGCGCCGTCTGCACCAGCTTGCTGCCAAGGGGCAGCTGCAGCTGTTCATCTATGACGATACGCAGGGGTGAGCGGTCTTCCAGACCGGGAATCCGGCAGGTCAATTCCGGATCGTCTGATATCGCCGTGCCGATGCCGACTAGGATGGCGTCGCTTTCGGCGCGCAACATCTGCACCTCTGCGCGGGCGGCATCGCCGGTGATACGAACCTGCCCCTCGCCTACCCTGCCGATCATGCCATCGGCGGAAATAGCAAGCTTGAGGGTCACATAGGGCCGGTTTCTCGTCTGGCGCATGAGGTAGCCGGCGAGCGACCGCCGGCCCTCCGTCTCCAGAACCCCGGTCTCGACTTCGATGCCGGCAGCGCGCAGCATGTTGATGCCGCGCCCGGAGACGCGCTGGTCGGGATCGGTGACGCTGATGACGACACGCGCGACGCCATAAGCGATCAATGCCTCGGCGCAGGGTGGCGTTTTGCCGTAGTGAGAGCAGGGTTCGAGCGTCACATAGGCTGTGGCGCCCCTCGCCGCTTCGCCGGCCTCGGCCAGTGCCTGGGGCTCGGCATGCGGACGGCCGCCAACGGCCGTCACTCCACGGCCGATGACAATGTCGTCCTTGACGATAAGGCAACCGACCGACGGATTGGTCGATGTCAGCCCCAGATGCTCACGCGACAGGCGGATAGCCTCCGCCATGAAACGTTCGTCTTCCGGCAGCTGCGTCATGGTCAAGGGTCCAGCGGATCGCGGGCGATCTTGGCGTTGATCTCGTTGATGACGTGCTCGAAATCCTCGGCATGCGAGAAATCGCGATAGACGGAGGCATAGCGTACGAAGGCCACGTCATCGAGACTCTTCAACGCCTCCAGCACTTGCAGGCCAATCTGTTCCGAACTGATTTCGGTCTCGCCCGAGCTTTCGAGACGGCGGACGATACCAGAAACGGCGCGCTCGATGCGGTCGCGATCGACCGGACGCTTGCGCAGTGCGATCTCGAAAGACCGCACCAGCTTGTCGCGATCGAAAAGCACCTTGCGGCCGGTCTTCTTGATGACCATCAGCTCGCGCAGCTGCACGCGCTCGAAGGTCGTGAAACGACCGCCGCAATCCGGGCAGATCCGCCGCCGGCGGATGGAGGTATTATCCTCCGCCGGACGCGAATCCTTGACCTGGGTATCTTCCGTACCGCAATAGGGGCAGCGCATGCGCCCTCCTTAGCCCATGTAGCCGTACATCGGGAAGCGGTCGGTGAGCTTGACCACCTTCTCGCGCACGGCAGCCTCGACGGCAGCGTTACCTTCGTCGGAATTGGCAACCTTCAGGCCATCGAGCACTTCGATGATCAGATTACCGATTTCGCGGAAGTCTGCCTCTTTGAAGCCGCGCGTCGTGCCAGCCGGCGTGCCGAGACGAACGCCCGAGGTGACGAACGGCTTTTCAGGGTCGAACGGGATGCCGTTCTTGTTGCAGGTGACGTAGGCGCGGCCGAGAGCCGCCTCGGCGCGCTTGCCGGTGGCGTTCTTCTTGCGCAAGTCCACAAGCATCAGGTGGTTGTCGGTGCCGCCGGAGACGACGTCGACGCCGCCGGAGATCAGCGTTTCTGCGAGCGCCTTGGCGTTCTTGACGATCTGCGCGGCATAATCCTTGAACTCCGGCTGCAGTGCTTCGCCGAGAGCGACGGCCTTGGCGGCGATGACATGCATCAGCGGACCGCCTTGGAGGCCGGGGAAGACGGCCGAATTGAACTTCTTCGCCAGATCCTCTTCATTGGTGAGGATCATGCCGCCGCGCGGGCCGCGGAGCGACTTGTGGGTCGTCGTCGTGGCAACATGGCAATGCGGGAACGGCGACGGATGCTGGCCACCGGCAACGAGACCGGCGATGTGGGCCATGTCGACCATCAGATAGGCGCCGACGCTGTCGGCGATCTCGCGGAAGCGCTTCCAGTCCCATATACGGGAATAAGCGGTGCCGCCGGCGATGATCAGCTTCGGCTTGGTTTCTTCGGCCTTGCGCTGCACTTCATCCATGTCGAGCAGGTTGTCGCCTTCGCGCACGCCGTAGGAAACGACGTTGAACCACTTGCCGGACATGTTGACCGGCGAACCGTGCGTGAGGTGGCCGCCCGAATTCAGGTCGAGGCCCATGAAAGTGTCACCCGGCTGCAGCAGCGCCAGGAACACGGCCTGGTTCATCTGAGAACCGGAGTTCGGCTGAACATTGGCAAAGTTGACGCCGAACAGCTTCTTGGCGCGCTCGATGGCAAGCTCTTCTGCGATGTCGACGAACTGGCAGCCGCCGTAATAGCGCTTGCCCGGATATCCTTCGGCGTACTTGTTCGTCATGATCGAGCCCTGCGCTTCCAGCACGGCGCGCGAGACGATGTTTTCCGAGGCAATCAGCTCGATCTCGTGACGTTGGCGACCCAACTCCTTGCCGATCGCTCCAAAGATGTCCGGATCGGTGTCGGCAAGCGAGCGATTGAAGAAGGATTCGGTGGACGCATTTGTCATCGTGAAAGCTCCTGAACGGCCGGGACGGCAATGCAGACGGTATTAGCGTCAGGGTCGCCGGAGAGCAATACGATCAGCGACATTTGCGCGCATAATCCCGTAATCGACCAAGATTCTCGGGAGAGATTATGCGCCATTTCAAAGTCTTACTGCGTCCTTCGCGTGCCCCAAGGACGCGCGGCGCAGTAAGCATTCTACGCTGAGCGGCTCCGGCCAATGAAAAAGCCGCGCCCAGGGACGCGGCTTTGGCAATAATAGAGACGAAAGGGCCGATTACTGAACCGGCTGCTCCATGCCCTGCGTCGTGTCGAGCGCCAGCTCGGCATTGCCGTCGAGCTGATAGATATCGTCGCGGAACTGCACGATGCCGTCGCGGGCACTCCAGGCGGAGATGTAGACGAAGTAGACCGGAACTTCCGTCGCCAGGGTGATCGGCGTGTTGACGCGGCTGGCGATCACCTGCTCGATGTGCTGGCGCGGCCAGCCGGGCGTGTCCATAAGCAGCCAGTTCGTCAGGTCGCGCACGTTCTGAACGCGGACGCAACCGGAGCTGTCGAAACGCATCAACTTGTTGAACAGGCCCTGCTCGGGCGTATCGTGCATGTATTCATTGTTGGGGTTGTGGAAGTTGATCTTCGTGGACGCCATGGCGTTGGTCTTGCCCGGGTCCTGGCGGAACATCAGGTCCGGCGCCTTGTCCGAATTCCAGTCGATCGTCTCCGGCGCGACTTCCTGACCCTTGCCGTCGATGAGGCGGATGTTGCTCCGCTTCAGATAGGTCGGATCCTTGCGCATCAGCGGCACGATGTCCTTGACGACGATAGAACGCGGCGCCGTCCAGTACGGGTTGAGGATGACCTCGTAGATCTTCGAATTGATGATGTGGGTCGGGCGCGACTGCCGGCCGACGATCGCTTCATGGCGCAGCGCCACCTGACCATCCTGAACGGCCTCGACGTAGGTGGCCGGGATGTTGACCATGACGTGACGACGGCCGAGATCGGACGGGAACGTCTGCAGGCGAACGAGGTTGGTGTTGAGCTGCTGCAGGCGGACATTGGCGGGAATGTTCATTGCCTTCAGCGTGAATTCGCCGATGACACCATCCGGCGGCAGACCATGGCGGGCCTGGAAACGCTTAACGGCGCCATCAACGTAGGAATCGAAAGACGAGGAGATACCCGCTTCGCGCGGCAGGTCGCCGCTGACCATCAGGTGCTGACGCAGCGACTGCACAGCAGGATCGGTCACACCGATCTGCAGCGCCTGCTGGCTGGTGGGGCTGATCTGCGGCCAGCCGCCATTGGCGACGATGCTCTGATACTGAGCGATCGCCTGCTGAATATTCGGAACGGAGTCAGGCCCAAGGATCGGTGTATTCGAGAGAACGGCTGCCGCCGTGCGCGCCGCAGCCTTGGCATCGAACTGATCATCCCAATTGCCACGAGAACGGTCATTGATCAGCGCTTCCAGCGGTGATGCATTTTGCGCGAGAGCCGGCGCAGCCAATGCAGCAGCGCCGAACGTTGCAGCCGACCGCAGGAACGAGCGGCGCGAGAATGATTCAATTCCGTTTTTCTTCGACATATCCCAACCGTTCAACGCTGCGATCCAGACATACGCAGCTTAGAGAGGAAGCAGTAAACAGCGCGGTGTGCGCCAAGTAACGCAACTCAGTACGATCCGTTCCCTTAAGGCACCATCAAGAACTTCACCGCGAACTATCACAATATTGCGAAGTGCAGATTTGAGGGTCGGAAAATCGGAACCTGAGAACGCCGCTTGCCGTTAGTTTCCGCTGTCATAGCAATATGGCCAATTCGTGTCGTTCGGCATGAAACTTGCCCTGCCATACCGCCACGGAAGACGTGCCATGCTGCAATTGCTAAAATACCACAAGTGCGCGTGGTTCATAGCGTGTATTGCCCCGCCGTCAATGGCGCAAATGCCCGGCGCGTTACATGTGACGCAAGGTGAAGGAAGGACGTGGCAAAAAGCGCACAACTACAAGCCTTAAACGGGTTCAAGCCAGACACGCAGGGAACGTGTCCAGCTTGCTTTTACCGGAGAGTCTCACGGCATATCCGCCGCCGTTGCTTGAGGCGCGTCGCGAATTTTTAGATTCGCTATGAGCCTTAAGCCTTTGATGCTTCACATGTCGTTGTCGCAAAACCGCTAGGCGCTTCTGTACGGCATGTTCTTAGAGGCGATACAGGATCTGGTCGTTCCAGAAGCGGTCGAGGCGCTGCAGGAGCTTGTTCATCTGGGTGAACTCGTCGGTGCCGATGCCGCCGACCTTGTCGATCGAGCCGATGTGGCGCTCATAGAGCTTGGCGACGGTTTCGGCGATTTCCTGACCGGTTTCCGTCAGGCTGATGCGGACCGAGCGACGGTCGATACGCGAGCGCTGATGGTTGATGAAGCCGAGGTCGACCAGCTTCTTGACGTTGTAGGAAACGTTGGAGCCGAGGTAGAAACCGCGCGACCGCAATTCGCCGGCCGTCAGCTCGGAATTGCCGATGTTGAAAAGGAGAAGTGCCTGGACGGCGTTGACGTCGTCGCGACCCTGACGGTCGAACTCGTCCTTAATGACATCAAGCAGGCGGCGGTGCAAACGCTCGACCAGGTGGAGGGATTCCATGTAGAGAGCCCGGATATCGTCAACCTGCTGGTCCCGAGCGTTCGCAACTGCCTGCGGCTTGATTTTCGTGTTCATCATGACTTGGCCTCACTCTGTTTTGTTTGGCGGTGTCGTTTTCTTCCCGCCTTGAGTGAGACCCTATCGAATACACATAAAATTCTACTTAAACTGCAGGCTTAACAGCACCTTACCAGGAAGTGTTGCTGTCTCAGGGTAAATCAACCATTACCTGCTGCCGACGGCGGCGGCGCTTTTCCTGCCACAGCAGGATACGGAACAAGCAATAAAGCACGGCAACGCAGGCATGCAAGATCATGATCAAAGGATTGGATCCGAAGACCTCCGGCCACATGCCATACATCAATGCCTGACCGCCTGCGGCCAGCACCCACATGACCGGTCCCCATGATACGGTCAGCCACAAGCCGAGTGCCGCCACCGGGAAGACGACGGCCAGTCCGGCACCTGCTACCTTCCAGGGAAGATTGAGGAGATCGAAGCGGGCATGGCCATCCAGCGAATAGCCGACGAGCATCGCCCAATATTGCAGGCCGAGCCAGAAGCACGCGATCGCGATCAGCCGCAGGAACAGCACGAACAGGATGTCCGTCAGCGTATTCTTGGGTACGGTCGAAGAATCAGGTTCCATGCGCGAACAATACGTAGGAGGCATCGGCCTCGCCAGCGAGATCTTGGCTGCGGCCTTTCGCCCGCTTTTGAATTCTGGGGACAGCGTGATAGGTACGCTCTCCATATAATAGGCCTTTCATAGACGAAAAAAGGATGGCGGCATCATGGAAAACAAGACGCATCTCGTTGACGAGATCACCGGGCATCGCCGCATGCGACGCAACCGCAAGGCCGACTGGACGCGCCGCCTCGTGCAGGAAAACCGCCTGACTGTGGACGATCTGATCTGGCCGATCTTCATCATTCCCGGCACCGGCATTCTGGAGCCTATCCCCGCCATGCCCGGCGTCAACCGCATGACGGTGGATAAAGCCGTCGAAGCGGCGAAGGAAGCGGCCGATCTCGGCATCCCCGCGCTTGCCACCTTCCCGAACATCAAGATGGAGCTGCGCGACGAGACCGGTTCGAACAGCCTCGAGAAGAACAATCTCATCAATCTTGCCAGCGCCGCGATCAAGAAGGCCGTTCCGAATATCGGCGTCATCACCGATGTCGCCCTCGACCCCTTCACCAGCCATGGCCATGACGGCATTCTGCGCGGCAACGAAATCGTCAACGACGAGACGGTCGAACAGGTGGCGCGCGCCGCCGTCTATCAGGCGGACGCGGGTGCGGACATCATTGCGCCGTCCGAAATGATGGATGGGCGTATCGGCGCGATCCGCCAGGCGCTCGACGCCGCCGGACACCAGGGTGTAGGCATCATGAGCTACGCGACGAAGTTCAGCTCCGGCTTCTACGGCCCTTACCGCGAGGCGATCTCGACCGGAGGCCTGCTGAAGGGCGACAAGAAGACCTATTATATCGACCCCGCCAACGGCACCGAGGCCGTGCGCGACGCCGCACTCGATGTCGAGGAAGGCGCCGATATGCTGATGGTCAAGCCCGGCCTACCCTATCTCGATATCTGTTGGCGGCTGAAAGAAGCCTTCGGTCTTCCGACCTTCGCCTATCAGGTCTCGGGCGAATATGCGATGATCAAGGCGGCCGCCGCCAATGGCTGGATCGACGGCGACAAGGTAATGCTCGAGACCCTGCTCGCCTTCAAGCGCGCCGGCTGCGACGGCATCCTCACCTATTTTGCCGTCGAAGTTGCTAGGCAGCTGGCGAAAAGATAGTTTCGGGTCGTGTCGGTGGCCTGCTTATTGTATTTGCAGGCCCTGATACCATATGTTCGGCAAATGTTTCCCCAAGGAGGAAAACGATGAGCCTGAACCCCAGCCCGCTCTACGCAGCACCGGACGACTGGCGCGCCTATAGTGGCGTGCTGAGCCGGCGCGTCTTCGCCTTCATTGTCGACTATATCATCGTCGCCCTGCTCTGCATTCCGGCGGCGGTGCTGCTGTTTTTCGTATCGATCCTGACATTCGGGCTAGGCTTCGTTCTCTATCCGGTGCTCTTCATCCTCGTCGCCGGGCTCTATTTCGGCTGGACGCTCGGCGGGCCGTACCAGGCATCGCTCGGCATGCGCGCCATGGGCATCACTATGGTAAGGGTCGACGGCCACCGGATGGATTTCCTGACGGCGATCGTTCATCTCGCGCTATTCTGGATCCTCAACTCCGTGCTGACACCGCTCATCCTGCTGGCAGGTTTGTTCACCGACCGCAGCCGGCTGATCCATGACATGCTGCTCGGCACGGTCATCGCTCGCACGGCCTAAAATCACGACGAAACCTTGTCACAAAGGGCTACCCCGCAGAGCCAATCGGGGCGCGGGGTGGCTTTGCCATGTGCAGTCAATTAGGAAACTGTGATCTTTAACGAAGGACGTAGTTGACGTTTTCTAAACTTGGGCCATGCTTGTGAAAACACTAGTGCCGAAAGAAAGGCAATAAACGGCAGATGAATACGCAGTCGACGCCATCTCCGCAGTTTTATCTGACGGCACCGGCTACCTGCCCGTACTTGCCGCACGAGATGGAGCGCAAGGTCTTCACTCATCTTGTCGGCCCGCGTGCGGCGGAGATGAACGATATCCTGACCCAGGGCGGCTTCCGACGGTCGCAAAACATCGCCTATCGCCCCGCCTGTGAATCCTGTCGCGCCTGCATATCGGTGCGGATTCTCGCCCAGGAGTTCGAGACTAGCCGTTCGATGAAACGCGTGCTGGCGGCCAACAGCGATGTGATTGCCACCGAATTTCCAGCACAGCCCTCGAGCGAGCAATATTCTCTTTTCCGCCGATATCTCGACTATCGCCACCAGCAAGGCGGCATGTCCGATATGACCGTGCTCGACTATGCGATCATGGTCGAGGACACGCATGTCAACACGCGCATCATCGAATATCGCCGCCGCGAAGAAGGTTCCGGATTGGAGCAGCGCCCGAAAGGCGAGCTTCTGGCCGCCGCTCTGACAGATGTGATGAGCGATGGCCTGTCGATGGTCTATTCCTACTTCAACCCCGATCTCGACCAACGCTCACTCGGCACATTCATGATCCTCGATCATATCAAGCGGGCGAAAGCGCTCGGCCTGCCGCATGTCTATCTTGGCTATTGGGTCAGGGGATCGCGCAAGATGGATTACAAGACACGCTTTCAGCCGCAGGAGCATCTGACCCCGCGCGGCTGGGAGCGCTTCGATCCCGCCGCGGACGACGGTAAAGACAGCGCACGCTGAATGTTCGCCAATCTCTCCGACCATAGAAAGGGCCTGTTGCTGACCACGTTCGGCGGCTTGGTTCTGTCGATGGACATACCATTGATCCGACTTGCGAGCGGCGAGGTGTGGTCGGTGCTCTCGGTGCGCAGCTTGGCCACGGTCATTGCTGCGCTTAGTGCCCTTTTCGTCATCCGGCGTGTCACCGGTTCGGTACGCCACGCACTGCCGGGCTGGCTCGGCATCCCCGTCGGCTTCTTCTATGGCCTGACGACGATCTGCTTTCTTCTTGCCGTCTATTATACGACGGCGGCGAATGTGGTGTTCATCATCGCCCTCAATCCGATGTTCACCGCACTTCTTTCCTGGATCTTCCTCAAGGAACGCCCTGCCGTTTCGACCTTCATCACCATGGCAGTCATGATCATCGGGGTCGGGCTGATCGTCGGGGACGGCATGGAGGGTGGCCATCTGCTTGGTGACGCCCTGTCGGTGCTCGCGTCGCTTTCCAGCGCATGCGCCATAACGATCAGCCGCGCCTCCCGCCGGGGCATGGGCTTCGCTTCGCTGCTGGCAGCCACCCTACCCGCAACGGTGGGACTTTATCACGTCGTGCCGGTCGGCTTCTCCATCGATCATCCTGGCTGGATCCTGCTGGATGGCGGCGTGCTGATGCCGCTCTCCTTCTGGTGCCTCGCGACAGGCACCCGCTATCTTTCGGCACCGGAAGTCGCGATGTTCTATCTCTTGGAAACAATCCTGGCGCCGATCTGGGTCTGGCTGATCTTCACGGAGGCGCCAAGCAACATGACGCTCGCCGGCGGCGCGATACTGATCCTGGCGCTCGCCTCCCATTCGCTGTGGCAGGCCAGGGTCAAGGCGAGAGCGGCGATTGTCGCCGAAGGCGTTGCACGTTGAGGCGACGCCCCCTTATGTTATAACCAGGTTATTACATAGGAGCTGAAAAATGAACGTCACCATCCGAAAGATCGGCAACTCCGAAGGCGTCATTATTCCGAAGGAAGTTCTCCAAAGACTGGGCCTGAAAAACGGCGATGCGCTGGAGATACGAGAAGTGAACGGGAACATCGAACTGGTTCCCGAGCGAGCCGACCTTGCGGAACAATTGCGTGCCGCGCGGCTTGGCATGCAGAAATATCGCAGCGCCCTGCGCGAACTCGCAAGATGAATGAATATAAATGGCTATCCCGCGAAGCCGTTGAGATCATGCATGAGGAGCAGATCGCCGAGCATGGCGGGTTGCCGGGTCTAAGGGGCGAGAATGCGTTGGAAGCTGTAATGGCGTGCCCGTTGAATAAGGCCGCTTATGGCGAGAGTGATTTATTTGTCCTCGCCGCCGCTTACCTCTACGGGATCGTCCGAAATCATCCATTTTCCGATGGGAACAAGCGGGCCAGCTATCTAGCGACGTTCACGTTCCTATACATCAACGGCTATCTCATCGAGGCTGATGATGGGACTATTGTCGCTTTCGTAGAAGGTGTCGCAGCCGGAGAAATTGACGAGATGGGCACAACCCAATTCTTGAGAGATTTCAGCATTCGGCTTGCCGGGTGATAATCGCACCACCCGGCTCTTCGCTAGGGATCTGGCATTCGTCGCAGTGATGGGCACCGGGTCGATTGACCGGGCTTCGCCCGGTCATCCCCTACCCAGAAAACCTGCCGCTTCTTGGGAAGCCCTTCGGCACCCCGCGGCCTGCGCCGGCGCGATCGCCGAGCCATTCCGTCAGTTCGTCCTTGGTCTTGGTGAAAGTGCGGCCGGCGCTATCTTCCCAGGTCAGACCATCTGCGATGACGAAGCAGCGGATGTCGGAAATGCCGCCGTCCTTGTATTTCTGCAGGCGCACGCCCTTGCCGCGGGACATCTCAGGTACCTGCGACAGCGGGAAGATGACCAACTTGCGGTTCTCGCCGACGACCGCGGCATGGTCGCCTGAGACCGGCACCAGCAACTTCGTTTCGTCGGGATACGAGACGTTCATGATCTGCTTGCCCTTGCGGGTATTGGCGACCAGTTCCGCCTCAGCCACGATGAAGCCGTTGCCCGCCGTAGAAGCAATCAGTTGCTTGCGCTGCGGATCGTGCACGAACGCCGTCAGCACGTCCTGATCGTTTTCCATATCGACCATGATGCGCAGCGGTTCGCCGTGCCCACGGCCGCCGGGCAGTTTGTCGCCGCCGAGTGTATAGGCCTTGCCACCCGTTGTGATGATGAGGATCTTGTCCGTCGTCTGTGCGGGGAAGGCAACCTTCAGCCCATCGCCTTCCTTGAAGGTGAGCGATGCAGTGTCGGAAATATGTCCCTTCAGCGCACGGATCCATCCCTTTTCCGAGACAACGACCGTGATCGGTTCCTTCTCGATCATCGCCTGCAGGATTGCCGCGTCGTCGGCTTCGGGCGCTTCGGCAAACTGGGTGCGGCGGCGTCCGATCTCGGTTGCCTTGGCGAATTTCTTCTTCACTTCGCCGATTTCCCAGGCGACCGTCTGCCACTGCTTGTCTTCCGAAGCCAGCAGCGACTCGATCTCGGCCTTTTCCTTGGTGAGGCTATCGAACTCCTTGCGGATTTCGAACTCTTCCAGCTTGCGCAAGGAGCGCAGCCGCATGTTGAGGATCGCCTCGACCTGAATATCCGTAAGGCCGAATCGCTCCATCATTACGGGCTTCGGCTCATCCTCCTCACGGATGATAGCGATAACCTCGTCGATGTTGAGGTAGGCCGTCAGGAAGCCGCCGAGGATTTCCAGGCGCTTTTCGATAGCGGCAAGCCGGAAGCGCGAGCGGCGCAGCAGCACTTCGCGGCGGTGGTCAAGCCACTCCTTCAGCACCTCGTTCAGCGCCATGACCTTCGGAATGCGGCCCATGGACAGAACGTTCATGTTGAGCGGGAAGCGGCTTTCCAGCTCCGTCAACTTGAACATCGATTCCATCAGGATCGTCGCATCGACGGTACGGCTCTTCGGAATCAGGACGACGCGGATATCCTCTGCGGATTCATCGCGGATGTCTTCCAGCAGCGGCAGCTTGCGCGCAATGAGCAGCTCGGCGATCTTCTCGATCAGGCGCGACTTCTGCACCTGGAAGGGAATTTCGGTGATGACGATCTGGTAGCCGCCGCGGCCGAGATCCTCGATTTCCCATTTGGAGCGAACACGAAACCCGCCGCGACCGGTCTTGTAGCTGTCGATGATGCTCTGACGATCATCGATGATGATGCCGCCGGTCGGGAAATCCGGGCCGGGAATATACAGTTCCACCAGCTTCTCGACGGTGGCATCGCGATCCTTGATCAGATGCAGCGCCGCGTCGCAAAGCTCGTGGGCATTGTGCGAGGGAATGGAGGTCGCCATGCCGACGGCGATACCGGAAGAGCCGTTGGCCAGCAGATTTGGGAAAGCGCCCGGCAGAACGATCGGCTCGGAATTCGACTCGTCGTAGGTGTCGCGGAAATCCACCGCATCCTGATCGATGCCCTCGAGCAGCAGTTCGGACACCGCCGTCATCTTCGATTCGGTGTAACGCATCGCGGCCGGGCTATCGCCGTCGATATTGCCGAAATTACCCTGGCCGTTGACTAGCGTATAGCGCTGGGAGAAATCCTGCGCCAGGCGCGCCAGCGCATCATAGATCGACTGGTCACCATGCGGGTGATAGTTACCCATCACTTCGCCGACAATCTTGGCGCACTTGCGGAAGGCCGAATTCGGGCGAAGTCCCATCTCGCTCATCGCATAAACGATACGGCGATGTACCGGCTTCAGCCCGTCGCGGACGTCCGGAAGCGCGCGCTGCGTGATCGTCGACAGAGCATAGGCCAGGTAGCGCTCTTCGAGCGCGGCCTTCAGATCGACCGGAAGGATGTTGTCGTCGCCGTCACCGGGCGGCGGTGTCAGATTTTTTCCCATGGCCCTTGACTATCGGAGATGGCGATTCCCGGCAAGAAATCAGCGGAAAGCACCTGTGGATGAAGGCGGTTCCAGCGCCTTTCGACACGGTTGCGCACACATTTTTGCTGCGGTTGCACAGTATCCTCTTTGTCGTTGGATTTTTACGGAAAGATCAATATAAATCCCCCGCAGTACACCCTGAATATGTACGCCCCCGCCGAGACACCGGCTCAACGAGGAAACGCCAACTATGACTTTCTATCGGACCACGCGGATGATGCTCTGCAGCGCCGCCATTCTGTCTTTCGCCAGCTCGGCCTTCGCGCTTGACGGCAATGATCTCCTGAAGAAGATCAATGATGTCTACGGTCAGCAGGGTGGCACAGTCGCCGCCCAGGGTATCGATATCGACGGAAACACCGTGACGCTGAAGGGTGCAAGCTTCAAGGCCGCCGGTATGGACGATAGCCTTCCGCTCGGCGACATCACCCTTGACGGCGTCGAAGAAAAAGACGGCGGCTACACGATCGAAGAGATCAACTTCGCCGACGTCGATTTCGACAAGGATGGCGCCTCCATTTCTGCCACCGATCTCAAGCTCAATGGCGTCGAAATTCCGGCTGACACAAGCAAGGGCGACCTGAGCTCACTCCTCTATTATAAGAGCGCCCATGCCGGCGCCGTGTCCGTTACCAAGGACGATGCCGAAGTGTTCTCGATCGAGGGCGCCGACGCCACCATGAACAAGCGCGACGACAAGTCGGGCATCGATTTCGATGCCAAGATCAATGGCATCAAGGGCGACCTGAGCAAGGTTGACGATGCCAAGGCCAAGGAAGCCATCGAAGCGCTGAAACTACAGCAGATCGACGGCACCATCGCCATGAAGGGCAGCTGGGAGATCGGCCCCGGCACCATCAACATCAGCGAATACTCCTTCGATTTCAAGGATATCGGCAAGCTGAACCTAGCCTTCAGCATTTCGGGCTACACGCCTGCATTCGCCAAGTCGCTGCAGGAAGCGCTGAAGACGGTTCGCTCGAACCCGAACCAGCAGGAAGCACAGCAGTCGGCTGGTCTCGCCATGCTCGGCCTGCTGCAGCAGCTCACCTTCAACAGCGCCAAGATCCGCTTCGACGATGCGTCGATCACCGGGCGCGCGCTTGATTTCGCCGGCAAGCAGCAGGGCGTCTCGGGCAAGCAGCTGGCCGACACGCTGAAGGCGATGACGCCGATCATGATGGCACAGCTCAACGTTCCAGAACTGCAGAACGCCGTTTCGACCGCCGTCAACGCCTATCTCGACAATCCGAAGAGCCTGACGGTCACGGCTGCTCCCGGCAAGCCGGTTCCGGTTCCGATGATCATCGGCGCCGCCATGGGCGCTCCGCAGTCGATCCCGCAGGTCATCGGCCTGAAGGTTTCGTCGAACGACTAAGACGCAGTTCCCAAGCCATTTCCAGAAACCCGGCGATCTCGGTTGCCGGGTTTTTCTTTGACTGGAGCCCTTTGTTCTTACGCAATTTCGGACAGAAAACCGCTTCGCACTTTTCCTGGAATTGCTCTGAACTCACGTCGCGGGGTGCAGTTGATATTTCCTGAGTTCGTTCAGCGCATGGGACATCAGGGAAAGCAGCTCCTCCGTCGTCGCGCCATCTCGCGCCTGAACGGACATACCCTGCACGATCGCGCCCAGAAACCGGGCCAGGGAACGGGCATTGGTATCCGGCCGCATGTCTCCTTCGGCGATGCCCCGTTCAATGCGGGTGGTGAAGATATCCAGCGACTGAAGCCGCATCGATGCGACGTGATGGGCGATCGGCTCGTTTTCCTCTGCGCAGTTCAGTACCGCCGTCGAGATCATGCAGCCCTTCGGGTGCTCCGGAGCAGTGAAAATCTTGGCCGAATTCGTCAGAAAGCGTTCAAAGGTGGTGACCGTATCCACTTTGTCCTGAAACGGGTTGCCGGGCTCCGGCCGGGGCATGCGCCGATACTGATCCAGCGTCTCTCGGTAAAGCTCCGCTTTCGAGGTGAAGGCGGCATAGAGGCTCTGTGGCGTGATGCCCATCGCCGCCGTCAGATCGGCGATGGAGGAACCGTCATAGCCATGCTGCCAGAATGTGTCCCGCGCCGCAGCCAAAACAGTCTCGCGATCGAAGGCTGGTGGGCGTCCGCGCTTGCGCGGTGAAGATTTTTTGGTCTCTTCCTTATTTTTCACAATAGTCACTCTAGAAATACTCTCCGAACTGGGTTATTCAGGAATGGTCATTGTGATTATAGAAGGTTTTGCCCGATGAGTCTCCCCCTGGAAAATTCCACGCGTCCGACCCAAAGCAGCCTCGCCGAAGGTGTCGACGCCGCAATCGATTCCGCTCTCGCTGATAAGAGGTTAGTTGGGACCGTGGTCCTGGTCGCCCAGGACGGAGAGCTGGTCTACGCCCGCGCCGCCGGTCTGGCAGATCGGGAAAACAAAGTCGCGATGCGCGAGGATGCCATCTTCCGACTGGCCTCCGTCACCAAGCCGATCGTCACCATCGCCGCCATGCGCCTCGTCGAACAGAACCGTATCGGGCTCGACGATCCGATCACCAAATGGCTGCCGGATTTCCGGCCGCGACTGGCCGATGGAACCGAGGCCGCCATCCGTATTCGCCATCTCCTGTCGCACACGTCCGGGCTGGGTTATACCTTCGCTGAAGAGCAGGATGGTCCATATCATCGGGCCGGCGTCTCCGATGGTCTGGACACGCCAGGCCGTTCCGTGGCTGACAACCTTCAGCGCCTCGCAAGCGCGCCTCTCATCTTTGCACCCGGCGAGGACTGGCGTTACTCGCTGGCGATGGATGTGCTCGGCGGCATCATCGAGAAGGAAACCGGCCGTGCGCTCGGTGAGGCGGTCGCAGAGCTCGTCATGCAGCCGCTCGGCCTTTCGGATACGGCATTCTCAGTCCGGGATCGCAGCCGCCTCACGGCCAACTACGTAAATGGTGATCCCCAGCCGCAACGAATGGAAGACGGCACGCTTGTTCCGATACTCGACGGCGTGATCCGCTTTGCGCCCGACAGAATATTCGACCCCGCCTCCTATCACTCCGGCGGCGCGGGCATGGCGGGAACGGCAAGCGACGTGCTGGCCATTCTCGACACCATCCGCAAGGGCGGTGCCCCGCTGCTCTCACCCGATACGGTCAAAACGATGATGACCGATCAGGCAGGCGGTCATATGCAGGCACTGCAGGCCGGTTTCGGCTTTGGCTATGGCTGGTCCCTCGTCACCGACCCTGTTGCGGGCCAGGTCCCCTTCTCCGCCGGCACGATCAAATGGGGAGGCGTCTACGGCCACAGCTGGTTCGTAGACGCTGAGAAGGGCCTGACGGTGGTTGCCCTGACCAACACCGCACTGGAAGGCATGTGGGGGCAATTTACGATGGATCTGGCGAAAGCGGTTTATGCCGGGATCTAGAGCGCTTCCGCTTTTCTTCGAATCGCGGAAACGCTCTATCTTCTTGTTTTCTTGCGCATTCCGGACGAAAAACCGCTGCGCACTTTTCCTGAAGATGCCCAGACTGACACCATAATGCCAAACAAAAACCCGGCGACTTCGGTCGCCGGGTTTCCGCATTTCTGGAAGCCTAAAGAACCTCAGTCCTTCTTGACCGGAGGTATCGGGCGAATGGCCAGTTCGCGCAGCTGCGTCGGCGTTGCGGCCGAGGGAGCGCCCATCAGCAGATCCTGTGCCTGCTGGTTCATCGGGAACAGCGAGATCTCGCGCAGGTTCTTGGCGCCGACCAGCAGCATGACGATACGGTCGATGCCGAAGGCAGCGCCGCCGTGCGGAGGTGCACCATACTGGAAGGCGCGGTAGAGGCCACCGAAGCGCTCTTCAACGTCGGTCTGGCTGAGGCCGACCTTTTCGAAGGCGGCGACCATCGTCTCCGGCGACTGGTTACGGATCGAGCCCGAGGCAATTTCGAAGCCGTTGCAGACCGCGTCGTACTGGAACGCCTTGATCGTGAGGGGATCCTGGTTCTGCAGTGCCTCAAGGCCACCCTGCGGCATCGAGAACGGGTTGTGGGCGAAATCGACCTTCTTTTCTTCCTCGCTCCATTCGAAGAATGGGAAGTCGACGATCCAGCACAGCTCGAAGCGGTCGCGATCGACCAGGTTCAGCTCTTCGCCGGCCCGGGTGCGGGCTTCACCGGCAAACTTGTAGAACTTGGAGGGATCGCCGGCGACGAAGAAGCAGGCGTCGCCGTCATCGAGGCCGAGCTGGGTGCGGATCGCATCCGTACGCTCTTCGCCGATGTTCTTGGCAAGTGGGCCTGCACCCTCGAGCTTTTCGCCTTCCTTGCGCCAGAAGATGTAGCCGAGACCCGGCTGACCCTGGCTCTGCGCCCAGGCGTTCATGCGATCGCAGAATGCACGCGAACCGCCGGTCTTGGCCGGGATTGCCCAGACTTCAACCTTCGGGTTGGAGGCGATCATGTTGGCAAAAACCTTGAAGCCGGAGCCGGCAAAATGCTCGGTGACAGCTTCCATGACGATCGGGTTACGCAGGTCCGGCTTGTCGGAGCCATACTTGCGGATGGCGACATCATAGGGGATGCGCGGCCACTCCTTGGTGACCGGCTTGCCTTCGGCAAACTCTTCGAACACCTGGGTCATCAGCGGGCCCATCGTGTTCCAGACGTCTTCCTGAGTTACGAAGCTCATTTCGAGGTCGAGCTGGTAGAATTCGCCCGGCAGACGGTCGGCACGCGGGTCCTCATCGCGGAAGCACGGTGCGATCTGGAAGTAGCGGTCGAAACCGGCGACCATCAGCAGCTGCTTGTACTGCTGCGGCGCCTGCGGCAGCGCGTAGAAAGTTCCGGGGTGGATACGGCTCGGCACGAGGAAGTCGCGCGCGCCTTCCGGCGAAGACGCCGTCAGGATCGGGGTCGTGTATTCGGTGAAGCCGACTTCGCCCATATGGCGGCGCATGGAGGAGATGACCTGCGTGCGCTTGACGATGTTCCGGTGCAGCGTTTCGCGGCGCAGATCGAGGAAGCGATACTTGAGGCGCACGTCTTCCGGATAGTCCGGCTCGCCGAAGACGGGCAGCGGCAATTCCTTGGCGGCGGAGAGCACTTCGATCTCCTGAGCGTAAAGCTCGATCTCGCCGGTCGGCATGTTCTTGTTGACGGTATCGTCCGTACGGGCCTTCACCAAGCCGTCAATGCGGATGACCCATTCGCCGCGAACGGTTTCGGCAAGCTTGAAGGCCGGAGAATCGGGATCAGCGACGACCTGGGTGATGCCGTAGTGATCGCGCAGGTCGATGAACAGCACGCCGCCATGATCTCGGACGCGATGAACCCAGCCGGAGATGCGGACGGTCGAACCGACGTCGGACTTGCGCAGGGCGGCGCATGTGTGGCTGCGATAGCGATGCATAGTATATATCCTGGACTTGGCGGGCCGCGGCGAAAGGACATGCAAGCCCCTCGCCTGCCGACGAGAAAATCGGGCGGAAAAGCGCATGGCGCGCCCGATTTGTCAAGGCTCGAACGCCGGAAGTCGACTTAAAGCTGTTGCATTCACCACCTCTGCCAGCATCCGCAAGTAGCCGCTGCGGCAGTTTGGCTACTGCAATGCTATTGCTGAACGGCAAGGTCAACTTTAAACAGACACCACATATCTTCGCCCCAGGAGCCCGACATGCCGATCCTCACACGCCGCAACCTTCTGAAAGCCTCCGCGGTCGCCGGCGCCTATGGGGTAGGCCTCGGCATTGCCGGGAAGTTTGCCGGCAGCGCTGCAGCAGCCGAGCCGCGCGTGATGAAGACCGCCAAGATCGAGGCAAATCTTGCGGATGGCGGCGCAACCAGGGATGTCCTGACCTATGGTGAAGCTGGCATGCCGCCGGTGGTGCGCATGAAAAAAGGGGAAGCTTTCGCCGCGCAGCTGATCAACGGCATCGACGATCCCACGACCATCCATTGGCACGGCATCCGCCTTCCGAACAACATGGACGGCGTTCCCTTCCTCACCCAGCCCTATGTCTATACCGGCGATCACTTCGACTACGCCTTTACACCGCCCGATGCCGGCACTTTCTGGTATCATCCCCATTGCAACACGCTGGAGCAGATGGGTCACGGCATGACCGGCGTCATTGTGGTCGAAGACCCCAAGGACCCGGTGTTCGATTCGGAAGTCGTGCTCAATCTGCGTGACTGGCGACTGGGCAATGACGGGCAATTCATCGCCCAGTTCCGCCCGCGCGATGCAGCAAAATCCGGCACCTACGGCACGATCCGCACCGCCAATTGGCAGCAGGAGCCGCAATATGACGCGCCTTCCGGCGGGCTTGTGCGGCTACGCATGGCCATTACCGACGTCACGCGCATCTTCTCATTCCGTGTGGACGGCGCCGAAGCGACCGTGATCGCGATCGACGGCAACCCCGTACCGCAACGTTTTCCGCTCGATGTCCTGCAGCTTGGCCCCGGACAGCGGCTGGAACTCGCCGTGCGCATGCCCGATGCCGAAGGCGCGGTCGTCAAGTTGGAGGATATCAAGGGCACCAATCCGAAAGTGCTGGCGACGTTGCGGGCGGTCGGCTCCACGCTGAAGCGCGACGTTCGGGATCTGGCCCCGCTTGAGGCCAATCCAGTCCAAAAGGCCGACCTCGGCTCTGCCACCCATATTCCGCTGATCCTCAGCGCAACAGCCGAGAACACGCCAGTAAACAGCATTTGCGGCTCGCTCGGCTACAGCTTCTGGGCCATCAATAAGGTGCCATGGCCGGGCGATACACCCGATCCGACCGCGCCGCTTGCCGAACTCAAACTCGGCAAGAGCTATGTCATCGACATAGAAAACGTCACGCCACACAGCCATCCCATCCACCTTCACGGCATGAGCTTCACGGTCCTCTCCTCCTCGACACGGGAGGTGCAACCGTTCGTGTCCGATACTTATCTGATCCAGCCCGACGAAAAAGTGCAGCTTGCCTTCGTTGCCGACAATCCGGGTGACTGGCTGCTGCATTGCCATATCATCGAGCACCAGAAGACGGGCATGACCAGCTACGTCCGCGTGGCGTAACGAAGGGCCGCAGGCAGCTCTTGAAGCCCATTACCCCTTCGAAGAGGCATCAACCCTCTAGTAATTTCAGCCAAAAGCGGCAAGCCGCAACGCTTTGTCCGCGAAAGTATTGACATATCCGGCTGAAAGGAGAAGGAAGTTAAAGAACTATTTTATCGATGAATGTGTTGAGATGATCGAAACTACCGCCCAATTGGAGGCGGCCTGCCAAGAGCTGGCCAAGTCGGATTTTATTACCATCGATACCGAATTCCTGCGGGAGACCACCTTCTGGCCGGAACTGTGTTTGATACAGATGGCGAGCCCGACCACCGAGGTATTAGTCGACCCGCTGGCCAAGGGGCTCGACCTCGCGCCCTTTTTCGAGCTCATGGCCAATCCGGCCGTGCTGAAGGTTTTCCACGCCGCGCGCCAGGATATCGAAATCATTTTCCATCGCGGCAATCTCATTCCGCATCCGATCTTCGACACGCAGGTCGCGGCGATGGTGTGCGGTTTTGGCGATTCGGTCTCCTACGACCAGCTCGTCAGCCGCATCAAGAACGTCCACATCGACAAGTCCTCGCGCTTTACCGACTGGAGCCGTCGGCCCCTCTCGGAAAAGCAGCTGGACTATGCGCTCGCTGACGTAACCCATCTGCGCGATGTCTACCTTTCGCTTGCTGAGCAGCTGAAGCGTGAGGGACGAGCCTCCTGGCTGCAGGAGGAAATGGCGATCCTCGAAGCGCGCGACACTTATGACCTGCATCCTGACGATGCCTGGCAGCGGCTCAAGATGCGGCTGCGCAAGCCCCCGGAGCTGGCAGTCCTGAAATATGTGGCCGCCTGGCGCGAACGCGAGGCGCGCTCCCGCAACGTTCCGCGCGCCCGCGTGCTGAAGGACGATGCGATCTATGAGATCGCCCAGCAGCAACCGAAGGATACCGAGGCACTGGCGCGGCTGCGCACCATCCCGAAGGGCTGGGAGCGTTCGGCTGCCGGTGCGGCTGTTCTCGAAGCCATCAATGCGGCGCTCGCTCTGCCGAAGTCCGAGATGCCGCATCCGCCGCGCCATCAGCAGGCGCCCGAGGGCACTGCAGCGGCGTCAGAACTGCTGAAAGTGCTGCTGAAGCTGATCGCCGAAAAGCATGGCGTCGCACCAAAGGTCATCGCCAACAGCGACGATCTCGACAAGATTGCCGCCGAAGGCGAGAAGGCCGATGTCGCAGCCCTCACCGGCTGGCGGCGCGATCTCTTTGGCGAAACTGCCCTGCAGCTGATCCAGGGCCATGTGGCATTGCGCTTCGTCGGAAAGCGGATCGAAACCGTCGCCCTATAATAGCGACATTCTCCTTCCACAGCGTCTCGTGATTGCGTATGATTCGCACATCGGGACGCTGGCCGCCATCACGATCGCGCCGCAAATCTCGTGGAATGAACGTCTTACGCAGTCGTTATGTTCGATGACGTTTCGGTTTCCCGGCGCAATCCCGCGTCGATGACAGGCGTCGCTTCTCGGCGGAATAGGTGAATGGGCATTCTCCATTCGATGCGTACCTGGCTTTTGTCATCGCTGCTTGTCGCCTCGACCGGCGTGATCTACGGCGTGATGTTCTTCCCGCAGGCGCCGATGTATATCGGCGCAATCTTCGCGCTGTTCTGCGGCATGCCGCTGCTGGTCTTCGAGCGCCGAATGATCCTGCCGAGGCTGAACGTCTGGGTACACCGGCTGCCGACGCCTGCCTTCATCCTTTCGTCGCTGATCGTCGATTTTCTTCTGATGAGCGTCGGCTATGCGATGGCCGGCAGCCTGCTGAAGCTGCTCGGCCTGGTCGATGGCTCATGGGAAGACCTCACCCTGCTGAAGTTCGACGTCTATTTATACGCGGTCCTGGTGACTGCCGTGATCATCTTCGTCGGCCGCGTGCGAGAACTCCTCGGTCGCGATGTCTTCCTCAGCCTCTTGACCGGGCGGTATCGCAACCCGACGCAAGAAGAGCGCGTTTTCCTGTTCATCGATCTCGTCGGCTCCACCGCCTTTGCGGAGGAACATGGGGATCTGAAGACGCAGGCGTTTCTGGGTGCAGTGTTTGCCGCGATGGCCGAGCCGGTGCGCCGGCACAAGGGCGCTATCGACGACTATATCGGCGATGCCGCGCTGATCACCTGGCCACTTCGCCGCGGCCTGAAGAACGCCAACTGCGTCCGCTGCGTCTTCAATATTCTCAATGATATCGAGGCGAATGCCGAAACCTGGCTGAAGTCCTATGGCAGAGTGCCGCGTCTGCGCGCCGCGCTGCACGGCGGCAGCATCGTCACGGCAGAAATCGGCGTCGATCATCACAAGATCGCCTATTTCGGCGACACGGTGAACACTGCCGCCAGGCTTGAAACGCTCTGCAAGACACTGGAGCGTCAGGTGCTGATTTCGAGCGATCTGGCCGCAAGGCTCGACCTTCCCGAAGCAATCATCAAGGAAGAGCTGGGTGAGCACGCCGTGCGCGGTCGCGATCAGCATCTCGGTGTCATCGCGCTGCATACGCAAGACCGGCAAGCGCTGAAGGCCGCCAACGGTAGATCGTAAGTCATAGAAATCTCTGGCTGTATCATCTGGCCGATGCGCGCCTGAGCTTCACACCCTATGGGTTGTCCACAGTCACAAAAACTTTACCTAGGCGTTAATTCGCCGACACAGCTCACCTGCTAAGCGGAGGATGTTTTCGCCAATCCCACCAACCAGGTGACATAATGACCAAAATTCTTTCCGCCTCCACGGCACTCTTTATTCTGCTCACTGCATCGGCTCAGGCAGATGAGCAGCAGTTCAAGGCAAAGCTCGTTGGACAGGCTATCCTGCCGGCCAATACAGTCGCCGCCGCCCCTGCCGACGCAGCGGAATTCCTGAAAACCTCCGGTAAATTCACTACGCCGGACCGCAAGCGTACCGAAGCGCTCAGCTCCATCGCGGGCAAGGATGGCGCTCGCGTCACCGACATCAAGCTGCCTTTCGCCGGCCAGCCGATCCAGGGTTTCTCCGGGATCAAGACCATGCCCGACGGCACCTTCTGGACGCTCTCCGACAACGGCTTCGGCACCAAGCAGAACTCCAGCGACGCCATGCTCTTCCTGCACCAGCTCAAGTTCGATTGGGACAGCGGCAAGGTCGAAGTGGTCAAGAACCTGTTCCTGTCCGACCCGAACAAGAAGGCTCCCTTCCCGATCGTTATGGAAGGCGCGGACAAGCGCTATCTGACCGGCGCTGATTTCGACATCGAATCGATCCAGCCTGTTGCCGACGGATTCTGGATCGGTGAAGAATTCGGCCCCTATTTGCTGAAGTTCGACACCAATGGCCAGCTGACGGACGTCTTCGCAACGACGGTCGACGGCAAGTCGGTCATGTCTCCCGATAACCCGCTGCTGCAGCTGCCGGGCAACCCGACACAGAAGATGCCCGCCTTCAATCTGAAGCGCTCGGGCGGCTTCGAGGGCCTTGCCATGTCGAAGGATGGCTCCAAGCTCTACGGTATGCTCGAAGGCCCGATCTACAAGGAAGACGGCCAGGTTGAAAACGTCGAAGGCAAGACGGCCATTCGCGTCATCGAGTTCGACGTCGCCTCCAAGAGTTGGACCGGCCGCAGCTGGCTGTATCCTTTCGCCGACAAGGGCCACGCCATCGGCGATTTCAACATGCTTGACGAAAAGACGGCTCTCGTTATCGAGCGCGATAATGGTGCCGGCACCAAGGACAAGGCCTGCGCCGATCCCAAGCAGCCGAAGCCCGATTGCTTCGAAGCTCCGGCCGAGCTCAAGCGCGTCTACAAGATCGAATTCAGCGACGCCAATGTCGGTAAGTCCGTTCGCAAGATCGGCTATATCGACCTGATGCGGATCGAGGATCCGGACCACAAGCGTCGCCAAGGCGGTGGCGAAGGCTTCTACGACATGCCGTTCATCACCATCGAGAATGTCGACCGCGTCGACGCCACCCATATTATCATCGGCAACGACAACAACCTGCCCTTCTCCGCAGGCCGCGCCGTCAACAAGGCCGACGATAACGAATTCAGCCTGCTCGAAGTTGGCGACTTCCTGAACGCGAAGTAAGCCGCGACGAAACCGCCTCTCCCTGCTGCGCGGGGAGAGGCTTTGAACCTGCGAAAGCAGGCAGATTTATTCGAAGCAGAAGGCCAGCCGGCGGTTCGTGAGCTTGCCGAGCTGCTGCAGTCGCCCGTCCAGCCTCTCACCGGCAAAATCGTGATATTCAGCCGGAACGACGAATTCGAGATCCAGATCCGGGTTAGCCGAGCGACGGAATGACAGGTTTCGCACTATGCCCGGCATAGACGCCGAAAACAGATAGACGACGCGCAGCAGACCGCCGAGAAGCTTGGCGCGCTCGATGTATAGCGGCGTGGCGATCGTCGCCAGCGGCTCGGTCGCACCATCATCATGCAGGCCTTCGAAGCGATAATAGTTGGCGAGCGCCACAAATGCGCGGCCGGCATGGGTGATGCCGACGAAGGAGGTATGGGCGATGATGTTCAGCGCCTGCAGGCCGCGATAGTCGGGGTGGGCACGCCAGCTGATGTCAGCGAGCAGACATGCTGCCTGGCGATAGCGGCTCTCCTCCTCCGTCTCGGTGATCCCGAAGAACGGCGTCATGCGACCGGTCCAATCCGCAAGCTCGCGGGCATGCTCCGGCGAACGAGCACGCAGGATGGCGAGCTCTCCAGCTGCGACCAGCAGCGGATCGCTATGGCGCTCCGCCTCCGTCAGCAACGAATAGAGATAGCCTTCGCGCACGCCCTGTGCGGAAAAGGAAATGATTGATGGCTTCATGGCTGTCAGCACTTCGCGCATGGCGACGGCACCGAACGGCAGCAGCAAACGGCGATGCTTGGAAACGGCTTGGAAGGCCGGATCCTTTGAATCTTTCGATTCGACGATCTGATCCAGGAAGCGCAGCATCTCATCGAGCTGCACTTCATAGCCCTGCATCATGTGCAGCGGATATTTGCGGATTTCCATGTGCAGCTTGGCGATATTTCGCCATGTGCCGCCAACGGCGTAGAAGGTACGGCCCTCGCCCTTGCTCAGAAGCTTGGCCGTCTTGACGTGCTTGCGCGCGAAACTGCGCGCCTTCTCGATCGAGCCGCCGGCATATTCGGACAGGCGCAGGCCGCCGAGCGGCAGCGTGATGCCCTTTCCGAACTCGCGATCCTTGATGTCGATCAATTCCAGCGAGCCGCCGCCGAGATCGCCGGCGATACCATCCGGATGGAAGAAGCCGCTGATGATGCCGAGCGCGGAAAAGCGCGCCTCTTCCTCGCCCGAGAGTACCCGCACCTTACGTTGCAGGATCGTTTCGGCCTGATGGATAAATTCTGGGCCGTTGCTGGCCTCGCGAGCCGCTGCGGTCGCGAGCACATAGATGGTCGAGGCACGAGCCTGATCGGAGAGCGCCTTGAAGCGATGCAAGGCGGCGAGCGCCCGCGCCACGCTTTCCTCATCCATCTTTCCGGTCAGCGCTATGCCCTTGCCGAGGCCGCAAAGCACCTTCTCGTTGAAAAGAATGGTCGGAGACCGCGAATGGCCTTCATAGACGACGAGGCGGACCGAATTCGATCCGATATCGACAACGGAGACAGGGGCAATACCGGGAAGGCGCCCCTGGGCTTCTGATTCAACCATGCAGGTCCAGTTTATTTGTTGCGGCCCGACAACAGCCCAGCGATCAGTTTCGGCGCACTGGATTTCAAGGCTTCACCACGGCCGGAAAGGCTGGGATTCGTCATGAAATACTGCTGCGCATTGAATGGCTCTTTTCCCTGGCGCACTTCCATGCGCCTCGAAGTACCGTCCGGCAATATCTCGTAGCTCTGTTGATTGTCAATGATATTGCCCAGCATGATCTGTGAAAGCACCTGCTCGTGCACCGTCTTGTTGGTGAGCGGCACCAGGGTTTCGACGCGACGATCGAGGTTTCTCGGCATCATGTCGGCCGAGCCGATATAGACCAGCGCCTTCTCCGACGGCAGGCCCTGACCGTTGCCGAAACAGAAGATACGGCTATGCTCGAGGAAGCGACCTATGATCGACTTGACGCGGATCTTTTCCGAAAGACCCGGCACTTGCGGACGCAGGCAGCAGATGCCGCGCACGACGAGGTCGATCTCGACGCCCGCATTGCTGGCACGATAGAGCGCGTCGATGATCTCGGGATCGACGAGCGAATTCATCTTCATCCAAATCGCCGCCGGCTGGCCGTTCTTGGCGTGGTCGATCTCGCCCTCGATATGCTGGAGGATGCGGGTGCGGAGCGTGTAAGGCGAAACCGCGATCTTCATATCCTGCTCCGGCTCGCCATAGCCGGTGATGAAGTTGAAGATATTTGCCATGTCATGGGCGATCTTCGGATCGCAGGTAAAGTAGGAAAGGTCGGTATAGATCTTGGCGGTGACCGGATGGTAGTTACCGGTGCCGAGGTGGCAATAGGTCCGCAGCTTGCCGTCTTCGCGGCGCACGACCATGGACATCTTCGAATGCGTCTTGAGCTCGATGAAGCCGAAGACGACCTGAACGCCGGCGCGCTCCAGATCGCGCGCCCAGCGGATGTTTGCCTCTTCATCGAAGCGGGCCTTCAATTCCACCAGTGCCGTAACCGATTTACCGAGATCGGCGGCATCGATCAGCGCGCGAACGATGGGGCTGTCGTTCGACGTGCGGTAAAGCGTCTGCTTTATCGCCAGAACATCAGGATCCCTAGCAGCCTGGAGAAGGAACTGGACCACCACGTCGAAGGACTCGTAGGGGTGGTGGACCACCATGTCCTTTTCGCGGATGGCGGCGAAGCAATCGCCCGCATGTTCGCGGACACGCTCAGGAAATCGCGCATTGTAGGGCTCGAAGCGCAGATCGTCGCGCGGCGCCTTGCAGATTTCAGACAGCGTATTGAGCGCCAGCAAGCCGGGCAGAACCGCAATGCGGTTTTCCGGCACGTTCAGCGATTCCACCACGAACTGGCGAAGCTCGAGCGGCATTTCGGAATCGGTCTCGATGCGGATCACCGAGCCGCGGCGGCGGCGCTTCAATGCGGTCTCGAAGAAACGCACCAGGTCTTCGGCCTCTTCCTCGACTTCAATATCGCTGTCGCGGATGATGCGGAACGTACCAGAGCCCTGCACTTCATAGCCGGGATAGAGCCGGTGGATGAAGATGTTCACCACATCTTCGAGCGTAATGTAGCGGATGACATTGCTCGCATCCGGCAGGCGGACGAAGCGGTCGAGCGCCGGCGGGAGGCGCAGCAGCGCCGTCATCGGCTCACGGCCGTTCATGCTCTTCAGCTGCAGCGCGATCGAGAAGCCGAGGTTCGGAATGAAGGGGAACGGATGCGCCGGGTCGATGGAGAGCGGCGTCAGAACCGGGAAGATCGCCTGTTCGAACTCGGTATGAAGCCACTGCCGATCCGTGTCGGAAAGAGCGGCCGGACGGACGATCAGAATATCTTCCTTGGCGAGATATTGCTGCAGGACGGCAAGCGAAGCCTGCTGCTCCATCTGCAGGTTATCGATCTCGCGCAGGATATCGTCGAGCTGCTCGGCCGGCGTCTTGCCGTCCGGCGTGCGCACCAAAATCTTCTGGCGGACTTGGCCTTCGAGGCCGGCAACACGCACCATGAAGAATTCGTCGAGGTTGGCAGCAGAGATCGAGAGGAAGCGCACACGCTCCAGCAGGGGATGCGCCGTGTTCAGCGTTTCCTCAAGGACGCGGCGATTGAACTGCAGCCAGGAAAATTCGCGGTTGATGAAGCGTTCGGGGCTGGTCAGCAACGGATTGATCGCGGCCTCCTCCGAAGCTCCCTGGCTGGAGTCCTGATGTTCCGTGAGTGCCGAGTCCATGTTCCACCTACCCTCTATCTAATCCTGTGCCACGTATATCAGTTTGACGACGGAACTGTGACAGTTCGGTATCAACTCAATCTGGCCGAGAAGCACTCCCTAGCTCGTCCAGCACTTCTGCAGCCAATACGCGTGTGATCCTTGTCCCCCGCCCCAGCGCCAGCCTGTCCAGACGGTCGACAATCAGCTGCGCTGCATTCATGGAGCGCTCCATCCGGTTGACGATATAAAGGACAAGTTTGTCATCGATATAAAGCTGGCGGTCGGCGAAGAGCTTTACGATGATCTGCGACAGCAATTCTTCGTCCGGCTCGCCGATCTCGACCACGGTCGCCGCTTTCAGACGCGAGCGTAGGTCGGGCAGCGTCACCGGCCAGGACATCGGCCAAAGCCGGCTCGTCATCAAAAGGCTGGTGCCGTTTTCCCGGACGCTGTTGATGACGTGGAAAAGTTCAGTATCGTCAAACCCCAGCCGATCCACATCCTCGAAGACGACCGGGCCGTTCGCAGCCACGACAGCGGCATCGGACCCCGCCACGGGATGAACTGCAGTCGCATCGCATCGCTCGCTCCAGATGCTGGCAAGATGCGATTTTCCCGAGCCGACCGGACCGGCCAGTATGACGACAGGCGACGGCCAGTTCGGCCAGGAATCGACGATCCTCACCGCGGCAGTCAAAGGGTCGGCAACCAGCAGGTCGTCGCGGCCGCTAGCCGGATCGTGTGTAAAGGCCAAGGGCAGCTGTTCGGCGGCCCTGCGCCTCAAATCAGCATTCTTTGCGTCGGTCATGTCTAGTTATTCTCGGGTTTGCCGGCCTTGGCTCTGCGCGCCCTGCCCGCCTCCGAGCGTCCGTGGTAAAGTTCGCTCTGAAGGTACCGCGAAAGGGCAAAGCGGACAAGGACACCACAGGCCGCGGCAGACGGAACTGCGATAAGCAGCCCAACGAAACCGAAGAGCGCGCCGAAGGCGAAAAGGGCGAACATCAGCCAGACCGGATGCAGGCCGACGCTTTCGCCGACGAGCTTCGGCTGTAGCACGTTACCCTCTAGGAACTGGCCGGTGAAGAAGACGACCAGCGTCAGGCCGACCCAGAGGTAGTCGGGCCAGAACTGAACGAGCGCGACGCCGACGGCCAGAACGAGGCCGACCATCGAACCGACATAGGGAATGAAGCTGATCATGCCGGCGAACAAGCCGATCAGAAGACCGAAGTTCAAACCGACGAGCGAGAGGCCGACGCCGTAATACACGCCAAGAATGATGCAGAGCGAGCCCTGCCCCCGGATGAAGCCGGCAATGGCCTGGTCGATCTCGCGGGCGATCTGGCGGACGGTCGCGACGTGATCGCGCGGGATCCAGTCATCCACCTTCGCAATCATCCTGTCCCAGTCGAGTAACATATAGAAGGCGACGACCGGCGTGACTACCAGCAGCGAGATCACATTGACCAGCGCCTTGCCGGAGCTCCAGAGCTGCGCAAACAACCCTCCGACGAAGCTCAACCCTTCGGACATGATGCTGGAGAAATTATCCTTGATCGCGCCGAGTTGATTGCGGATCCAGTCGGGCAGCACCATCGTCTGCGCCTTGGCGATCAGCTGCTGTATCTGCTGCACATAAGACGGAATATGCTGGATGAAATCGTTGAACTGGTTGATGATGATCGGAATGAATATCGTCAGCGCCAGCGCGAAGATCAGCAGGAAGGAGAAGAGGATCACCACCGTCGCCATGAGGCGGCTGAGACCGAACCGCTCCAGCCGGTCTGCAACGGGATCGAGAAAATAGGCGACGGCCATGCCGGCGATGAACGGCAGCAGAATCGTGCTGAAGACATACAGAAAGCTGACGAAAGCGACGAATACGATCACCCAGAACGTAACTTGGCGCTTGAGGCTGGCCCCGCTGACCTTTTGCTCCATCGACTTCCCCGTTGTTTCCGGCCCACCTGCCGTTGTGCTTAGGACATAGGATGATGCCGCAATTATGGTCAAGTCTGGGAGCTGAAATCAGCCCCAAGCGCTGTGAAGCGGGGAAAATCGCAGTGTTTACGGCGCTTGCGCCTTGCATAACGGCCCCTATCATGCAATGGCGACCCGATGAAAGCCCTGTCATAATGGACAGGCGGCCATCGGAGGCGGAAGCATGAGCCAGTCTGGAAAAAACGGTCTGACCTATAGCGACGCGGGCGTCGATATCGATGCCGGCAACCTGCTCGTCGAAAAGATCAAGCCTGCCGTCCGTTCGACGCGCCGGCCGGGTGCGGACGGCGAAATCGGCGGCTTCGGCGGCCTCTTCGACCTCAAGGCCGCAGGCTTTACCGATCCCGTTCTGGTCGCTGCCAATGACGGCGTCGGCACCAAGCTCAAGATCGCGATCGACGCCAACTATCACGACACGGTCGGCATCGACCTAGTCGCCATGTGCGTCAACGATCTGGTCGTCCAGGGCGCAGAGCCGCTGTTCTTCCTCGATTACTTCGCCACCGGCAAGCTTGATCCCGACCAGGGTGCAGCGATCGTCGGGGGCATTGCTGCCGGCTGCCGCGATGCGGGTTGTGCACTGATCGGCGGCGAGACGGCGGAAATGCCGGGCATGTATTCGCATGGTGATTACGATCTGGCGGGCTTTGCCGTCGGTGCCGCCGAGCGCGGCCAGCTGCTACCGTCAGACGATATTGCCGAAGGCGACATTATTCTCGGCCTCGCCTCGTCAGGCGTTCATTCCAACGGCTTCTCGCTGGTGCGCAAGATCGTCGAGCTTTCCGGCCTCGGCTGGGATGCGCCGGCTCCCTTCGCCGAAGGCAAGGCGCTGGGCGAAGCGCTGCTCACACCGACACGCATCTATGTGAAGCCGCTGCTCAAGGCCATCCGCGAAACCCATGCACTGAAGGCGCTCGCCCACATCACCGGCGGCGGCTTCCCGGAGAACATTCCGCGCGTGCTGCCGAAGCATCTGGCCGCTGAAATCGATCTGACGGCCGTCAAGGTGCCGCCGGTCTTCTCATGGCTTGCCAAGGTCGGCGGTGTCGAAGCCAAGGAAATGTTGCGCACCTTTAATTGCGGCATCGGCATGATCGTCGTCGTCGCTCCGGAAAACGTCACGACCGTGAAGGCCGCGCTTGAGGCCGAAGGCGAAGCGGTCGTTACGCTCGGCCGTATGATCGCTCGCGAAGAAGGCGCGCTCGGCACCGTCTACAAGGGCACGCTGGCTCTATGACCACGCCGCGCAAACGCGTCGTCGTCTTCATCTCGGGCGGCGGCTCCAACATGCTGGCGCTTTTGAAGGCAACGGCGGCGGCCGACTACCCGGCCGAGATCGTCGGCGTCATCTCCGACAAGGCGGATGCCGGCGGACTTGCGAAAGCAGCCGCGGAAGGCATTGCCACCTTCGCGTTCGTGCGCAAGGAGTTTGCCAGCAAGGAAGCCCATGAAGAGGCGATCCTTGCACAGCTGGAAGCCCTCTCCCCCGACATAATCTGCCTCGCCGGCTATATGCGGCTGCTCTCCGGCCGCTTCATCCAGGCCTACGAAGGGCGGATCATCAATATTCATCCGTCGTTGCTGCCGCTTTTCCCCGGCCTGCACACGCATCAGCGCGCCATCGATGCCGGGATGCGCGTCGCCGGTTGCACTGTGCACTTCGTCACCGAGGGCATGGATGAAGGCCCGGTCGTCGGCCAGGCCGTGGTGCCGGTGCTGAACAATGACACCGCCGACAGCCTCGCCGCCCGGGTCCTCACGGTCGAGCACCAGATCTATCCGCAGTCGTTGCGGCTGGTGGCGGAAGGCAAAGTCAGGATGGAAGACGGCAAGGCCGTGAGCCTCGCCGAGACATCTGCCGCCCAGGGGCGGCAGATCGTGTCACTGCTTGGTGATGCAAGCTAAAGCACTTCCGTTTTTCTTGAATCGCGAAGCGCTCTATCTTCTTGTTTTCTTACGCATTCCGGACGGAAAACCGCTGTGCATCTTTCCTGGAAATGCTCTTGCTTTCAAGCCGCCATCGCCATCAGCGGATGCAGCGTGCCGTCGCTATAGACGATGCGGCCGCCGCGGAAGGTCGCACGGATGCGATGAACCGAACCGGGCTCGACGGCGACCAGATCGGCGAGCTGACCGACAGCAATTTCACCGCGATCCATCAGACCGGCCGAGCGGGCGGCATTCGAGCTTGCCATGGCGACTGCCGCCGGCAAACCACCGCTGGCAACATCTGCAATCTTGAAAATCGCCGGCACGAAGGCGGCCGGGTGATAGTCGGCTGCGATAATGCCAAGCAGGCCGGCGCGGGCCGCATCCAGTGCGCTGAGATTGCCGGACATCGACTGGCCGCGAAGCGCGTTCGGCGCACCCATGAGCGTCCAGAGACCACGGCGGCACGCTTCTTCGGCAGCCGGGCCAGTGACGGGAAACTCGCTGATCGTCACACCGAGATCGTGCATTGCCGCCACCTTCTCGGCACTGTCGTCGTCATGCGACGCCAGCGAAAGCTTGTGCTTTAGCGCGAGTTCGACCACGTCGTGCAGCTTGCGTTCGATCTTCGGATCCTGGCGCTGCGCGATGCGCTGTGCCACGACTTCCTCGGCCGCCTCACGAGACATGGAGCGACGCTCGGACATGCTGCGGATGTAGCTTTCGATGTCGTTATACTGGCCCTGCCCCGGCGTATGGTCGGTCAGGGAGACCATGTCGACGGAGCCCTCCTCCAGCAGCCGCTCCAGGGTCGGAGCTGCGCCGAGATTGGTGATTTCGTAGCGGGCATGGACGCGATGATCGATCAGGAGTTCATCGCGCAGACTGCCGATGCCGCGGATAACAGCGGAGGTTGTTTCGAGCGAACGGACATGACCGTAGACGCTTTCGGTCGCAAAGGAGAGTGCCGCGAAGGCGGTGGTGACACCAGCGGCGGCCAGCTTCTTATCGAGCTCGTGGATACCGAAATCGATCGGCATCATGGCGTTCGGCCGCGGCGCGATCTCGCGCTCGATCATGTCGCAATGCAGGTCCACGAAACCAGGCATCAACAGGCGACCGCCACCGTCAAAGGTCGGCCGCTCCACCGACTCGGAGCGGATTTCGGCAATCACGCCGTCCTCGACGCGTACCGCGCCATTTTCGACGACTTCATTGGAAAGAATGAGCGTGAAATTGCTGAGCCACATCGGCTTTCTCCTGAAACAGCGTCCATGATCGAAGGAGGCACGGAAACATTCGAATGTTTCCGGCCAGCACGCCCCGGTAAGCTCGATTCGTGACATTGTGATGAATGAGGAGCTGAGTTTTACCAAAGCTCCCGATCACTCAGCCTCTATCGCAAAGTCGCGACGTTCAACGTTGCCCATTGCAGCAGCATGATCGTCTTGGCGTCATAGATATCGCCGCTCTCGATCATTGCCATCGCGTCAGACAGGCGCACCTCCAGAACCTCGATATCCTCGTGCTCCTCGGCAAGCCCACCGCCATCGGCGATACGGTCGGATGTATCGATCACGGCGGCGAAGAAGTGGAGAATCTCGGTGATCGCGCCTGGAGACGTCAGCGCCTTGAAGAGGAAGCGGACGTCGCGCACGCGAAAGCCGGTCTCTTCCATGGCTTCGCGGCGGATGGCTGCTTCCGGATCGTCGCCGTCAAGCAGGCCGGCGGGCACTTCCAGCATCCAGGCAGGTTCGCCGGTAAGCTGGGCCGGCAGACGGAACTGCCGAACGAGCACCACCGTTTCCCGCTTGGGATCATAAAGCAGGATGCAGGCGGCCGGTGTGCGGTGATAGACCTCGCGCTTCAGGCGATGCGTTTCTCCGAGCGAATCCGTGTAGTTGAGATCGAAGCTGCTCAGCCGCGTCCATTGATCCGCCAGTGTTTTTTCGCCGGCGATTTCGGCTTTCGCCTTTTCGAATTTAGTCATGCCATATCCTTACGGAGCCATACCTTGTTGTCATGGACAGCCGCGCCACCATAGGGCGCGACCGGGTCGGCGCCGGTGAGCACGTTGATGCCCTCGCCATCGACATGGGCCTTATTCGGCCACAAGCCTTCGGCGATCAGGACGCCCGGCTTCACTTCCGTCGTCACGCGGGCATGGATGCGAATATCGCCTCTTCCATTGCCGACGCGAACCAGTTCGCCATGGGCAATATCAAGCGCTTCGGCATCGGCCGGATTGATCATTACTTCGGGACGACCTTCCTTCTGCCGCGAGGTCTTGGTTTCCGAAAAGCTCGAATTCAGGAAGTTGCGCGATGGCGAAGTCGCAAGCCGGAACGGATGCTCGGGATCAGCCACCTCGATGACATCGACCTGATCCGGAAACTCCGGCAGCTCGACGTGCGGCCCAAGTAGGCCGACAGAGGCAGGTGGGCGATTCGGCGCCGGCTGGTTGGCCCAATCCGGACGAAAGCGGAACTTGCCGTCAGGATGACCGAAACCATTGATGAAATGCGCGTCGTCAAAGGCGGGTTGCCGATCGAACCATTTGTGCTCGAGGAAATAATCGTAATCCGGCAGGCCGCTCCTTGACAGAACACGGTCGATCATCTCGCGCGCGGAGAAGCCGAAACCGGGGCGATCGGCAACACCGAGGCGCTTAGCCAGCTCTTCGATCACGAAGAGATTGCTGCGCACCGTCGGCGGCGGCTCGACAAGCTTCGGGCCAAGAAGGATGTGGTTCTGGCCACCGGCGCGGTAGATGTCGTCATGCTCGACGAACATGGTGGCGGGGATGACGATATCCGCCATCTCGGCTGTATCGGTCATGAACTGCTCGTGCACGGCAACGAAGAGATCGGAACGGGCGAAGCCGCGCTTCACCAGCCGCTGTTCCGGCGCGATGTTCACCGGATTGGTGTTCTGGATCAGCATGGCGGTGACAGGACCGCGATGGCGCAACGCCACGGCATCGCCGGTCAAGGCGCGGCCGATCTGCGACTGGTCGATCATGCGGATATCCATGTCCTTCATGGCGCGGCCGGTTAGTTCGCTCGCGTCCATACGGAAGATATCGCTGTTCGAATGAAAGGCGCCGCCGCCTTCATATTGCCAGGAGCCGAGAACAGTGGCGATCGACGCTGCCGCATGCATGGCGATCGCGCCGTTGCGCTGGCGGGTGAAGCCGTAGCCGAGGCGGAAGTAGGTCTTCTTCGTCGTTCCCACGAGCGTGGCGAAGGCTTCGATTTCGTCGACCGAAAGGCCGGTGATGTCAGCGGCCCATGCCGGGGTCTTCGACTTCAGATGCTCTTCGAGGCCCGAGGGATCGTCGGCATATTTGGCCATATAGGCGCGGTCGGCATAGCCATCGCGGAAGGCAATATGCATGACGGCGCAGGCAAGCGCCGCATCCGTGCCCGGCTTGACGATCAGCGCCATATCGGCCTGCTTCATCGTCGGGTTGTCGTAGATGTCGACAACAACGATCTTGGCGCCGCGCTCCTTGCGGGACTTCACCGCATGGGTCATGACGTTGACCTGGGTTACCACAGCATTCGTACCCCAGATGACGACGCAATCGGTACGGCCCATCTCGCGCGGATCGGGACCGCGCAGAACGCCCGTCGCCATGGTGAAGCCGGTCCAGGCCGGATTGGTGCAGATCGACGAGAAGAAGCCGGAATAGCGCTTGGCGTGGCGCAGCCGCTCGATGGAATCGCGCTGCACCCAGCCCATCGTGCCGGCGTAGAAATAAGGCCAGATCGCCTCGCTGCCATCCTTGGCTTCCGCCCTCACAAAGGCTTCGGCGATTTCGTTAAGCGCGTCGTCCCAGGAAAGTTCCTGCCAGCGCCCCTCGCCTTTGGCGCCGGCGCGGCGCAACGGCTTCATCAGCCGATCGGGGTGATAGAGGCGCTCGGCGTAGCGCGCGACCTTGGCGCAGATGACGCCTGATGTGTAAGAGTGGTCGTTGGCACCGCGCACCCGGCCGATCCTGCCGTCTTCAGTCAGATCGACCTCCAGCGCGCAGGTGGAGGGACAGTCGTGCGGACAGGCCGTGTGGCCGATGCGCGATTTGGCTTGGATGGGGGTCGCAATGTTCATGAGGTTTGTATATTTCAAGCAGGGACCGGCCACTAGAGACAATCCGGCCCATCTCAACAATTCATGCGGACTTCAACGACGATGAACTATCGGCACATCTACCACGCGGGCAATTTTGCCGATGTCTTGAAACACGCTGTTCTCGCGCGCCTCGTCCGCTACATGCAGAATAAGGACAAGGCCTTTCGCGTTCTCGACACGCATGCTGGCATCGGGCTTTACGATCTCTCATCGGAAGAGGCGCAGAAGACGGGCGAATGGCGCGACGGCATCGGCAGGGTGCTGGAGGCGGAACTCGTGCCGCAGGTCGCCGAACTGCTGGAGCCCTATCTCACCGCCATCCGCGAGCTGAACCAAGAAGGCGGCGTCCGGCTCTATCCCGGCTCGCCGAAACTCGCCCGCATGCTGTTTCGCCCTCAGGACCGGCTTTCGGCCATGGAACTGCACCCGGACGATTTTCAGCGGCTTCACCGGCTGTTCGAAGGCGATCATCACGCCCGCATCACCGAGCTGGACGGCTGGCTGGCGCTTGGCGCGCATCTGCCGCCGAAGGAAAAGCGCGGCATCGTGCTCGTCGACCCGCCTTTCGAAGAGGAAGGCGAATATGAGCGGCTGGTCGACGGCCTGGCGAAAGCCTGGCGCCGTTTTCCTGGCGGCACCTATTGCCTCTGGTATCCGATCAAGAAAGATGCGCCAATCAAGCAGTTTCATGAGGCGCTGCAGGCACTGGAAATTCCGAAGATGCTCTGTGCCGAGTTGACCATCAAAAGTGATCGCGGTTTCACCGGGCTTACCGGCTCAGGCCTCATTATCGTCAATCCGCCTTTCACGTTGAAAGATGAGCTACATGCGCTGCTGCCGGCGTTGAAGGATATGCTGGCGCAGGACCGCTTCGCCTCGCAGCGCGCCTTCTGGCTGCGCGGCGAACATTGAATTCGCTCTAGAATCAAATAGGCGGAGCGGGACGTCGTCCGAAAACCGCTTACACTTTTTTCACCACGCTCCAGCACGTCCACAGGTGATCCATGAGACTTCTCTGCGCGCCCGCCTCCCCTTTCTCCAGCAAGGTGCGCATGGCGGCGCGCCATTTCGGCATCAAGCTTGAAGAAATCCATGTCGATACGAATGCCGGGCCATCGCTCCTCATCGACAACAATCCGCTCGGCAAGATCCCGACGCTGCTGACCGACGAAGGCGACGCCATTTTCGACAGCCGCGCGATCATGCATTACTTCCACCGGCGCAAGGGCAAGTTCTATCCGACCAAGAAAAGCAAACGCACGGAAGTCGAGGTTCTGGAAGCGCTATGCGACGGTACCAACGAGTGCCTTTTGTCGATCGTCTACGAACGGCGCGTCCGCGAGCCTGAAAAGCAGCACCAGCCCTGGATCGACCGGCAGTGGACGAAGGTAAGCCGCGCCCTCACTCATCTCGACGCGGAACCGCCGAAGATCGGCAAGAAACTGCATGCTGGGCATTTCGCATTCGCCGCCCTCATCGGCTACTTGCACCTGCGCTTCGAGGGCCAGTGGGAAGCGGACTTTACCGGGCTGATGGAGTGGGAGCGTGAGTTCGAGAAGCATTTCCCGGATTATCAAGCGATGAAGCCACGCGCTCAGTAAAATCTCATCGAGTGCATGGGTACGGCGGCACGACGAGATCGGACGCCGCTATCGCCTTTTGCATAATGCTCAAACAGAAAGAGCCGAGAGTTTCCTCCCGGCTCTTTCTTCATTCCATATCGGCAAGTAATTAGAACTTGACGCCGATACCGACCTTGACGCTCTGCTCGTCGTAACCGCGCGAGAAGCTGCCGGAGTCGAGGTTGAAGGTCTTCTTGCCGTAGTCCGTGTAACGGTACTCGAGGCGAGCCGTGATGTTGTTGGTGATGAAGGTTTCAGCACCAGCACCGACGGTGTAGCCAACTGCCGTTCTGCTTTCAGACGAGGTAGCGTCGGAGAGCTTGTTCTGGCCGAGTGCCAGACCGGCCGTGCCGTACAGCATGAAGGGGTTGAAGTCGTAGCCGAGACGGGCGCGGACAGAGCCGTTGACGCCGTTCTTGGCGGTCAGGCCGTTGCGGGTAGCGTCGGCGCCGGAGTAGCCGAGGTCAGCTTCAACACCGTATACGATCTGGCCCTGCTGCCAGTTGTAGCCGGTGAAAGCCTGGCCGCCGAAGCCGTAAGCGTTACCGTTGCGGGTAAAGTGGCCCTTGTTCCAGTCGCCTGCACCACCGATGTAGAAGCCAGACCAGTTGTTGACCGGCGGAGCTACGTCCTGTGCGACGGGCGGCTGCGGAATCTGCTCAACGGCGTCGGCAGCGTGAGCCGCAGTGAAACCGCCGAGGGCGAGAGCGGAGACCATGAGGGTCGTTACGAGAGTACGCATACTTTTCTCCTTATCAGTCCCGTGTGCCTCATCTACTGTCTTTGACTTCGAAGCGTCACGAGCAATTAAAACAAATCCCTCCCGGATCGAGGTCGAAATTGGAGTGCAAATGAGGAATTGGAAGAGCCAAAATATGATATCATTGTGGCACAGACATGGCTGAATTTCGATGTTGCTTCACCGCAACAGATGAATTGTTAACCATAACCAATGGTTAAAGCGTGTATACTTATTTTAATCTAAATACATCTCAAGCTTTACATAAATCACTTCAAGAACGTTATCTGCCTAGGCACCTTTTCATATGGTGTATCGAAGCCCTATATGATCACCGGTCAGGTAACTACGAGCTAAAGGCGATCTCTTGGGCCAGGAAAAACTACGCACGGCATTGATAACCGGCGCCTCAAAAAGAATAGGCCGGGCCATCGCAGAGGATTTGTCGGCTCATGGCTTTGCCGTGGCGCTGCATGCCAACCAATCCTTCGCAGAGGCAGCGGAAATTGTGGCGAAATTGCAGCAAAAGGGCCGAAAGGCAATTGCGATCAAGGCTGATCTGCAAAATTTGGACGAGACGTCAAGCCTTGTCGAAAGGGCTACAGATGCACTCGGTCCGCTCGATCTGCTGGTCAATAATGCCTCAGCCTTTCTCGGTGATTCCGCCGGCCATTTCGATGCAGAAGCCTTCGAGGCGCATTTCTCGGTGCATGTACGCGCCCCGTCGATCCTTGCCGCCGATTTCGTCCGGCAATTGCCTGAACCCTATCAGGGCCTCATCGTGAACGTGGTCGACCAGCGTGTCTGGGCCCTTACACCGCGCTTCTACTCTTATACTCTGTCGAAAGCGGCGCTTTGGACCGCGACGCAGACGATGGCACAGAGTTTTGCGCCCCGCATCCGCGTCAATGCGATCGGCCCCGGCCCGACCGTGCGCAGCGTGCGGCAGACGGAAGAGGACTTTCAGGCGCAGATCGACGGCCTGATATTGAAGGCGGCGCCAGGGCTCGAAGAATTCGGCCGCACGGTCCGCTTTCTTTTTGACACGCCCTCGATCACGGGCCAAATGATAGCGCTCGATGGCGGCCAGCATCTTGCCTGGGAAACGCCTGACGTGGCGGAGAGTGCGGAATGAACGGACGAAAGCTGCCTGACGGCGGCATTCTCTACGACGAATCGGATGATATCGAAGACGACATCGAGGTTGAGGGCGATGCCGCCGCCTCCCCCGTTGCGCCCGTCGACTGGAACGAGGGCGGCAAGAACGAGACCGGACTTCGCGGCGCGGAACTAATCGCTGAATTCGTCAAGCGGCTGCCGAACAATCCCGGCGTCTACCGCATGTTCAACGAGGCCGGCGACGTACTCTATGTCGGCAAGGCGCGGAACCTGAAGAAGCGCGTCGCCAACTATGCCATGGGCCGGGTGCATTCCAACCGCATCGCCCGCATGGTACGCGAAACCGCGAACATGGAGTTCGTAACCACCCGCACGGAAACCGAAGCGCTGTTGCTGGAAGCGAATCTGATCAAGCGCTTGCGGCCACGTTTCAATGTGCTGCTGCGAGACGACAAGTCGTTTCCTTATATTCTCATCACAGGTGATCAGCGCGCGCCGGCCATCTTCAAACATCGCGGCGCTCGCGCCCGCAAGGGCGACTATTTCGGCCCTTTCGCGTCAGCTGGCGCCGTCGGCCGCACCATCAATTCGCTGCAGCGCGCCTTCCTGATCCGCACCTGCGCCGACAGCGTTTTCGAAACGCGCACGCGGCCCTGTCTGCTCTATCAGATCAAGCGTTGTTCCGGGCCCTGCACGCATGAGATCAGCGATGCAGGCTATGCGGAACTGGTGCAGGAGGCGAAGGACTTCCTCTCCGGCAAGAGCCAGAACGTCAAAGCGCATATGGCCGAGGAGATGAACGCCGCGGCCGAGGATCTGGACTTCGAGCGCGCAGCCGTCTTCCGAGACAGGCTGGCTGCGCTTTCGCATGTGCAGAGCCACCAGGGCATCAATCCGGCCGGCGTCGAGGAAGCCGATGTGTTCGCCATCCACCACGAGGGCGGCATTTCCTGTATCCAGGTCTTCTTCTTCCGCACCGGGCAGAACTGGGGCAACCGTGCCTATTTCCCGAAGGCTGACCCGTCGCTTTCGGGCGCCGAAGTGTTGAATGCCTTCCTGGCGCAGTTCTACGACGACAAGCCGGTGCCGCGGCAGATCCTGCTTTCGGAAACGGTTGAGGAAATCGATCTGCTTGCGGCAGCTTTTGGCGAGAAGGCCGGACACAAGGTGGCGATCCTGGTGCCGCAGCGCGGTGAGAAGCGCGATCTGGTCGATCATGTCGTCGCCAATGCCCGGGAGGCGCATGGCCGCAAGCTGGCAGAAACGGCATCGCAATCGCGGCTGCTCGAAGGCTTCAAGGAAACGTTCCAGCTTCCCTATGTGCCGCAGCGCATCGAGATCTACGACAACTCCCATATTATGGGGACGAATGCGGTTGGCGGCATGGTGGTGGCGGGGCCGGAAGGCTTCGTCAAAGGCCAGTATCGCAAGTTCAACATCAAATCGACCGACATTACACCGGGCGACGACTTCGGCATGATGCGCGAGGTCATGACCCGGCGCTTCTCCCGCCTGTTGAAGGACGAAGGCAAGCCCGACCGCAGCGCGGCGGCGGAATCTGCCGGTGCCGATGCGGCCGACCAGCCCTTCCCTGCCTGGCCGGATGTCATCCTCATCGACGGTGGCCAGGGGCAGATGACGGCCGTGCGCGCCATCCTGGAGGAACTCGGGATCACCGACAGCGTCATCGCCATCGGCGTCGCCAAGGGTGTCGACCGCGATGCGGGGCGGGAACGCTTCTTTGCTGCCTCGCGCGAAAGCTTCACGCTACCGCCGCGCGACCCGGTTCTCTATTTCATTCAGCGCATGCGCGACGAGGCACACCGCTTTGCCATCGGCTCGCACCGCGCCCGGCGCAAGAAGGAAATGGTGAAGAACCCGCTGGACGAGATCGGCGGCATCGGCCCTTCGCGCAAGCGGGCGCTGCTGCAGCATTTCGGCACCGCCAAGGCCGTTTCACGCGCTGCTCTCTCCGATCTGATGGCCGTCGAAGGCATATCGGAGGGTGTAGCGCGGCAGGTCTATAACCATTTCCATGAGGACGCCGCGAAATAGAAAATCGCGGTCGCAAATTCCACGCAATAGCGGTGAAAAAACAGAAACAATGTTGACGATAAGCTAGTCAAACCATCATCTAAGCATGACCCCAAAAAGTGCGAGACGGTTTTTGGATCAGATCATGCCCAATCAAATGGCTGTGACGAGATGAGGCTTGAATAAAGGCTCACCGAAACCGCCGAGACAAACGAGACGAAACGATTCCATGGCTTCGCGCGCTTACAGCATCCCCAACCTGCTCACCTATGGCCGCATCATTTGCGTGCCGCTGATCGTTCTGTGCTTCTTCATCGAAGGCAAGCTGGAAGGATCTGACTTCGCGCGCTGGGTTGCTCTATGGATCTTCATCATCGCCTCGATCACCGACTTCCTCGATGGCTACCTCGCGCGCATCTGGAACCAGACCTCGAATATCGGCCGCATGCTCGATCCGATCGCCGACAAGCTGCTGGTCTCCGCGATCCTGCTTTTAGTCGCGGCCGACGGCACGATCGCCGGCTGGTCGCTCTGGGCCGCCATCATCATCCTCTGCCGCGAAATTCTGGTTTCGGGCCTGCGCGAGTATCTGGCGGCGCTGAAGGTCAGCGTTCCCGTGACGCGCATTGCGAAATGGAAGACGACTGCCCAGCTCGTGGCCATCGCCTTCCTGCTGGCTGGGCCGGCAGGCGACAAGGTGCTACCCTATACGACAGAAATTGGCATCGTGCTGCTCTGGGTTGCAGCACTGCTGACCATCTACACCGGCTATGATTATTTCCGTGCCGGCCTGAAGCATGTCGTGGATGAGGAATAATGACGAAGCTCGTCTATTTCGCCTGGGTGCGTGAACGGATCGGCAAAGCGGAAGAAGAAATTTCCCTTCCCGCTGAAGTCGTGACCGTCGGCGATCTTCTGAGTCATTTGAAGAGCTTGGGCGAAGAATACGAGGCGGCACTTCAATTCCCCGAAGCTATCCGCGTTGCCATCAACATGGAGCATGCCGATCATGACGAACCTATCGCCGGTGCACGGGAGATAGGCCTTTTCCCGCCGATGACGGGAGGATGAGGAGCGGTCAGGCGGCGCCCGAGCAATCGATCCAGTGAAGCGATTGCAGCGACGAACGCCCTTCGACTGGCTCAGGGTGCCAAAGCGAAGGAGCGGGAGACCCCTCAATCTGTTTTGAGCGGGCAATCAAGGAAATGCGATGATTTCACCATTCGTCAAAGTTCAGCGCGAAGATTTCGACCTCCAGTCGGAGATCGACCGGCTGACGAATGGCCGGCACGATATCGGCGCGGTCGTAACCTTCTCCGGCCTTTGCCGTGACGAAGGCGGCACGCTCGGCGCGCTCGAACTCGAACATTATCCCGGCATGGCGGAGGCTGAGATTACCCGTATCTCCAATCTTGCCATCGAACGCTTCGAACTTCTCGGTCTGACGGCCATCCACCGCTACGGCAAGATTGAGCCGGGCGAAAACATCGTGCTGGTCATCGCCGCAGCATCCCATCGGCAAGCCGCATTCGATGGCGCCAATTTCGTTATGGACTTCCTGAAGACCTCCGCACCCTTCTGGAAGAAAGAGCATGGCAACGACGGCACGGAGGGTGGCTGGGTTTCAGCCAAGGATGCCGATGATGCGGCTCGCGCCAAGTGGACGGGCGGCAAATAGGCTCAGGGGGCGACCCTTTCCCGTCGGCTCAACACCAGCAAAAGCACGAGCAGCGAGAACATGACGAAGTCGCGCCACAGGAACGGACCGTAGGCGCCCCACATGGTCTCGGACAGCCCGAGCAGCGCCGCGCCGCCCGCCGATTTCAGCGGATCGGAATAGCCGCCGACCGCCGCAATCATCAGCACCTTCAGTCCAAACATCAGCCCCGCCCCGAAATCCATCGTGCCGTAGTAGGACGTGGCCATCAGGCCGCAGACAGTCGCCACCAGCGCGGAAGCCAGATAGGCAATCAGGAAGACGCGATTGGCACTCGCGCCGCAAAGCTCGGCGGCGAGAGCATCATCGGTCACGGCGCGCCAGATGCGGCCCCACCCCGTGCATTTGAGGACAAGGGCGCCTGCGAGGATGACAAGGAGCATCAGCACCGTGTTGAGCAACTGGATTTCGGTCAGGGTCACCTGAAAGCCGCAACTCTCCCAGAAAACGATCGCGCGGTTCAGAAAGGGCGGCAACCAGATGCCGCGCGTATTCGAGGCCAGCCGGGCGGTTTCCATCAGAATGATCATCATGCCGAGCGCTGCGACGATGATCGTGTTCGGCGATTTGTGCGAGAGAGGCAACATGATCGCGCGACCGACAAGAAAGCTGATGCCGAGCGTATAGGCCGCCGAGACAGCGGCGCCGAAGGCGAAGGCAGCCGGCAGGATGAGGTACATTCTCGTATAGCCGACATCCGTAAAAAGCACGAGCATCTGACCGGAGAAAGCGAAGAGCGCGCCATAGGTGATGTCGGCCCGCTTCATGACGCCAAAGACGATGGAATAACCGAAGGCCAGCGCCGCATAAAGTGCAGCGATGGGAACTGCATTCGCCAATTGCTGCAGAAAATATGCCATCCACTCCTCCGGGAACCAACAAATAGTAACTGGCAAAATGAATTTTACCAGTTATAATTTTTGTCATGACCTTTTCCTGGACTCCACATCGCTTTTCCGGAGGCGCGCTTGCGCTCGATGTCGCCAACAGCGTGATCCTGCGCCATGACGACGAGCGCCGGATCGATCGCTTCGAGGCGACAGGGCATATGGAGAGCTTCCCGAAGGCGGCCGCAAACTTCTGTGCCGAGCGGGCGCTCTTCGGCAACATTCTGCCGGTGCAACGGGAAAACAGAGCGGAGTTCATCGCGCTACGCGAGACGATCGACCGTTATTTCCGAGCGCGCGTCCTCGGCGAGGATGCCGACGCGCTGCTTGCGGATCTGCTTACCGCATTGGCGAGGGTTTTGAGGCACGCCCAAGCCGATAGCCTCGATGCCGCGACGGTGCATTCGGCGCTGCGGCTCATCGCCATGCCGGATCCTGAACGGATGAAAATCTGCCGTAACTGCGGCTGGCTCTTCATCGACCGCAGCAAGAACAAGAGCCGTGCGTGGTGCGATATGGCGGTCTGCGGCAACCGTGCCAAGGCCAGCCGGCACTACCGGCGCAAGAAGGAGGAGACTGCGCCATGACAATGCGAAGGATCATACTGACGGCCATCGGCACAGGGGCAATCGCCGGCCTGGCGCTGTCCGGCTGCCAGAGGAAGGACGACCAGGGGCCGACCGAACTCACCGGCCGCATCTTCGTGTTCAACTACCGCGTGGCGAGCGCGACCTATATGATCACGCTGAAGAAGATCGCCCCGATCCCCGATGGTACGACGGCGGTTGCAGAATTCGAAAATCCGGCAGGTGGCGATCCGCTCGTCATCCACGAGAAGATCTACTCCTTCTGGGACAAGATCACGCTGGAAAGTCCGGATCTGCGCTGCGTGCGCAAGGATCGCCCTTACTCCGTCTCGATCAAGCTGGTGGATGCCAGCGACAAGACGCTTCAGACGATCAAGACCGAAGTCAAATCCGATCTCGATCAGACGGTGCTACCGACGAAACCGCTCGTGGTCGGCCCCGCCTACACCGCCAATCCCGATGTCTTCAGGGAAGACGGCAGCACCAACTATGGGAAGGATGCGGCCTGTCCGGCATGAAAAAAGCCGGGATGCGATCCCGGCTCTTTCACAGTCAATTCAAATCGTTCAGCGATGGAGCTGAGAGGCTGAATCAGCCGACGATTTCTGTTTCGGAGAACCAGTAGGCGATTTCGACGGCAGCCGTTTCCGGAGCGTCCGAGCCGTGAACGGAGTTTTCGCCGATCGACAGGGCGAAGGTCTTACGGATCGTGCCTTCGTCAGCGTTGGCCGGGTTGGTTGCGCCCATGATTTCGCGGTTCTTCAGGATGGCGCCTTCGCCTTCCAGGACCTGAACGATGGTCGGGCCGGAGGTCATGCCTTCGACGAGTTCGCCGAAGAACGGACGTTCCTTGTGAACGGCGTAGAAGCCTTCAGCTTCGCGCTTGCTCATCCAGACGCGCTTGGAGGCGATGACGCGCAGGCCGTTGTCTTCAAAAACCTTGGTGATGGCGCCGGTCAGGTTGCGCTTCGTTGCGTCCGGCTTGATCATCGAGAAAGTACGTTCAATCGCCATGGATCCGTTCCTTGTAATCAGAGAAAAGTGGGCGGTGTTTACCTGCCTCAAAGCCCGAAAACAAGGGGGATCGGCCAATTTCACGCCGCTGTCACAGTCGAAGCGTCCGATTCGCGATCGGCACGGTGGCACTGCCAAGGTTTATTTGCAAATCTGGCGGCAACACCGCCGCACCATTGGGGGAGAAGTCATATGCTCAAACATTTCAGGATGCTTGCCGACTACAATCGTTGGGCCAATGTTCAGGCCTACAATGCCGCCGCAGAACTTAGTGATGCCGAATTCAACGAAGACCGTGGCGCCTTCTTCGGTTCGCTTCACGGGACGCTTAATCACCTGCTGATAGCGGATCGGTTATGGATGCATCGCTTCAACGGCACCGGCGGGTTGCCGGCATCACTCGATGTCGTCCTCCATGACACGCTCAAAGGACTTTACGGCTTACGGGAGGCGGAAGATCGGAATATCATCGGCTGGCTGGAAACGCTCGATGCCGACGCGCTTGCCGTCAATATTACCTACACCTCGATCCTGCGGCCGGGCGCCATTACCGTTCCCCTCCACGCGGCGGTATCGCATATGTTCAATCACCACACCCACCACCGCGGCCAGTGCCATACGATCCTCACATCCATGGGCAAGCCGTCGCTGGTGCTGGACCTGCTGCACTTCCTGCGCAGTGAAGGTACACGCTGGATGTGAGCAAGAGGCGAGCCGCAATTTTCCGCGTTCGCCGAAGCGTTGAGCACCTGCCTCATTTTGTTGCGGCGCAGCGTGAATAAGGCATTTTGTTCATGTTCCCTTAACCTGCCGACCTGCAGATTGAGAAGATATATCAGATCACGGTCATGAGCAGGCATGAAGAACTCACAGACAGGCGTTTCGGCATATTCCATCGATGAAGATGAGACGGAAACCGAACTTGAAGTCATCGGCCGCTTCATGATGCGGCTGAAGGTAAGGAACCTGCCGCGCAACTATCAGCTCTTTCATGAGGCGCTCTATGGCCAGAATAGTGATCTTGCTGCTGAGATCGAGGCGCTAGGCCCCCTTCCCCCGCAAAGCGGGCTCGACGAAATCGGCCTGAAGCATCGTCTCGTCAGCCATTGCGGGCTCGTTGCTCGCAAATCGGAAAGCGATGCGGCGGAAATGCTGCGCGAAGTGGCGGATCAGCTCGCCAAGGGGCTGATGAAGAAGCAGCATTTCGCCCGAACCATCGAACAGGCACCCAATACAAGCGATGCGCTCGACAGTCTCAACGCATCGCTTAGCAATCTCATGCTCTACGAAACTGAGCTGACCGAGAGGCTGAGAAACTGCACGACCCCGCCGAAGCCATCGCGCGGCGCGGGCGTCTGAACGCTCTCGCGCTCTTGCCTTCGGCGCCGAGTTCGGCCAAAACCGCGCCATGATTTCGATTTCAGACCTTTCCGCCCGCATTGCCGGCCGCCTTCTCATCGACCATGCCAGCGTGACGCTTCCGGCGGGCACGAAGGCTGGCCTCGTCGGCAAGAACGGCGCCGGCAAATCCACGCTGTTCAGGATCATCACCGGCGATCTCGCAGCCGAAAGCGGCTCTGTCTCGATCCCGCGTAACGCGCGCATCGGCCAGGTGGCGCAGGAAGCGCCAGGCACCGAGGAGCCGTTGATCGACATCGTGCTGGCAGCCGACAAAGAGCGCTCGGCACTGCTGGCGGAAGCTGAAACCGCCACCGATCCACACCGCATCGCCGATATCCAGACCCGGCTTGCCGATATCGGCGCGCATTCCGCCGAAGCACGTGCCGCCAGTATCCTTGCCGGTCTCGGCTTCGATCATGAGGCGCAGAAGCGCCCGGCCTCTTCCTTCTCCGGTGGTTGGCGCATGCGCGTCGCGCTCGCAGCCGTGCTGTTTTCCGAGCCAGATCTGCTGCTGCTCGACGAGCCGACGAACTATCTCGACCTTGAAGGCACGCTCTGGCTGGAGGATTATATCCGCCGCTATCCGCATACGGTCATCATCATCTCGCACGACCGCGATCTGTTGAATACGGCGGTCAATTCCATCGTTCATCTCGACCAGAAGAAGCTCACCTTCTATCGCGGCTCCTACGACCAGTTCGAGCGCCAGAAGGCCGAAGCCGACGAATTGCAGATGAAGGCGAAGGCGAAGAACGATGCGGCGCGCAAGCATCTGCAGAGCTTCATCGACCGCTTCAAGGCCAAGGCTTCGAAGGCGCGGCAGGCTCAATCGCGCGTCAAGGCGCTGGAGCGGATGGGCACGGTCGCGGCCGTTATCGAGGACCATGTGATGGGCTTCAGCTTCCCGGAACCCGAAAAGCAGCCCGCCTCGCCGATCATCGCGATCAGCGGCGGCGCGGTTGGCTACGAGCCGGAAAAACCGATCCTGAAGCGGTTGAACCTGCGCATCGATGCCGACGATCGCATTGCCCTGCTCGGCTCGAACGGTAACGGCAAATCGACCTTTGCGAAGTTCATCTCCGGCCGGCTCGACGCCGAAAGCGGCGATGTCAGGCTGGCGCCGAATCTGAAAATCGGCTTCTTCGCCCAGCATCAGCTCGACGATCTCATCCCCAACCAGACAGCCGTCGAGCACGTGCGCCGGCGCATGCCCGAAACACCGGAGGCGAAGGTGCGCGCTCGCGTTGCGCAGATGGGCCTGGCGACCGAGAAGATGGACACGCAGGTCAAGGATCTCTCCGGCGGCGAAAAGGCTCGCCTGCTGATGGGCCTTGCCGCCTTCGATGCGCCGAACCTCTTGATCCTCGACGAACCGACGAACCATCTCGATATCGACAGCCGCAATGCGCTCATCCAGGCGTTGAACGACTATTCCGGTGCCGTCATCCTCATCTCGCACGACCGCCATCTGATCGAAGCGACGGTCGACCGGCTGTGGCTGGTGCGCGACGGTACGGTTTCGAACTTCGACGGCGACCTTGAAGACTATCGCAGCCTCGTCGTTGCGAGCCCCAAGCCGAGGGATGACAGGGGCAAGGCAAACGGCAGCGACGATTCTGTTTCCAAGGCGGATCAGCGCAAGCTCAATGCCGATCGCCGCGCCTCGCTCGCGCCGCTCAAGAAAAAGATCAACGAAATCGAATCCTTGACCGGCAAGCTTGAAAAACTGATTCAGGCGCTTGATGCGGAACTTGCAGATCCCGCCCTTTACGAAAAGGCGCCCGCCAAGGCTGCGGAGAAGGCAAAGCAGCGTTCCGATGCGGCTGACAAGCTCGCCGCGGCCGAGGAACAATGGCTCGAATTGTCATCCGAATATGAAAGCGCGATGGCCGGTTGATCTCAGCGAATTCTTAACGGTTCCGAGACAGATCCTAACCGATCATTAACCATAATTACGGAAAGTGCGCTCAACCTTCATTGACATTGAGTGTTGAGCGATTCCCATGAATTACCGTGTTTTATTGGCTGGGCTAGCCGTGTCCCTGGTATTGGGAGGATGCGCGTCCAAGCCGACCAACGATGCTTCGCTCAAAACCGGTTATGCAGCCGAAGAGTCGCGTCATAAGCCGTTGAAAGCTAACGACCCTGTCGACATGGAGCCAAAAAAATGGCTCGTTGCCGACCTGGAGACGCGGGAACTGCAGGGCATGAACGGCCCGCATGATCTTGCCGGCCGGACGCTGGAAGTCGCCTCCCTCAAGGACATCCGGCTCGTCGACAAAGAAGTCATCCTGACATTCGACGACGGTCCCGCCCCGGGCAAGACGGATCGCATTCTTGCCGCGCTCGACAAGTTCGGCGTCAAGGCGGCGTTCATGATGGTCGGGGAAATGGCGCAGGCGCACCCGGCGACCGCTCGCGAAGTTCTCGCCCATGGTGACGCCATCGGCAGCCATACCTTCCGCCACCCCGATCTCGACAAGATGACCTTCGACGCGGCCATGAACGAGATCGCCCGAGGCAAGGACGCCGTGACCAAGGCGATCGGCACGGACGTCCCGTTCTTCCGCTTCCCCTATCTCGCCGACTCCAGGCGCCTGCGCAATGCCATGGCCGCGCGCGACATGATCGTGATGGACGTGGATATCGACAGCAAGGATTACTTCACCTCGACACCAGCCGCTGTGGTGGAGCGCACCATGAAACAGCTTCGCCAACGCGGCCGTGGCATCGTCCTGATGCACGACATTCATCTGCGTACGGTCCGGATGCTGCCCGTTCTTCTCAGCCGCCTCGAAAAAGAGGGCTATAAGGTCGTCACGCTAAAATACAAGCGCAACCCGACGCCAGCGACCAATCTTGTCGCCCAAGCCCAAACCTCGATGGTGCGCTGAAGCCGATCGCCACCACCGATTCGTAGGATTAAATAGCCGCGGAAGCATGGTTGCTTCCGCGGCTATTGTTTGATTTGGTTACAGGCGACCACCACCAGCAATGGAATGGCAAGCCTCGATGCACCTCTACCTTGAGCACGACGACGACCCCAAAACCTTGCAATTCGTTGCCGAGAAAGACGCCGAATCCGAGCGGCTCTTGACGACGCCGGAGTTCGAGGCGGATCGCGACGCCATCAAGGCGATGATCGAACGCGAGGACCGGCTGATCGCCACGACGCGGCGTGGCAGCTGGCTGTTCGATTTCCATCGCAGCGCCGATCATCCGCTCGGCCGCTGGTATCGACTGCCGGCCGACCTTGCCCCCCTGCCTGATGCGCCCTGGGAGCCGATCTTCGATCTCGACGCCTTCTGCGCGCAGGAAAACAAGCTGTGGCTCTGGCGTGGCGTGCTCACCTGCCCGTGGGAGCCGACACGCGTTCTGATCTGCCTTTCCGACGGTGGCTCCGACCCCATCCGCATGCTCGAATTCGACTGCGAAGCCAAGAGCATCGTCGAAGGCGGCTTCGATACGCCGGCGGTGCGGAGCCACGCGACATGGCTCAGCCGCGACGAAATCGCCTATTTCGGCTCGATCGACCGCGAATCCTCGACGCGCTCGGGCTGGCCGCGTGTCGGCCGCCGCCTGAGGCGCGGACAGGCGCCGGCGGATGCGCCGATTCTTTATGCCGCCGCCGATAGCGACGTTTACGGCTCCTGCGCCGTCTTCGATCCGGTGCTTGCCGGCCTGGCAACGGATGCAACCACCCGACCGATCCGTATCTTCACCGCCAGCCACGAGATCAGCAATTGCAGCCTGTTCATCGAAGATCACGACGCCTCCTTGCGGAGGATCGATCTGCCGACGGATATCGATTTCGGCTTCAATCAGTCTCATCTCGTCTGGCTGGCCAAGACAGACGAACGGATACCGGCCGGAAGCCTGGCGCTGCAGCCTTTGCCATTGAAGCCTGATCAAACCGACACAAGACGCATCCTGTTCTCACCCGGCGAGCGGCAATCGGTTTCGCAATTCCTGCTCATGCGCGAATGGTGTGCCTTCGTCGTCTCGGACAATATGGAGCCGCATCTTTTCGTTCTGGATCTGACCAAGCCGGATGCTGAAATTCAGGAAATCGCGCTGCCCGCGGATGTCCAGACCCTGTCTCTCCAGACGCTCTACTCGGATCTGCATCTCGGAGACGACACGCTGCAGATCTACGGCTCGGGCTTTGTGCAGAAGCCTTCCTGCTACCACCTGAACCTCAGCAATCGCCAGGAACCACTGGAGCTCAAGCTAATCGCCAGCGCGCCCAGCTATTTCAACAGCGAAGGCATGACGTCCTTCCTGCTGGAAGCCACTTCCGAAGACGGTACGAAAGTGCCCTATCACATTGCCTTGCCGAAAAGCTGGACCAAGGGCGAACTGCCGGTGCTGCTATATGGCTATGGCGGGTTCGATGTCTCGCTCGGGCCGTATTATTCCGGCGTCATCGGCCGCTGGATGGAACAGGGTAACGCCTATGTGATGGCCTATATTCGTGGCGGCGGCGAATTAGGCCCGAACTGGCATCGCACCGCCAAAGGACACGGCCGCCACAAGGCTTTTGCGGATTTTGCTGCGGTCGCCCGCGACCTCGTGGCGCGCGGCTACTCCAAACCGTCCCGCATTGCCGGAAACGGCGGCAGCAACGGCGGGCTGCTAACGGGTGTCATGGCGACGCGATATCCTCAGGACTTCGGCGCCATCTGGTGCCAGGTGCCCGTGCTCGACATGACCCGCTTCCATACCTTCCCAGCCGGCAAAGCCTGGATCGACGAATATGGCAATCCTGAAAATCCGGCCGATCTCGACTATCTGCGGTCCTACTCGCCGTTGCACAACATCAAGCCGGCCCCCGAGATCAGCTATCCGCCGATCTATATCGAGAGCTCGAGCAACGACGACCGGGTCCATCCATCCCATGCACGCCGATTTGCCGCGCGCCTGGAGGAACTCGGCCATCATCCGCTCTTCCACGAATTCGGTTCGGGCGGCCATGGCGGCGACGGTGCGTCGAGCGAATTGGCGGCTCGTACCGCGTTGGGATACAGCTTCCTGCGCGAGACGATCGTGAAAGCGAAGGGTGCCTGACCCATCGCCCGACGCTCCTTGATGTCACCAAGAAAAAGAGTAAGGAGCATGATTTGCGGGGGCGGCGCGTAAACGAGCTGCCCCATCGCGATCAACCACCCTTGCCCGTCGGCGGCATTCTGTTAAAGATCGCATCAATAATCATACTAATCGAGAGACACACATGTCCCCCATCAAGCTCGCTATCGTTGGCGTCGGCAAGATCGTCCGTGATCAGCACCTTCCGTCCATCGCGAACAACGCGGATTTCGAACTCATCGCTACGGCGAGCCGTCACGGCACCGTCGACGGTATCCCCGCGTTCACGACCATCGAAGCCATGCTCGATGCCGTGCCCGCGATCGACGCCGTTTCGCTCTGCATGCCGCCGCAATATCGTTATGAAGCCGCCCACAAGGCGCTTTCCGCCGGCAAGCATGTCTTCCTTGAGAAGCCGCCCGGCGCGACCTTGAGCGAAGTGGTCGATCTCGAAAACCTGGCGAAGGCCAAGGGCGTCTCCCTTTTTGCCAGCTGGCATTCGCGCTATGCACCCGCCGTCGAAGCCGCCAAGGCCTTCCTTGCGGGCACGACGATACACAGCGCCCATGTTATCTGGAAAGAAGACGTGCGTCACTGGCATCCGAACCAGGAGTGGATCTGGCAGGCCGGCGGCCTTGGCGTTTTCGACCCCGGCATCAATGCGTTGTCGATCGTCACCCACATTCTGCCGCCACTCTTCTTGACCGGCGCGACGCTGGAATTCCCTGAAAATCGCGATTCCCCGATCGCTGCGGACCTGCACTTCAAGAGCGGCGCTGGCCTTCCCGTTCACGCGGAATTCGACTGGCGCCAGACCGGCAAGCAGAGCTGGGATATCGTCGCCGAAACGGCAGCGGGCCAGATGGTTCTGGCCGATGGCGGCTCCAAGCTTTCCGTCAACGGCGTGCTGACCTTCTCGGCGCCGGAAGCCGAATATCCTTCGCTCTACTGCCGTTTTGCCGAGATCGTCAAAGCCGGCACATCGGACGTCGATGTCTCGCCACTGCGTCATGTCGCCGACGCCTTCATGCTCGGCAAACGCAAATTCGTCGAAGCATTTTACGATTGATACGCATTTCCCGGTGAAGACAATACGCTCCGCAACGTGCTAGCGTAGCGTATAGTCCTCATCGGAGATGATGCCTATGGCATCGGAACATGAACAATCCTTCGGGCTCGGCGTCGGTCACAAATCTGTCAGGCTCGCCGAGCCAAATCAAAGTTGGCACGAGGCTTATTTGCTGGAAGAGGCCGCCATCCGCGGCGCTCTCGGCGAACTTGCAGTCGATGTCCAGCATTTCGGCAGCACCTCCATTCCGGAGATCAAGGCCAAGCCGATCATCGATATCGCGGTGGGGGTGCGGCGTTTCGACGACGGCCTCGCCTGCATCGCGCCGATGGCATCCATCGGCTACGTCTACGCCGGCAGCAATATAGTCCCCGACGATCATATTTTCGGCCGCGACATTGCGGGAGACACCCGCACCCATCTGGTGCATGTCGTCGAATATGGTGGTCCGACCTGGCGCAATTTCCTCATGTTTCGCGACCGAATGCGCAGGGAGCCGGAGCTGGCGCATGCCTATGAAGCGCTGAAAGTCGAGCTGGCGGCGAAATACGCCAATGATCGCGCGGCCTACACTGCTGCGAAAAAGGACTTTATCCAGAAGATCCTTTCGGAAGGCGAATAGAGCAGCTCCCCGCCACTTGCGAGAAGTTCAGGCCTTCTTTTCCCAGCGGCCATCCTGCGTCTGCTGCCAGTAAGTGAGGTTATGTCCCTCGCCCTTCAGGCGCTTCCACTGGGCGCGCGCGCTTTCCAGCTGCTCCTGATCATAGCCGTCGAACATCAGCACGACGCGCTGATAAGCTCCGACATCCGTGACTTCGGCGCCATCGATGAAGAAGCGTACGGTGGCGCTGTTTAAATTGTCGGGCGAAACGGTCAGCAAAACCGGCTGACGGCCTGCCGTCTCCTCTTCGTCGGTGCCATGCGGCAGGAAACTATCTTCACGATATGTCCAGAGATGGGTATCGAGAAGATCGCGCCGCGCGGGCTCCCGCAACTGAACGGCGACCTGCCAGCCGCGCTCGACGCTTTTGTCGAGCAGCGGCGGCAGGGCATCTTCGAGTTTCGATTCTGTCAGGTGATAGAAGAGTACGTCTGTCATGCGGCGTCTTCTATCTCACAAAGCCCGGCAGGTCACGATTCGTAGTTGGCCCGAACCAGTTCGTCGAGCAGGCGCACGCCGAAGCCGGAACCCCATGACTGGTTGATCTCATCCTGAACCGAACCCATTGCCGTGCCGGCGATATCGAGATGCGCCCAAGGCGTTTCCCCGACGAAACGCTTGAGGAACTGAGCTGCGGTGATCGAACCCGCATAACGACCGCCGGAGTTCTTCATGTCGGCAAACTTGCTATCGATGATCTTGTCATAATCCTTGCCGAGCGGCATGCGCCACAAGCGCTCGTCGGTGACGAGGCCTGCTGCCGTGAGTTCACCCGCCAGCGTGTCGTCGTTGCTGAAGAGGCCGGCCTGCAAATTGCCGAGGGCAACGAGGATGGCGCCAGTCAGCGTTGCCAGATTGATCATGAATTGCGGCTTGAAGCGATCGTTGGTGTACCAGAGCGCATCGCAGAGAACGAGGCGGCCTTCGGCATCCGTATTGATGATCTCGATCGTCTGGCCGGACATGGAGGTAACGATATCGCCCGGGCGCTGCGCATTGCCATCGGGCATATTCTCGACCAGGCCGATGACGCCGATGGCGTTCACCTTGGCGCCGCGGGCCGCAAGCGTATGCATGAGGCCGGTGACGGCAGCCGCACCGCCCATGTCGCCCTTCATCTCCTCCATGCCGGCTGCCGGCTTGATCGAAATGCCGCCGGTGTCGAACACGACGCCCTTGCCGACGAAGGCGACCGGCTTGTCCTTCGCCTTGCCGCCCTTCCATTGCATGATCACCAGACGTGGCGGGCGGGCGGAACCTTGAGCCACGCCGAGCAGCGCGCCCATTCCAAGCCGGCGCATCTCCCGCTCCGTCAGGATTTCGACCTCGACGCCGAGTTTTTCCAACTCCTTGGTCTTGGCTGCAAACTCGACCGGGCCGAGAACATTCGGTGGTTCGTTGACGAGATCGCGCGCAAGGATCACGCCGCCGGCGATGGCCTCGGATGCGGCGAAGAGCTTCTTCGCAGAAGCCGCTTCCTGTGTGACGATCGTGACCTTCACGGCCTTGCGGCCATTGCCCTTCTCTTCTTCATCGCCCTTCTTCGTCTTATATGTATCGAAGCTGTAGGCCCGCAGCAGCATGCCCAGAGCAAAATCGGCGGCCTGCTTGGCTCCGACATCGACGCCATGCGCATCGACGAAAATGGCGACTTTCTCGACGTTGCGAATCTTCCCGGCTGCGCTGCCGCCGAGTTTCAGCCAGTCATGGGCGCTGACATCCTTCGCCTTGCCCGTGCCGATCACAATAATCCGATCGACCGGCGCACCTTCGGGAGCGATAATGTCCAAGCTGCTCAACGCCTTGCCCTTGAAGCCGGAGACCGGCGCGGCTCTGGCGAAGACATTGGCCGGATCGGCGCTCTCGGCTCCCGCGGGCAAGTCTCCATCCGTACCTTTCAGAAGAATGGCCAGACCACCGCTGAGGCGAGTCGACTTGGCGAAGGAAATCTCGAATTTCACAGACATCTCTGCTCCACTAGTTACGCATATTCATCAGGTGAATTCCTTTACAACCATCATTCAAGGTTTCATTAGGGAATACAAGCGATTGGCGGCATATTCCCGGAGGAAGCGGATTGACGGCCACATATTTCCTGTCATTCAATGTGGCTAAAATTGTAAGGCTGGCGTTTCGCGGAACCTGGCGACATTAGTTTTGCTGCGAAAGGCAATCTTGATCACAGACCCCAACAGCCCGAGCCGCGGCGGTCGCTTTCCCGAGCTTCTGCGTCCACGCAACGCTGGCGATGCCTTCATCAGCCTTTTTTGCCTCTGGTGGGGTCTGCTGGGTCTGTTTTCGCTCTTTCCACAAATCGACCTTGCGGTCGCGAAGCTGTTCTTCGTACCCAAGCAATGTCTGGTTCCGTCAAGACCCGGGCAAATCTGCGGGTCTTTCCCCTACAGCGATGACCGGATCCTACGTCTGCTTCGGGAAGCGTTTCTCGATCTGCCCTATATCGTAGCATTCGTTCTCGTCTGGATGCTGTTCCGCTGCTGGCAGCATCATGGGGCAACTTTCAACAGCCTCCGAGCAAGAAACCTCAAGCTCGCGCTCGGCACGCTACTGATCGGCCCGGTCCTTATCGTCAATCTTTGGCTGAAAGCCTTTTCTGGCCGGCCGCGTCCGCGGCAGACCGACCTCTTTGGCGGTGCGTTCGATTTCGTCCAAGCAGGCTCCTTTGCCGGCAAATGCGTCAGCAACTGTTCGTTCATCTCCGGTGAAGCGGCGTCGGCGGGCTGGCTGTTTTGCCTGATCTTCATCATACCAAAACCGATGCGCTCTCTGGTAGCGGTGCCGATTGCCGTCGTTTCATTGCTGATTCCGGCGCTTAGAGTGGCTTTTGGCGCGCACTACCTGTCCGATGCCGTGCTTGGCTGGCTGTCTTCGCTCGTCGTATTCGCTGCCCTGCTGGCATTATCTCAAACAACACACAACAGAAGAATCTCGGAAAATTAACGATTTTTTCGCAAGTTGGTTGTCGCCAAAAAAACGCAAACAGCGTAGATGAGGGTGGAATCTCTGTCGGCTCGCCCGGCGAGTGTTGCGTTTAAGGGCCGGCATGAAGTTATTCGAAACCTATATCGCTCGGCGTGCCGGTATGATGTTCCTGGTGGCGTTGCTGCCGGTGCTCGCTATCATTTGGACCACTCAGGTCCTGCAGCGCATCAACCTCGTAACGGATAGCGGCCAGTCGATGGGGTCGTTCGCGAAACTCGCGACCCTTATCCTGCCGACGATCATTCCGATCGTTCTGCCTTTCGCGCTCGTCATCGGCATTACGCAGACACTGACTGCGATGAACAGCGATTCCGAGCTGACCGTCATGGAGGCGGCCGGCGCCAAGCGGAGCATCATCATCCGTCCGATCATGATTCTCGCTATCGTGGTCAGCGCGTTTTCGTTTTTTGTAGATAATGTCGTCGAACCCAAGGCCCGTGTCGCAGGTCGCCAGATGGTGGCGGAAGCCTATGCCGACCTTCTCTCGACAGTGATCGAAGAAAAGAATTTCCGGCGTATCGAAGATGGCCTTTATGTCCAGATCTCGCAGCGCCTGTCGGGTCGTATCCTCAAGGGCCTCTTCGTCGTGGATTCCAGAGACCCCTCTTTCGATCTCATCTATTACGCAAAGGAAGGCGCCGTTGATCCGAGCGGCACATCCCTGCTGATGAAGGACGGCGAAGTTCACCGCAAGACCGCCGATGGCAACGTCTCCGTCATCAAATTCGATTCATACTCTTTCGACCTCTCGGATATGACCCAGAGCCGTGGCCAGGCAACTTTGCGTGCCAGCGACCGCAGCCTCGGCTTCCTCCTCAATCCGGATCCGAATGATCCTGATGTCAAAGCACGGCCGGGCAATTATCGCTCGGAACTGCATCGCCGCCTCAATGAGTGGGCCCTTCCGGCCATATTTGCGCTGATCTCGCTGGTGATAGCCGGTGATGCGCGCTCACATCGCGAGGCGCGGCTGCATCCGATGGTTTCGGCGATGACGATCGCTTTTGCGCTACGCTGGGCCGATTTCTATGCGGCTAACCAGATCGACAGCAATCCCAAGTTCGTTGGCGTTCTCTACGCCATCAACATTCTTTCCGCTCTCATCGCCATTGCCCTGTTGTTACGCAGCCGCAAGATGACGATGCCGGTTACGATCCGGAACCGCCTCAACAATTGGAGGCAGAAAATCCAGGATCGCATACCGACCGCGCCAGACGGTTCGAACGGGAGCGGCGCATGATTTTCGGCACGCTCGGACGCTATTTCTTCAGCCGCTACATCGTAACAACGTTCTGGTTCTTGCTTGGCGTTGTCTCGATCGTCTACCTCGTCGATTTCAGCGAAAATGCCGGCAGGCTTTCCGGCTTGCCCGGCTATTCGGTTTCTCTCGGCCTGATCATGACGGCCGTCAGACTGCCGCTCATTCTGCAGCAGACAGTGCCCTTCATCGCACTTTTCGTCGGCATGACGGTTTTGATCGCGCTCAACCGGCGCCGTGAGCTGGTCATTGCGCGCGCGGCGGGCATTTCCGTCTGGCAGTTCATGGCGCCGTTCATCGTAGGCGCTTTTTGCGTGGGATTGCTGACCACCCTCGCCCTCAATCCGGTCGCGGCATGGGGTCAACGCCAAGCCGAAACGATGGAAGCCGATCTGCGCGGCGATCCTTCCTATCACAACCGTCTTTCCGTCCCGTGGCTGCGTCAGTCGAGCGGAAAAGACGACACGATCATCGGCGCCAAGGCCATTTTGGACAACGGAACGACGCTGATGGGTGTCGTGTTTATCCACTTTGATTCACAGGGGAACATCGTCTCCCGGCAGGACGCCCAGTCGGCAAAGTTGCAAGATGGTTACTGGCTTCTTAACAATGTCATCGAACGGCGGCCCGGCGAGATACCGGATCACAAGAGTTCGATGCAGGTTCGTACGAATCTGAAACAGGATTTCGTATCCCAGCGTCTGGCGCAGCCGGAAACCATTGCTTTTTATGATCTTTCTAATCGAATAAAGGTTGCGAGGTCCTTCGGCATCTCGACCAACGCACTCGAAACGCAGTTTTATTCGCTCGCGTCGCAACCACTCCTTCTGGTGGCAATGACGCTGATCGCAGCAACTGTGTCCCTAAAATTCAGCAGATTCAACCAATCGCGTTCCGTGATTCTGGGTGGAATCCTCTCAGGCTTCGTGCTTTATGTTGTCACCGTGCTTGTAAAGGCATTCGGGAGCAGCGGAGTGGTTCCTCCCTTCGTGGCGACATGGGTACCCGTGATCGTCGCATTGGCATTCGGAGCAACGATCCTGCTTCATCAGGAGGACGGCTAAGTGGCGGCAGGCAACCGCGAGAGTATCAGAAAGATTGTGGCTGCCCTTATTACGGGCACGGCTGCATGTGCATATGTTATGAGCCCGGTCGTCGCGTACGCCCAGTCGAATAATAGCAACAGCAATGGCGGCACTGGCGCTGTGACCTCTCCCGTGAAGGTCAACGTGCCGGAGGGCTCGAAACTTGTCCTCTCGTCCAATGAACTGACCTATAATAAGGACGCACAGATCGTCACCGCCACCGGTGCCGTTCAGATCAACTATGGCGGCTATAAGATGGTCGCTCAAAAGGTTGAATATAATCAGAAAACCGGTCGGATGATGGCTCTCGGCAATGTCGAGCTAATCACTCCGGACGGCAACCGCATGTATGGTGACAAGATGGATGTCACCGACAGTTTTTCCGACGGGTTCGTGAACGCGTTACGCGTCGAAATGCCCGACAATACCCGCATGGTCGCCGAGAAGGGCGAACGTGTCGGCGGCACGCAGATGATTCTGACGAAGGGCGTCTATACGGCTTGTATGGCCTGCTCCGAGCAAGGCCGCGCGCCGTTATGGCAGGTCAAGGCTCAGCGCGTCGTTCAGAATGGCGTCACCCATACCATTCGTCTTGAGCATGCTCGCTTCGAGCTGTTCGGTCAGCCGATCGCCTATGTCCCGTGGATCGAAGTTCCCGATAACACGGTAAAGCGCAAGTCCGGCTTCCTGTTCCCGTCGGCGAGCATATCGCAGCGGCTCGGCGTTGGCGTGAGAGTTCCTTACTACTACGTCATATCGCCCAGCATGGATGCCACGGTCACCGCCACCGGCTTCACGAACCAGGGACTGCTGCTTGAAGGCGAATTCCGTCAACGTCTGGAAAACGGCACGCACACCCTGCGCGTTGCCGGTATCAGTCAGATGGATCCCGGGACATTTACCGCGGGCTCAAGCGATGCCGAGCACAAGAATCGCGGCATGATTTCCTCTAAAGGGGACTTCAGAATCAACCCGCGCTGGACCTTCGGCTGGGATGTTATGTTGCAGACCGACAATAACTTCTCGCGTACCTATGGTCTGGATGGCATTAACCAGAGCACACATACAAACCAAGCCTATTTGACCGGCATCGGAAAGCGCAACTATTTCGATATGCGCGCCTTCTACTATAATGTGCAGAATGCCGATGATAGCAACACGGCGCAAAAGCAGCAGGCATATGTCTATCCGAGCATCGACTATCACTATGTCGATCCGAAATCGGTTTATGGCGGCGAGCTGTCGGCGACGATGAACTTCACGCACCTGTCGCGTGACAAGACTTCGGTGCTCGACGCCACCACTGCGCTCGGCGATCCGGCCCTCAATGACCGTTATCTCGGCCTCAAGGGGGACTATACCCGCTTCAGCACCGAACTGCAGTGGCAGCGCACCTTCACCACCGATGAGGGGCTGGTGCTGACGCCGCTCGCTGCGGCTCGAGGCGATGTTTATGGTCTGGGCATGAACTCCCCGGGCATCGGCACCTATTCCGGGAACTATGACGGCAGCGACTATGCGACGCGTGGTATGGTCACTGCAGGTCTCGAGGCCAAATATCCGTTCCTGATCACCACAAACAACAGTACGCATGTGTTCGAGCCGATCGCGCAGGTCTATGTGCGCCCGGACGAGCAGCTTGGCGGACGATTGCCGAACGAGGATGCACAGAGCTTCGTCTTCGATGCGACCAATCTGTTCGATCGTGACAAGTTCTCCGGCTTCGACCGGGTAGAAGGCGGTACGCGAGCCAATCTGGGCTGGCGCTATACCGGCAGCTTCGACAACGGCTACAGGTTGCAGCATATCTTCGGCCAGTCCTACCAGCTGGCGGGCCGCAACTCGTTTGCGTCCGCGGATCTGGCGGGCGTCGGCTCGGATTCCGGTCTTGAGACGACCCGATCCGACTATGTCACGATGTTCGGCTTGACGACGCCGCAGGGCATCTCACTGGCGACCTCCTATCGCTTCGATGAGAAGGACTTCGCCTTCCGCCGTGGCGACACGTCGGTCGGCTTCGCAAACGACATATTCCAGACTTCCTTGATCTACACCCATATTGCTGCCCAGCCGCAATACGGCTTTACGAGCAATCAGGACGAAATACAGTCGCGCGCTCAGATCAAGTTCAAGGAATACTGGTCGGTTTTCGGAACGGTCAGCTACGACATCAACAATGGTCAATTTACGCGCCAGGGTGTCGGTCTCTCGTATGAAGACGAATGCACGATCTTCACGGTCTCGTTCCTCGACAAGAAGGATTCGACCTCCCAGGCCGCAAGCGATTGGTCCATTGGCGCTCGCATCACCTTCCGCACGCTTGGCGACATCAACCTCGGCAATGTGCAGAACGCAACGTTCTGATCCATTGAAATAGCAGATAAAGCCGGCCTCGTGGCCGGCTTTATTGTTCCAACATGAGCCGCAATTCCTTTGCGTCATTGTTTCGCCGCAAGGATTTTGCAATTCATCGCGCCTGATGTAGACATGTGGCGCAAACTTGCCGTATTGCGCCTATGGCGTGCGGATATGGCGCACGCCGATAGAAAGACCTTTGGGAAGGGGTAGTTGATGTTTTCTGGAAAGACACCGATTCGCGCTCTGGTGTTCGGAGCTGCAGCCCTGGTCATGGCAAGCTTCGCCGTGCCGAGCAGCGATGTCGCTTTCGCGGCAAGCGAGGTAAAGGTCCTTGTCAACAGCCAGGTCATCACATCGGGCGACATCGCCAAGCGCATCAACTTCCTGAAGTTGCAGCGTCAGAAGGGCGACCTCAATAAGATGGCGAAGGAACAGCTTGTCGATGAGACGCTGAAGCGGTCGGAAATCTCCCGCCTGCGCATGTCGGTATCGACAACGGAAGTCGACGCAGCCTTTGGGCGCTTTGCCGCCAGCAACAAGATGTCAACCCAGCAGCTCGGCCAGATCCTCGACAAAATGGGGGTGACGGTCGATCACTTCAAATCCTATATCGCCGTTTCCATGAGCTGGCCGCGCGTCGTTAATGCACGCTTCGGCTCGGCTAGCCGCCTCTCCAACGACGCTCTCGTTACCCGGATGACGGAGAACAAGACGAAGCCTGTTACGACGGAATACTTCCTGAAGCAGATGGTTTTCGTTGTCCCAGCGGCAAAGCGCAATGCCGTCCTGAAGTCGCGCAAGGCGGAAGCGGATGCATCGCGATCCAAATTCCCGGGCTGCGACCAGGCAAAGGCCTTTGCTGCGACCATGCGGGATGTTTCCGTTCAGGATCTTGGCCGCGTACTCGCACCCGACGTCCCGGAAATCTGGAAGCCGTTGCTCGAGAAGGCATCCGGCAATACGACCGCATCCGTCGTCACCGACCGCGGCGTCGAATACATCGCCATTTGCTCTCAACGTCAGGTCAACGACGACGTAGCCGCAGCGGCTGTTTTCCGCGCCGAAGACATCGGCAAGAACAATGCTCAGGGCGTCAGCGCCAACGACAAGAAGTACATGGACGAGCTGCGCGGCAAGGCGCAGATCGTCTATCGCTGATCACCAATGTCCTCGCACCCATCCATCCCTCTGGCACTCACGCAAGGGGATCCGGCAGGCATAGGTCCAGATATCACGCTTGCCGCATGGCTACGGCGCAACGAGCTTGAGCTGCCGCCTTTCCTGTTTCTCGGAGACACAACCGTTCTTCGAGAGCGGGCCGCCCAGCTAGGCCTAAACGTGCCGCTGAAGCAGGCCGATCCGGCGACGGCATGCAAGATCTTTCGCGACGCCTTGCCGATCCTTCAGATCGATGCAGGAAGCGCTGTCATCGCCGGAGAGCCGCACGTCGAAACGGCACGAGGCACTATTGCCGCCATTGAGATGGGCGTTTCGCTCAGCATGAGTGGCAAGACATCGGCGATCGTCACTAACCCGATCGCCAAGTCCGTTCTTTACGATGCGGGCTTCGGTTTTCCGGGTCACACCGAATTCCTGGCGGACCTTGCAACGCGTGCGACAGGCAAACCGCACATGCCGGTTATGCTTCTCGCCGGTCCGAAGCTTCGCGCCATCCCGGTCACTATTCATATTCCCCTGAGGGATGTACCGCAGGTGCTGACCTCAGATCTTATCGCCGAGACCTGCAGGATCACCGACCACGACCTGCGCACCCGTTTCGGTATTGCCAAGCCGCGCCTGGCGGTTGCCGGCCTCAATCCGCACGCGGGAGAGAACGGCGCACTCGGCAAGGAAGATGACGAGATCGTCAGACGGGCAATCGATGTCCTCCGTGCTGAGGGGATCGATGCCTTCGGTCCCTTGCCGGCAGACACGATGTTCCATGACGAGGCCCGCCGCCGGTATGACGTCGCCATCTGCATGTATCACGATCAGGCGCTGATCCCGGCCAAGGCGCTCGGCTTCGACGATTCCGTCAATGTGACGCTCGGGCTCCCGTTCGTCCGCACGTCCCCCGATCATGGCACGGCCTTTGGCATCGCCGGCAAGGGCATCGCCAAGGAAGACAGCCTGGTGGCCGCCCTCAGGCTGGCGAGTGCGATCAGCGGCAAGACTGGAAGCAACACCTGATGGCTGCTCTCGATGGCCTGCCGCCCCTGCGCGATGTGATCCAGCGTCATGGCCTCGACGCGCGCAAAGCACTCGGCCAGAACTTCCTGCTCGATCTCAACCTGACCCAGAAGGTTGCCCGCACGGCAGGCTCTCTCGAAGGCATTACCGTTTTCGAAGTCGGCCCTGGGCCAGGCGGCTTGACGCGCGCAATCCTCGCACTCGGAGCCGCGAAGGTCATCGCGGTCGAGCGGGATGCGCGCTGCCTGCCGGCGCTGGCGGAAATCGCCGACCATTATCCCGGCCGGCTTGAGGTCATAGAAGGCGATGCGCTGAAAACGGATTTTTCGGCTCTTGCTCCGCAGGGGCCAGTCAAGATCATCGCCAACCTGCCGTATAATGTCGGAACACAGCTTCTGGTGAACTGGCTCTTGCCGACGCAATGGCCGCCCTTCTGGCAGTCGCTGACGCTGATGTTCCAGAAGGAAGTCAGCCAGCGGATCGTTGCCCAGGAAGACGACAATCACTACGGGCGTCTCGGCGTGCTCTGCGGCTGGCGCACGCAAGCGCAGATGGCGTTCGACATCTCGCCACAGGCCTTCACACCGCCGCCGAAAGTAACGTCGACGGTGGTGCACCTAACCCCGAAGGAACATCCCATTCCTTGTGCTGTCGAGAAACTTGAGGCTGTGACTCAGGCGGCCTTTGGCCAACGCAGGAAGATGCTGCGTCAGAGCTTGAAGCCGATCGGCGGCGAAGCGCTGCTGCTCAAGGCCGATATCGACCCACAGCGCCGGGCTGAAACACTTTCGGTGGAAGAATTCTGCCGGTTGGCGAACGCTCTTTAGAACAATGTTGCGCGAAAATGCTCAGCGATTTGGCGAGCATGACATGTGCAAACGCAAAGATCTGAAGCGCGAGACGTTAATCTGAAAGATTGCCGCGCGCTTCAGACTATTCTCAGAGCTTCGGTGTCTCTTCCAGCAAATCCCGAACGAAATCGAACATGCCGTGACGGCGATCGCGGCGCAGGCGCTCGGCCTTGACGATCGACTGGACGGCGTCGAAGGCGACGTTCAGATCGTCATTGACGATGACGTAATCATATTCGCGCCAATGCCCGATCTCCGCCCGCGAATTGGCGAGACGCATGGCGATGACCTCCTCGGAATCCTCTGCCCGGCGATGCAGGCGCAATTGCAGCTCCGTCATGGTCGGCGGCAGCACGAAGATGGAAACGACGTCGGCCGGCATCTTCTCCTGCAACTGCTGAGCGCCCTGCCAGTCGATGTCGAAGAGCATATCGCGCCCCTCTGACATGGCCGTCTCCACAGGCTCGCGCGGCGTGCCATAGAAATTGCCATGGACTTCGGCCCATTCGAGCAGCGAGTCGGAATCGCGAAGGCGCTCGAACTCGCGCTGCGAGACGAAATGGTAATGGACGCCCTCGATTTCACTCGGCCGGCGCTGCCGGGTCGTGACGCTGACCGAAAGGCTCACCTGCTTATCCTTATCGAGCAAGGTGCGCGCAATCGTCGACTTGCCTGCGCCTGACGGCGAGGAGATCGCAAGCATCAGCCCTCGGCGGGCAATCGGAATGGAAGTGGATGTCGCCGGCTTCATGGCCTACTCCAAATTCTGAACCTGTTCGCGAAACTGGTCGATGACCACCTTCAGCTCGATGCCGGCAGCAGTCACCGCTGCTGCATTCGACTTGGAACAGATGGTATTCGATTCCCGGTTAAATTCCTGTGCAAGAAAATCGAGCTTGCGGCCAACAGGCCCGCCCTTGGAAATAAGGTCGCGCGCCGCGGCCACGTGAGCCTTCAACCGATCGATCTCTTCGCGCAAATCGGCCTTGGTGGCAAGGAGAGCCGCTTCGGCATGCAGCCTGTCGCGGTCAAGACCCGCAGAGCCCTCAAGCAGCATGGAAACCTGTGTGGCCAACCGACCCGCAATCTCCTGCGGCGAACGCGAAGGATCACGCTCGACGGTGTCTGTCAGCGTCTCGATCGTGGCGACATGACCAAGCAGGATCTGGCCGAGGGCTTGACCCTCCCCGCCCCGCATATCGCAAAGATCGCCGAGAGCAGCCGTGAGGCCCGCCATGATATCGGCATCACGCGCGGCAAGCGCCTCTTCGCTTTCCTCGGCTTCCTTGAATTCCACCAAGCCGCGAACCGCCATGAGGCTATCCAGACGCAACGGCGCGGGATCAATGACACCGGTGAGCTGATCCCGCAAGGCGAGCACGGCTGCAAGCGCATCCTGGTTCACGACGACCTCGACGCGACTATCCTCGACCGACAGCGACAGACCGACCTGGAGATTGCCGCGGGAGAACCGATCGGAGATCAATTTACGAACATCCGTCTCCAGTCGCTCCAGCCCCTGCGGCAGACGCAACCGGACATCCAGCCCCTTGCCGTTTACGGATCGCAACTCCCACGCCCAGCGACCACGCCCGCTCGTTCCCTCACGCCGGGCAAAACCGGTCATGGACTGCAATGCCATGCAAGCCTCCGAAAATTCCTATCCCCTATCCGTCGAAAATCATCGGATTACGGATCAATGTAAAGTGAAACCGCGCCATGATCTTCGCCGAAGCCATGGCGCAACAAGGATCAGTTGGTCTTCTTTTTCTGCTGGGCGCCAGAGCCTGGGGCCGTCGTGCCGTCGTCAGGCTGGCCGTCGACGGCAATGGAGCTCGGATCTTCGCCCTTTTCGGCGACAAGCTTGCGCCAGCGCTTGACGTTCGCATTGTGCTCTTCCAGCGTCGCTGCGAACACATGGCCACCCGTGCCGTCGGCTACAAAATAGAGGTCCTGCGTCTTCCAGGGGTTGGCGACAGCCTCAAGCGCATCCTTACCCGGATTTGCGATCGGTGTCGGCGGCAAGCCCTTGATGATGTAGGTGTTATACGGCGTCTCCTTCTTCAGGTCCGACTGGAAGATCGGACGATCGGAAGGCTTTCCCTCGCCGCCGAAGAGACCATAGATAATCGTCGGATCCGACTGCAGGCGCATGCTTTTGCCGAGACGGTTGAGGAAGACGGAGGCGACGTGAGCGCGTTCATCCGCAAGGCCGGTTTCCTTCTCGACGATAGAGGCAAGCGTCACGAAATCCTGCTTGTTCGCCAGTTGCACGCTTGAATCGCGGCGGTCCCAGATCTGGTCGACCAGCTTTTTCTGCGCACCCGCCATCTGATCGACGATTTCAGTCCGCTTGGTGCCGCGCGTGAATTTGTAGGTATCGGGCCTCAGGCTACCCTCGGGCGGGAGCGCCGATGGCAAATCGCCTTCCAGCACTGTATCGGCCTGCAGCTTGTTGAAAATTTGCCGAACCGTGAGCCCTTCGGGCAAGGTTACCGAGTACAGGATGGATTTGCCCGACTTCAGCAGCTCCATGATATCCTTCATGGAAGCGCCCGCTTTGATCTCGTACTCACCATTGCGCAGCGTTTCGCCGTGCAGATAGGTGGTCGTCAGCCAGCGGAAGATACGCTGATCGGTGATGATGTTGTTTGATTCCAGACGGTTGGCAATTTCATTCAGGCCGGCGCCATTGCGCACGATGAAATTGGTGTTGGTCGTCAGCGGACCTGGGCTCTGATACACGGAGAAGGCATAATAGGTGCCTGCAACGGCCGCAATGACGACGAAAACCACCAGCGTCATCAGGAAGTTCAGGAAAATCACCATCTGGCTGCGAGCTTTACGCGAACGCTTCGGCGGATCCGGAACCCGCTCCGGACGCAGGGCTTCATTTGCCGATTTGGGTATGATCGGCCCCTTTTGTCCGTTTGGAGTTCCGTTGCTCTGGTTCGTATCGCTCACCGGCAATCCCTTCCCTTTTTAATTGCCTGCTCTTTGGCCAAGCAATGCGGCAAAAAACAGGTCCAGAGGATAAGCCGGGGCCTGTTGAGGTTCCGACTTAGACCGATCAGACATTACCCCTGTGCATCATCCGGACGCATAGGGGCAACATTCGGGAACGGCGCATGGGCTTGCCGAAGAACATTCCCGCTTTCGCAGTTACTATGCCTCATACCGACGCAGGACAAGCGATGCATTGGTGCCGCCAAAGCCGAAGGAGTTCGACAGGGCGACATTGACGTCCCGCTTGCGCGCCTTGTGCGGAACAAGATCGATGACTGTTTCTCGTTCCGGATTGTCCAGATTGAGCGTCGGCGGAACGATATTGTCGCGAATGGAAAGCGTCGCAAAGATCGCTTCGATCGCACCGGCAGCGCCAAGCAGATGGCCCGTCGCCGACTTGGTGGACGACATCGAAATCCGCGATGCGGCATCGCCGACCAGCCGCTCGACGGCGCCGAGTTCGATCGTGTCGGCCATGGTGGAAGTGCCGTGGGCATTGATATAGTCGATATCAGCCGCGGCCAATCCAGCGCGCTTCAACGCCGAGGTCATGCAGCGGAATGCGCCTTCGCCATCTTCCGACGGAGCGGTGATGTGGTGGGCATCGCCGGAAAGGCCGTAGCCGACGACTTCGGCATAGATCTTTGCGCCGCGCGCCTTGGCATGCTCCAGTTCTTCCAGCACGACGATGCCAGCGCCCTCGCCCATAACGAAACCATCGCGGTCACGATCATAGGGGCGCGAAGCCTTCTGCGGCGTATCGTTGAAGTCCGTCGACAGGGCCTTGCAGGCGGCAAAGCCGGCGAGCGAGATGCGGCAGACCGGAGCTTCGGCACCGCCTGCCACCATGACATCGGCATCGCCAAGCATGATCAGACGGGCAGCGTCGCCGATCGCATGTGCGCCAGTCGAGCATGCGGTGACGACCGCATGGTTCGGACCGCGCAGCTTGTGGCGGATCGAGACCTGGCCGGAAACGAGATTGATGAGGCGCCCCGGAATGAAGAAGGGCGAGATGCGGCGCGGGCCCTTGTCGCGCAATGTGTAGCCGGCTTCGACAATGCCTTCGAGGCCGCCGATGCCCGAGCCGATCATGACGCCCGTGGCGATCTGATCTTCATCCGTTTGGGGATGCCAACCGGCGTCAGCCAGCGCCATGTCGGCGGCTGCCATGCCATAGATGATGAAAGGGTCGACCTTGCGCTGCTCTTTCGGCTCCATCCAATCGTCAGCATTGAAGGTGCCATCGGTGCCATCGCCGACCGGAATGCGGCAGGCGATCTTTGCGGCGAGATCTTCGACCTCGAATTCGGTTACGAGGCGAGCACCATTGTAGCCGGCAAGCAAGCGCGACCAAGACACTTCGGTGCCGCAGCCCAAAGGTGATACCATGCCGGTACCCGTGATAACGACACGTCTCATCGCCCGCAGACCCCCGTCTTTTTATGATGATATGCGTGTAAAAATGCTTCGTGCGGCTTTGCCGGACGAAATAGGGCGGACTCTTCAGCCCGCCCCTTCAAAAAGCGCAGAAGATTAGGCCTGAGCCTTCTCAATGAACTTTACCGCGTCACCGACCGTCAGGATCGAGTCAGCAGCGTCGTCCGGAATTTCAACGCCGAATTCTTCTTCGAAAGCCATGACCAGTTCGACCGTGTCGAGCGAGTCCGCACCCAGATCGTCGATGAAGCTTGCGCTTTCAACAACCTTGTCGGCGTCAACGCCAAGATGATCAACAACAATTTTCTTTACGCGTTCTGCGATATCGCTCATGTCGGTTTCCTCGACCTTATATCCTGATCAGAATGCCCTGTGACATCCCTACCTATTCAAACCTGCAGCATCTGTCCTGACGCCGCTGGCAAACCCGTTCAACCCGGCATTGAGATCCGGTCCAGCGCCTTGAATGCGGCCCAGTCCGTCTGCATTTTCCGGACGACTGTTCACAGTCATGGCCCGCTTAACACGGTTTAAGTCCGTCGCAAAGCCAGAAAATAGCCGGCTCCGGGTTGCTCAACATGCTATTGGAGGGAAAGTTCCCTCCAATAGCAATTCCTTTAGATCATCGCCATGCCGCCATTGACGTGGATCGTCTGACCCGTGACGTAGCTGGCTTCCGAGGAAGCGAGATAGGCGACGGCGGAAGCAACTTCCTGACCTGTGCCCATGCGCTTCATGGGAATGGCTCCCATGATGGCTTCCTTCTGCTTATCGTTCAGCTTGCCCGTCATCGCGCTTTCGATGAAGCCTGGAGCAACGCAGTTGACCGTGACGTTGCGGGTGGCGATTTCCTGCGCCAGCGACTTGGTGAAGCCGATCATGCCGGCCTTGGAGGCGCAGTAATTCGCCTGGCCGGGGTTACCCGTGACACCGACAACCGACGTGATGTTGATGATACGGCCATAGCGGCGGCGCATCATCGGATGGGTAAGTTCCCGCGTCAGGCGGAAGACGGCCGTCAGGTTGACTTCGAGAACCGCATCCCAGTCCTCGTCGCTCATGCGCACGAAGAGGCCGTCCTTGGTGATACCGGCATTGTTGACGAGGATATCGACGCCGCCGAGTTCCTCTTCCGCCTTGACGCCAAGCGCCTTCACCTCGTCGCGATCCGACAGGTTGGCCGGGAAGATCTTGACGCGATCGCCCAGTTCTGACGCCAGCGTTTCCAGCTTTTCGACGCGCGTGCCGTGCAAGCCGACAATGGCGCCCTGCTTGTGCAGGAGCCGGGCGATTTCTTCGCCGATGCCGCCGGATGCGCCGGTTACCAGGGCCTTGCGGCCGGTCAAATCAAGCATGTGTTTCCCTCGCTTCTAGATTTTCAGCCGAGCAGTGCTGCAAGCGCCGTGTCGATATCGGCAGCATTGTTGACGACAATACCGTTGACCGACTTGTCGATGCGGCGGGCCAGACCCGTCAGCACCTTGCCGGCGCCGATCTCATACAATGTCGTGACATTGTTGGCAGCGAACCATTCCACCGTCTCGCGCCAACGCACCTGGCCTGTGACCTGTTCGACCAGCAGCCTGGCGATCTCGTCGGCATCCATCACCGGAGCCGCCTTGACGTTGGCAATAACAGGCACGACCGGATTGGCCTTGGCGACGCCGGCAAGCGCTTCGCGCATGGCTTCGGCGGCCGGCGCCATCAGCGCCGAATGGAAGGGTGCGGAGACCGGCAGCAAGATGGCGCGCTTGGCGCCCTTGGCGGTCGCAAGCTCGGCCGCCTTTTCGACGGGAGCCTTCTCGCCGGAGATGACGATCTGGCCGCCACCATTGTCGTTGGCGATCTGGCAGGCGCCTAGCGCAGATGCTTCCGCACAGACGGCGATAACGTCAGCTTGTTCGAGGCCGATGATCGCGGCCATCGCGCCAACGCCGACCGGAACAGCCGCCTGCATGGCGTTGCCGCGGATGCGTAGCAGCCGCGCCGTGTCACCAAGCGAGAAGGTGCCGGCGGCACAGAGAGCGGAATATTCGCCAAGCGAATGACCGGCCACATAGGCGACCTTGCTCTTCAGATCGAGACCACGTGCCTGCAGAACGCGGATAACAGCCATCGAGACGGCCATCAGCGCCGGCTGTGCATTGGCCGTCAGCGTCAGCCTATCTTCCGGGCCGTTGAAGATGACTTCGGAGAGCTTTTCACCGAGCGCTTCATCGACTTCTTCGAAGACGGCACGCGCCTCGGCGAAATTGTCGGCAAGGTCTTTGCCCATGCCGACGGCTTGGCTGCCCTGGCCGGGAAATGTGAAAGCAACAGTCATTATAAAGCGTCCTTTTGGGGGTCGTTTTGCTTCCCAATGACATTGTTTGCGGTGGAGTCAATAGCGCAAGTCCCGGAGCCACAAGCTTTTGCGCATGCGAAACAGCGTGATTTTCTTCTTGCACTTGCTCAATTCGAGCCTAAATTCCCGCTATCCCCTCCCTCAGGTTTTTCCTTCGTCTTCCAAGGTTTTCTCATGAAATATAAGAATTTAGGCCGCACCGATATTTCCGTCTCGCAGATTTGTCTGGGCACAATGACCTGGGGAACGCAGAACAGCGAAGCCGAAGCGCATGAGCAGATGGATTACGCCATCAGCAAAGGCATCAATTTCTTCGATACGGCCGAAATGTACCCGACGACACCCGTGGGCCCGGAGACGCAAGGGCGCACGGAAGAGTACATCGGCACCTGGTTTGAGAAGACGGGCAAGCGGAAGGACGTGGTGCTCGCCACCAAGGTCGCCGGCCCCGGTCGCGAATATTTGCGCGGCGGACAAGGCCCCGACGCCGCCAATATCAATGCGGCTGTTGACGCCAGCCTGAAACGGTTGAAGACCGATTATATCGACCTCTATCAGGTTCACTGGCCGAACCGCGGACATTTCCATTTCCGCCAAAACTGGCGATATAATCCTTTCAATCAGGATCGCGCGAAGGCGGTCGCCGACATCACCGAGATCCTCGAAACGATGGGCGCATTGGTGAAGGCCGGCAAGATCCGCGCCATCGGCCTGTCAAACGAGACGACCTGGGGCATTCAGAAATATCTGACGATTGCCGAGCAGAAGAGCCTGCCGCGCGTGGCGACCACGCAGAACGAGTACAACCTGCTCTACCGGCATTTCGACCTCGATCTGGCCGAGCTATCGCATCACGAAGATGTCGGGCTGCTCGCTTACTCGCCGCTGGCCGGCGGTATCCTTACCGGCAAATATGTCGGCGGCGCACGGCCGGCCGGCTCGCGCGGCTCGATCAACCAGGATATCGGCGGCCGCCTGCAGCCGCTGCAGGAACCGCCGGTCAAGGCCTATCTGGAAATCGCCGCCAAGTACGGCATCGATCCTTCCAAGCAGGCGCTCGCTTACTGCCTCACCAAACCCTTCATGACGTCGGTCATCATCGGCGCGACAACGATGGCGCAGCTGGAGACCGATGTGGCCGCTGCTTATGTGACGCTGCCGACCGAGGCCTTGGCGGAGATCGAGCAGGTTCACCGGAAGTATCCGATGCCGATGTAAAGCTGGAGAGGCGCCCCCAATTTATCGCAGGGCGCCGCAGCCTATCTAAGAAGTGAGATTAGAAGGTACTCCGCCGATGCCTTACTCTTCAATATTGGACACAACGTCGGGCTCAGAACCATAGGCCCCACATAGCTCGTTCTGCCCTTGAGCCCTATCCACGGACTTATGAAGCAGGATCGAGCGATAGTCGTCAGAATGCCGCCCCTCGATCAAGGTGACATCGGCGTTGCCCGGATTGTCCGAGCGTTCGAACCAGTCGACCGGATGGTGTAGGAAGTTCATCTCGAATGCCCGGTTGGTCACGCCATGGCCGACGATGATGATATTGTTCTTCCCGTTTTCGGCATCGTGCATGACGGTCTGCAGGAACAGACGAACGCGCTGGGCGACATCGGCGCGGCTTTCTCCATCCGGCGGTCGCGCATAGAATTTGCCGTTATTGTTGCGAAGCCTCGCCCATTTCTCGAATTCGTCGGGGAATTTCCGTTTCTGTTCGGCATGATCATAGATTTCGGTGAAGAGCCCGAAATCCTGCTCGCGCAGCAGATAATCCTCCGTGACATCCTCGATCAGATCGGCCGGCAGGACCTCCAGCAGAGTATCTTTGCTCTGCCGCGTGCGCAGGAAAGGCGAATACCAGACGTTCAGCCTGCGCAGTTCGGCACCGGGTAGCTCTTTGAGATAGCTCGCGATCGCCTGACCCGCCCGCAGCACCTGCCGATGTCCCCACTCTGTCAGCGGAACGTTGTGATCACCGAACTGCCGGTAGGCGCTGTCGTCGATATTGCCGAGGGATTCGCCGTGCCGGACCAGAAAGATACGCATGAACAGACCGTGCTGCCGCCATTGATATCATCGCATCATGACCAAAGAGCCAGCCTCACGCAATGAGGCGACAAGATCGGCAGGCCTGCAAGTTGCCGCTTCCACAATCTCAACGCTAACGAGAGTCAAAAGTAAGCGCGGCCTTGTAGAAAATCAAAACCTATGAAAATCACAATTCGCGATGGGTGGGGGTGAGCGTGGTGAGGCCATTTCAAATAGGCTGCGCTTTAGTTTTCGGCATGATCTTCTTTGCAAGCAATGCGGTTGCCTGTCTCAGCTGCAGCCATCTGACGACTGACGACGGATTGCACTATGTCATTGTGGACGGCTCGTTCGAAGCGGACGACGACCTGAACAAATTTCGCAAGGCAGTGAAATCTTATCGTGCGAACGCGGTCACCTTCGATAGCCCTGGTGGAAATATCCGGAAGGCGATCGAACTTGGAAGACTGATCCGCTCGCTTGGAATGAACACGGTCACCGTGCGTGCACAAGAATGCGCATCCGCCTGCTCTCTGGCATTCCTTGGCGGCGTCGTTCGCATTGCGGATGCTGGATCGATCGGTGTCCACAAGGCTTCGTTCAACGACACAAAGGGTATGCGCGTTGAAGAGGCCGTCGCAGCGGTCCAGACGATAACCGCCGATGTCATATCCTACATGACCGATATGGGTGCCGATCCCGGATTGTTGAAGCTCTCCCTGCAATATGATTCCGATGACATACGCTATCTTTCTGCAAGTGAGATGAAGCTCTATCGTGTCACGACAACGGATGCAGATGAGCCGGCAGCGGCGGCGGAACCGCAAGCCCCCGAGAGCGCGGCTGTCGATCTTGAAATTCCTGTCGCGAAGAATGGAATTATCGAGCATCCGAAAGGCACGGCACCCTTAATGGCGAACGCCACGGAGAATTCAAAAACAATTGCCGATTTTGCGAGCGGAAGCGGGCTTGAGATCAAGGCCAGCAAGGGCGAATGGTATGAGGTCTCGATCGATGGATATAACGGATATATGCTGCAAACCTGGGTATGGGTTCGCGAATTCGACGAGGGACCATTCGGCCAAAGATATATTCAGATCAAGAGCGAGGATAATCTGGAGGCGGCGAAGTCGCTCGTTCTGACTTCCGCACTCACTTTGGCGGTGCATCTCACAACAAATGGCAGGTTCGCGGTCGCGGTCGGAGCGACGGGCAACAACGACACCCAAAAATCCCTGTATCAGATGCTGCGTGCCAGCAATGCCATTCCGAAGGCCGCATTTGTCACCTATGGCAATACATATGTCCGGGAAGTCTGCTGTGGCGATTTGCTGTCGAACAAGTAGGCGACATCTACTATAAGAACTCCGTGTCGATCTCTTCGAATTTCGTCGCTCCCCTTGCCTTTCTGAGAAAAATCCGTATAAGCCGCCCTGTTCGCAACCCGGTCTTCTGGCTGGTGGCTGAACGGAGGGCCGGTTTTCCGAGAGGGGAATCGTTCGGAACGGAAGCGTTCCAGCCTCCCGTGTCTCCGCTCTCGACCGTCTCGGAAACGCTTTTCTTGCTTGGGTTTACCCTCTCAGGAGCAGTCGTTGAGGCTTAGCCGCCGAATATCGGGTTCAGACCAACGCAAGAAAGGCAAAGCTATCCATGGCTCTTTACGAACATGTATTCCTTGCCCGGCAGGATATTTCCGCTCAGCAGGTCGACGCCCTCGTAGAACAGTACAAGGGTGTTATCGAAGCTAACGGCGGTAAAGTCGGGCGTATCGAGAACTGGGGCCTCAAGTCCCTCACCTACCGCATCAAGAAGAACCGCAAGGCTCACTACGCCCTGATGGACATTGATGCTCCGGCCGCTGCGATCCAGGAAATGGAACGCCAGATGCGCATCAGCGAAGACGTCCTGCGTTACATGACGATCGCTGTCGAAAAGCACGAAGAAGGCCCGTCTGCCATGATGCAGAAGCGCGACCGTGACGACCGTCCGCGTCGTGACGGCGACCGTCCGGAGCGCAGCTTCGGCGATCGTGGTCCGCGCCCGGATCGTGGTGACCGCGAAGACCGTCCGCGCCGTCCGCGCGAAGACCGCGTATAAGGAGATTTGAGAATGTCTGAAGTTTCCTCCGCACCGGTCCGCCGTCCGTTCCATCGCCGCCGCAAGACCTGCCCGTTCTCGGGTGCCAATGCGCCGCGCATCGACTACAAGGACGTTCGTCTCCTGCAGCGCTACATTTCCGAGCGCGGCAAGATCGTTCCTTCCCGCATCACGGCCGTTTCCCAGAAGAAGCAGCGCGAACTCGCCCAGGCGATCAAGCGCGCCCGTTTCCTCGGCCTGCTGCCCTACGTCGTCGCTTAATAGCGCCTGACGCAGAGTGAATAAGGGGAAGGCAGCAATGCCTTCCCTTCTCCCTTTCGCGATGGGCGCGGATCGGAACCTTGAAACCCCATGTTGGGGACGGCTTTCTGGCCCGAGTGCCGAGAGCATCCTCTAACTGCTCGATATGAAGCAGGACAGCGACGTGAAGAAATTGAACGCAAAAGAGCTTGGCATCGGCGCTCTCGCCGGTCTGACCGCCGCCTTACTCGTGTACGGCGCGACGCTTCAGCCATTGCTGTTCATTCTCTTCGGTGCGCTTTCAGCTCTTCCCATCCTGATCGTCGGCCTCGGCTGGGGCAATGTGGCCGTCATCACCGCCGTCGTGGCAGCCGGTATTGTCGGCACATTCGTGCAGTCGATGTATTTCGGGATATTTGCCGTCGTACTGGCGCTGATTCCGGCATGGCTGAGTCATCTTGCCAATCTGGCACGGCCTGCATCCGAGCTTGGCGGCCCGGATCACCTGATGGCCTGGTATCCGCTCTCCGACATTATGCTCCACCTCTGCGGCCTCGCCGCCGTCGTCATCATCATCGCCGGCGCGGTCATGGGCTATAATGCCGATCTCGTCAGCCAGGTGGTGGACGTCTACGTCAAGGTCATGAGCCAGCAGCAGCCGACGCTGGACGTCGATCCGGTGGCGATCGCAAAGACCAAGCTCCTCATGCTCTACGCCATCCCCATCGCCTGGGGCATGATCTGGGTCATGATGATGCTGGCAGCCTATTATGTGGCCACACGTATCGTTGCCGCCTCGAAACACAATCTTCGCCCGCGCGAGGACATCCCCTCGTCGCTGCGCATGAACCGCAACGCCATCTTCGTTTTCCTGGCGGCGATCGTGGTCATCTTCTTCGGTGGCGTGCTGGCGCTCATCGCAGCCGCCGTGCTCGGTGCCTTCGGCGCGGGCTTCATCGTTTCCGGCTTCGCGTCGTTGCATTACCGCACGCGTGGCAAGGACTGGCGTATTCCGGTGCTGGTGCTTTGTTACCTCGCGTCTTTCCTGCTGACGCTGCCGCTCCTCATCATCCTTGTTCTCGGCCTCTACGATATCCGCAAGGCGATATCACTGACCCCGCACAAGAATGCCGATACATCCAAACCAACCGACACGAAAATCTGACATCGAAAGGAACAAGAAAATGGAAGTCATTCTTCTCGAACGCATCTCCAAGCTCGGCCAGATGGGCGAAACCGTAAAGGTTCGCGACGGCTTTGCCCGTAACTACCTGCTGCCGCTCGGCAAGGCGCTGCGCGCCAACGCCGCCAACAAGGCCCGTTTCGAAGCTGAGCGTTCGACGCTCGAAGCCCGTAACCTCGAGCGCAAGAGCGAAGCCCAGAAGGTTGCCGACGTTCTCGCCGGCAAGTCCTTCATTGTCGTTCGCTCGGCTGGCGAAACCGGCCAACTCTACGGTTCGGTCGCTGCTCGTGACGTCGTCGAAATCCTCGCCGCAGAAGGCTTCAACATCGGCCGCAGCCAGGTTCACCTGAACACGCCGATCAAGGCTATCGGCCTGCACGACGTTGCCATCGCTCTTCACGCCGAAGTCGAAATCAAGGTCGAGCTGAACGTTGCCCGTTCCGCTGAAGAAGCCGAGCGTCAGTCCAAGGGCGAAACCCTCACCTCCGCCGACGCCATCTACGGCATCGACGAGGACGCCCTGCGTCCGGAAGACTTCTTCGATCCGGAAGCTGACCGCGACAACGAAGACGAAGCTTGATCTTCACGTCTTCGCAGCATTGCCTATGAAGAAGCCTGGGTCTCGCGACCCAGGCTTTTTGTTTGCGGCCGAAAGCAATTCCTTCTGTCAATCGCCAGCCTTGGCCTCCGGCAGCGGCGCCGAATCCTTGTCGATCGAGACGATAACCGACATGCCGGGCGCCAGTTCGCTCGCCAAAGGCTGACCATCCTCGATCTTCACCCGGACGCCGATGCGCTGAGCAACCTTGGTGAAATTACCTGTCGCATTGTCGGGCTTGATGACGGCGAATTCGGAACCGGCGGCCGGCGAGAAGCGCTGGATGCGGCCCTTGATTTCGCGATGGCCGAGTGCATCCACCGCAATCGTGGCCGGCTGATCGAGCTTCATGCCATTAAGCTGTGTTTCCTTGAAATTGGCGATGACCCAGACATCCTTCGGCACCAGCCCCATGAGCTGCGTGCCTGAAGTCACATACTGGCCAAGGCGAACGCCGACTTCGCCGACGCGGCCGTCCTGGGGCGCCCTGATCGTCGTGTTGTCCAGATCGATATCGGCGAGCTGCACTGCCGCCTCCGCGCCGCTGACACCGGCCTCCAGCGAAGCACGGTTGACGATGATGGTCGTCAGATTCTGCTGCGAGACGTCGAGGGCCGCCTTAGCCTGATTGACCGAGGCTTGGGCCTGCCGCAGCGTTGCCTGCGCCTGCTCGGCATCGCTTGTCGTCGACACGCCTCTGGCGACCAGCGTCGTCACGCGATCGGCGGCAAGCTGGGCACGTTTCAGCGCCGCATCGGCGCTGTCGATCTGCGCCTGACTGGAGACGATGCCGGCCTTGGCCGCCTGTTCCTGCTGCTGTGAATTGGCGAGTGCCGCCTTTTGCCCGGCAAGTGTCGCGCGCGCCTGCGCCACCTTCTGCTTGTAGATGCGGTCGTCGATCTGGGCGAGCACATCGCCTTCCTTGACGAGCTTGTAGTCCTTGATCGGCACGTCGGTAATGTAGCCACTCACCTGAGGACTGATGGTCGTGACATAGCCTTTGACATAGGCGTCGTCGGTGGTCTCCACCGAGGTTTTGAACGGTGGCAGATGCCAGGCATAGAGTACGAGCATGACACCGCCGATACCGGCGAGAACCGCGATGACTTCGATGGGGGAGCGAACGAGCCTCGGCATAGAGCTACTTCATTTCCTCATGGGTTGGATGTCACGACCCGCGACTGATCGTCCGCGAGCCGCGTCCGAACGAAGCGATAGAAAACATGGATTGTGAGGCCCGCCAGCGACAGCAAGGCAATCACGGCGGCAACGAGGAATGCATCGCCATAGGCGAGCATGTTGGCTTCGCGGCTCACCTGCGCGCCGAGTAGCGCCATCCCTTCCCCTTTCAGAAGGGCACTGTCGCCGATCACCTTGCCATAAGAGGCCGAAAGCCGGCTGACGCGATCGGCCACATGCGGATCGGTCAGCAATACGCGCTCGGTCAGGATCGCCGAATGGAACTTCTCGCGAATAATAATCAGCGTGCCGTAAAAGGCAGAGCCGATGAGGCCGCCGATACTCTGCGTGAAGGTGAAAACGACGAAGAAGGTCACGAGATAGGGCGGCCCCTTGGATATGGCCGCCCTGAAGCCTTCCGACATGGACGGCGGCAGGAACAATGCCGCTCCCGCAGCGACAAGCGCCTGGCTGAGGTACATCTGCTCCGGCCGCGTCAGGTTCGTGACCTGCGAGTCCATCAAGCAACCCGCCGCCATCAGGATGAGCGCGACGAACTGTATCTGCCAGGTGAAGCCATAGTTCATGAACACGGTGCAGATGAGACCGCCAATGATCGAGAACGCGAGGATGATCCAGTACAGCATGGAGAGCTGGTCGTAGAGCAGCCCGATCCCGTTTTGGTAGAAGGTCATGACGACATAGGTCTGCTCGGCAGCAATCAGGCGAAAGATCAGCAGGATCGCCGTCAGATGCAGGATTTCCGGCCGCAGAAGCCAGCGCACGTCGATGAGCGGTGTCGACCGTCGGAGATCGACGACGATAGCGGCGGTGATCGACGCGATGCCGAGCGCCAGCACGACGCCGAGCCAGGGCACTTCCAGCCACCAGTAAAGACGGCCGACCGAAAGCGCCACCGCAAGACAGCCGAAGCCGATCGCCACCAGCAGATAGCTGAAGATATCGCCGAGGACGATGACCTTGACGCGCGGAGGCGGCGTCAACGGCAGGAGATAGATGATCGGCATGACCAGCAATGCCAGCGCCATCTCGAGCGTGTAAAGCCCGCGCCACTCGCCGTAATCGAGAAGCGAGGGCGATACGAGGCGGGTGATGGGAGCGGCAAGCAGTGTGTTCATCATCGCCAGGCTGACGCCGACGGTCATCTTCTTGGCCGGCTCGAAGGCTTCCAGCATGTAGAGAAAGCCGAGCGTCGAGAGCGGCGCACCGGCAATGCCGCTCAGAAAGCGGACGACGATTGCCGAATGCAGATCGGAGACGAAGAGATTGAGCAGCGAGGCGAGCACGAAGCCGAGAATGCTGACCTCGGCAAAATTACGCACTCCATATTGCAGGCGGATTTTCACCAACGCAATGGCGAGACTGACATTGGGCGCCATATATGCGGCCGAGAGCCATGCGGATTCGGTGGTCGTTGCCGCGATCGTTCCCTGAATCTGGGTGAGATTGGCAAAAGCGAGATTGAGACCCAGGCCCTGGGTCAAAAAGAACATGACGGATGCCGCAATATAGAGCGGCACTTTCCAGCCCGGCATAGGCGGTGAAGCGGGGGGGACGGTGTTGGCTTCCGTGTTGGCGACCGAACCCGGATCACCGCTCATACACTACCTCATGATTTACCCACGTTCTGGACGTTGGCCGTCATCGCGCGGATAACCTTGAGCGCCACGCCGACGTCCTCGTCCGAAATTCCCTCCAAGATATCCGCACGCACACCGGTGGCAAGGGCTTCCACCTCGGCGGCGACGACTTTTCCGGATTCCGTCATGAATATCTGCTTGGCGCGGCGGTCGGACTGGGCCGGGCGGCGCTCAATGAAATTCTGCGCCTCCATCGCATCGAGGATACGCACGAGCGTCGGCGTCTCGAGCTCCAGCTCGTCGGCGAGCTCCCTTTGGTTGATCCCATCCCTGCGGGAGAGTTTGCGAAAAACCCTGGCGCGGGAAAGCGTCATGCCATGTTCGCGAACAAGCGCATCAAACGCAGCGCGAAGCTTGCGGTTGAAAGCAAAAAGGTCGTCGAAAAGTTCTTGTCTCGATGGAGTTCCGGACATCATTACAACTTTATACTATTAGCACCCTACCCTAACTCATAGGAAATAAACAGATTTTCGCAATTTTTCAAGCGTGATGGGAGCAACAGCTAATGCACACCTTGAAAGACCCCGCTAAAATGTTCCCCACGATTAATTCGCCTACGTGATTCGTGTGTCGATCCTTGCGTTGCAAAGTGGTCACAAGAGATTTTTTACGTGGCGGAAATCTGTCCCTGTGGACGAGTGGAACAACGTTGATAGACCCGACCGATTTGTGACGCTTCACATGCTCATGCGTTTGCGCTGTTGACCGTGACGGCGGAACGTCGCAAACCAGTCGACACCCTAAAGCACGAAGAGATGGAAAATGAACGAAGCTGCGCGCAAGCTTGCCGCCATTGCTCCCGCCGAGCAGCATTATCGCGAAGCGCCCAACAATATCGAGGCGGAGCAGGCTCTGCTCGGCGCCATCCTCGTCAATAATGATGCCTATTATCGCGTCTCCGACTTCCTGAAGCCGGTCCATCTCTATGAGCCGCTGCACCGGAAGATCTTCGAAGTCGCCGGCGACATTATCCGCATGGGCAAGACGGCCAATCCAGTCACGATCAAGAGCTTCGTACCGGCCGACGAGAAGGTCGGCGACATGACGGTCGCGCAATATCTCGCGCGTCTCGCAGTCGAAGCCGTGTCGATCATCAATGCCGAGGACTATGGACGCGCCATTTACGACCTGGCGCTGCGCCGGGCGCTGATCACCATCGGCGAAGACATGGTCAACATCGCCTATGACGCGCCGCTCGACATGCCGCCGCAGACGCAGATCGAAGACACCGAGCGCCGGCTGTTCGAGCTTGCCGAAAACGGCCGCTACGACGGCGGATTCCAGGCCTTCAACGATGCCGTGGCGCTGGCGATCGACATGGCGGCAGTCGCCAAGGAGCGCGATGGCGGTCTATCAGGTATCTCCACCGGCATCCACTCGCTGGACAGCAAAATGGGTGGCCTGCAGCGCTCCGACTTGATCGTCCTTGCAGGCCGTCCCGGCATGGGCAAGACCTCGCTCGCCACCAACATCGCCTATAATATCGCCGCCTCGTTCGAAGGCGAAGTACAGGCTGATGGTTCCACCAAGGCTAAGAACGGCGGTGTCGTCGGCTTCTACTCGCTCGAAATGTCGTCGGAACAGCTCGCCACCCGTATCATCTCCGAGCAGACGGAAGTCTCCTCGTCAAAGATTCGTCGCGGCGATATCAACGATGCGGACTTTGAGAAGCTGGTTGCCTGCTCGATGATGATGCAGAAGGTGCCGCTTTATATCGACCAGACCGGCGGTATCTCGATCGCGCAATTGTCGGCGCGCGCACGCCGCCTCAAGCGACAACGCGGCCTCGACGTTCTGGTGGTCGACTACGTCCAGCTGATGACCGGCTCGGGAAAATCGAACGAGAACCGCGTCCAGGAAATCACGCAGATCACCACCGGCCTGAAGGCGCTCGGCAAGGAACTGAACGTTCCGATCATCGCGCTCTCCCAGCTCTCGCGCGCCGTCGAAAGCCGTGAAGACAAGCGGCCGCAGCTTTCCGACCTTCGTGAATCCGGCTCTATCGAGCAGGACGCCGACGTCGTGCTTTTCGTGTTCCGCGAGGAATATTACGTTAAAAATTCCGAGCCGCGCGATATCAACGACCCCAAATATGCCGAATGGGAAGCCCAGTTCGAGCGCGTGAAGGGTACGGCCGACGTGATCATCGCCAAGCAGCGCCACGGACCGACCGGCACTGTGCGGCTCGCCTTCCAGTCGGAATTCACCCGCTTTGCGGATCTCGCCGACTCCTCGTTCATTCAATACGAAGAGCACTGACAAGAGGGCTTTGCGGGGCATAATGCGCCGCAGCACTTTTTCTTTTCATCGATGATCATTATCCTGGCCGGAGCGACATCACCTCCGGCCATTGCTTAGTTAAGGCGGCTCCATGACAGACAATTTCGATGACTACGACGCTTTCGCTTCCGCTGGCCTGCGGTTGACGGTGGATCTCGGTGCTCTCGTCGAAAACTGGCGCGAGATGGCCCGCCGTTCCGGCAGGGCCCGGACATCGGCCGTGGTCAAGGCCGATGCCTATGGGCTCGGAATCGAGGATGTCGGTGAGACGCTCTACGCGGCCGGCGCGCGCGACTTCTTCGTTGCCACCGCCGACGAAGGCGCGACTTTGCGACTCTATGCGCCGGAGGCACGCATCTTCGTGCTCTGCGGCATCTGGCCGGGCATGGAGCCGACGTTCTTCGAAAACGATCTCGTTCCGGTTATCGCCTCGGAAGAACAGCTGACCTTCTGGATGTCGGTCCTGTCGGAATACGGCGACTATCCTTGCGCATTGCAGGTCGATACCGGCTTCAACAGGCTGGGCCTGCCCATGGAGGATGCGATCGCACTTGCCGACGACGTCTCCCGCCCGGCAAGCTTTGCACCGGTGCTTGTCATGAGCCACCTTGCCTGCGGCGACGATCCCTCCAATGCAATGAACCGCCAGCAACTCGAGGCTTTCCGCAAAGTCAGCGCTGCCTTCGAAGGCATCGAGGCGAGCCTTGCCAACTCCGCCGGCATTTTTCTCGGGCCGGACTATCATTTCGACCTCACCCGCCCCGGTATCGCCACTTACGGCGGCGAGGCCGTTCCCGGTATTGCCAATCCGATGCGCCCGGTCGCGACGGCCGAGGCCAGGATTATCCAGACCCGTTCCGTCAAGGCGGGTGAAACGGTGGGCTACGGCCGTGCACTTCGGTTGACGCGAGACAGTAGGCTGGCGATCGTTTCGGCCGGCTATGCGGATGGCTATATGCGCAGCCTGTCGAGTGCCGGCGTGCCGCTGCGTCAGACCGATGTCGCCGCAGGCCACGGCTTCATTGCCGGGTACAAGGTGCCGGTTGCCGGCCGCATCACCATGGACCTCACCATCTTCGACGTGACCGACCTGCCGGAAAACCTGGCGCGCGCCGGCGACTATGTCGAACTCTTCGGCAACAATATCCTGGTCGATGACGCAGCCCGAGCCGCCGGCACGATCGGCTACGAGATGCTGACAAGCATGGGGCTCAGACACGAGCGCCGGTATATCTCGGAAGAGATCGAGGAATAGCCCGATATTGAAGTATCTCCGCGGCGGCGGAAACTGCCGCTCACTTTGCGGTCGGCGCTCTACCGAGCGCTGATTGCCAGACGCACGCCGAGCGCGACGAGCAAAGTGCCAAGGCCGCGGTCCAGCCAAAGCCCGAAGCTGCGATTTCGCCTGAGAGCCTCCTTCAGACGACCACCGAGCAGGATGAGCGGCGGCTCGATGAAGGCCGCCACGACGATGATCAGGCTGCCATGCAGCAAAAGCTGCGCCCAGACCGGCCCGGCACCCTCGACGACGAATTGCGGCAAGAAGGCGAGAAAGAAAATCTCGACCTTGGGGTTGAGGAGAGCGACGAAGATCCCCTGCCGATAGATCCGCCCCCAGGACAACGCGTTGCCTGCCTCCTTGATCCAGGCGCCGTCGCCCTTCGAGCGGAGCGCCTGTATCCCGAGCCAGATCAGATAGACGGCGCCGATCCACTTGATCGTCGAGAAGGCCAGAGCGGAGGCGGCAAGGATCGCCAACAGGCCGGCGGCAGCCATGAGCACATGCAGGCCGGCACCGCTCCAGATCCCGAACAGGGCGGCAAAACCCGAGCGCATGCCACTTCTAATCGTATGGCCGAGAATGAAGGCGATATCCGGCCCGGGCGATAGATTGAGAAGAATCGCTGCAGTCAGAAAGGCAATCCAGTGGGCAAGCGAATAGTCGAACATCGGCCACCATCCAGAAAAAGGCTGGCATAAAGGCTCGCACGATCGGCATTGATACGGAAATCATTAGTTTTGATGGGCTGCGAAAGACATTATCTGACTGCCCAAGCGATTCGTTGCGAAAAGCGAAGCAATTGAACTTTGAGAACAGCATTCTATGGCTAAAGCCCGGACACAATTCATCTGCCAGAACTGCGGTACGATCCATAACCGCTGGGCAGGCAAGTGCGATAGCTGCGGCGCGTGGAACACCATCGTCGAGGAAGATCCCATGGGCGGGATCGGCGGCGGTCCAGCCAGGACGCCGAAGAAGGGCAAGCCGGTGACGCTGACCTCGCTTTCCGGCGAGATCGAGGAAGCACCGCGCATCCATACCGGCGTATCCGAGCTAGATCGCGCTACGGGCGGCGGCTTTGTGCGCGGCTCGGCTGTTCTCGTCGGCGGCGATCCGGGCATCGGCAAGTCAACGCTGTTGATGCAAGCCGCCGCAGCACTGGCCCGACGCGGGCACAAGATCGTCTACGTCTCCGGCGAAGAAGCGGTGGCGCAGGTTCGCCTGCGCGCACAGCGGCTGCAGGCGGCCGATACCGATGTGATGCTGGCAGCCGAAACCAATGTCGAAGACATTCTGGCGACGCTTGCCGAGGGCAAGAGGCCTGATCTCGTCATCATCGATTCCATTCAGACCCTCTGGAGCGAACTAGCCGAATCCGCTCCCGGCACCGTGACGCAGGTACGCACCGGCGTGCAGGCCATGATCCGCTTTGCCAAGCAGACCGGCTCGGCGATGGTGCTGGTTGGCCACGTCACCAAGGACGGCCAGATCGCCGGTCCGCGCGTCGTCGAGCATATGGTCGACGCCGTTCTTTATTTCGAAGGCGATCGCGGCCATCACTATCGCATCCTCCGTACGGTCAAGAATCGTTTCGGCCCGACGGATGAGATCGGCGTCTTCGAAATGTCCGACAGGGGCCTGCGTGATGTGCCCAATCCGTCGGAGCTTTTCCTCGGCGAACGCAACTCAAAGTCGCCGGGCGCCGCCGTATTTGCCGGTATGGAAGGTACCCGTCCCGTTCTCGTCGAGGTGCAGGCGCTGGTGGCGGCGACCTCGCTTGGCACGCCGCGCCGCGCCGTCGTCGGCTGGGATTCGGCGCGGCTATCGATGATTCTTGCCGTACTGGAAGCGCATTGCGGCGTTCGCCTCGGCCAGCACGATGTTTACCTCAATGTTGCGGGTGGCTATCGCATTTCCGAGCCGGCGGCCGACCTCGCGGTCGCTTCTGCACTGGTTTCCTCCCTGGCCGGTCTTGCTCTGCCCGCCGATTGCGTCTATTTCGGCGAAGTCAGCCTGTCGGGCGCCGTCCGGCCGGTTGCGCACACCGCCCAGCGCCTCAAGGAAGCCGAGAAGCTGGGGTTTTCCACGGCCGTCTTACCTGCCGCTTCCGCCGACCTGCCAAAGGTCAATGGTGGACGCTGGAGCGAGATCGAAAGCCTGCCGGATCTGGTGGTGCGCATTGCCGGATCGAAGGCCGCGCTTAAGCGTGCGGAAGATGAAGACTGAGCCATACTTCAGCCGTCCTTGACGTAGAAGAGGCTCATACTGAGGCCGATGCCCGCCACATGGCGCGGCAAGTCTTGAAGTGGATTATACATGCCCATTACGATTTTCGACGGTATTGTTCTCGGCGTTCTTCTGTTTTCCGCCGTTTTGGCCATGGTTCGCGGCTTTTCGCGCGAAATTCTATCGATCGTCAGCTGGGGCGGTTCGGCCGTCGCTGCTTACTATCTCTATCCTCTGCTTCTTCCTTATGCGCTTCAGTACAAGGCCGATACCAAGATCGCGACAATCGCTTCGGCCGGCGTCATCTTCCTGCTGGCGCTGATCATCATTTCCTTCATCACCATCCGGATTGCCGACTTTATCATCGACAGCCGCATCGGTGCCCTCGACCGGACGCTCGGCTTCCTGTTCGGTGCGGCTCGCGGCCTGCTGCTCATGGTTGTCGTCGTCGCCTTCTGGAACTGGCTCGTCGCGCCAGCCGCGCGGCCGGACTGGGTCAACAACGCCAAGTCCAAGCCCTTCCTCGATTCGATGGTCGAAAAGCTGAAGTCGGCGCTTCCCGAAAACGTACAGGCGATGCTGCCGCCGGAGATCCTGAACAAGATCGCTCCGAACCAGCAGCAGCGGACGCAACCTCAGGAAGGCGGCGACAACGCGGCGCCGAACGATGCGGCACCGTCCGACGACGCACCGGCACCGCAGACAAACAATTGACAATGCGTTTACAGGCCTGGCGTTTACAGGCTTGACCCGCCGCGCGATAATCGCCATGTGAGCGGCAAGAAACATGAAGATCCGGCCCGATATGTTTTCCGGCCGGATTCTCAGCTATTTTAGTATCCTGCCGTGACGCCGCCCGATCCGCCACGTTGAGAGCAAAGGCCAGCAGCCATGAACCATTCCCTCTCCATCGAGAATGACATCGACGGCGACACGCTGCATGAAGAGTGCGGCGTGTTTGGCATTTTGGGGCACCCCGATGCTGCAACGCTGACGGCGCTTGGCCTGCACGCCCTGCAGCATCGCGGCCAGGAAGCGGCCGGCATCGTCTCCTTCGATGGTCAGCGCTTCCATTCGGAACGGCGGATGGGTCTCGTCGGCGATCACTATACCGATCCCGCCACGCTGGCGCGCCTGCCCGGCGACCGCTCCATCGGCCATGTACGCTATTCCACGACAGGCGAAACCATTCTGCGTAATGTCCAGCCGCTGTTTGCCGAACTAGAAGTCGGCGGCATCGCCATCGCCCACAACGGCAACTTCACCAACGGCCTGACGATGCGCCGGCAGCTGATCGCAGACGGCGCCATCTGTCAGTCGACCTCTGATACCGAAGTCGTCCTGCATCTCATCGCCCGCTCCAAGCATCCTTCCTCCTCAGACCGTTTCATCGATGCCATCAGGCAGATGGAAGGCGGCTATTCGATGCTCGCCATGACGCGCACGAAGCTGATCGCCGCGCGCGACCCGATCGGCATCCGGCCGCTTGTCATGGGGGAACTCGACGGCAAGCCGATCTTCTGTTCTGAGACCTGCGCTCTCGACATCATCGGCGCAAAATATGTCCGCGACGTCGAAAACGGCGAAGTTATCATCTGCGAGATCCAGCCGGATGGTTCGATCACCGTGGACGCCCGTAAGCCCGAGGTTTCCCAGCCCGAGCGCCTATGCCTGTTCGAATATGTCTATTTCGCTCGTCCCGACTCTGTCGTCGGCGGCCGTAACGTCTATGCAGCTCGCAAGAACATGGGGATCAACCTCGCCAAGGAGGCACCTGTTGCCGCCGACGTGGTCGTGCCGGTGCCGGACGGCGGTACGCCGGCCGCCATTGGCTACGCGCAGGCAAGCGGCATTCCTTTCGAGCTCGGCATCATCCGCAACCACTATGTTGGCCGAACCTTCATCGAGCCGACGCAGCAGATCCGCGCCTTCGGCGTGAAGCTCAAGCATTCCGCCAACCGCGCCATCATCGAGGGCAAGCGCGTCGTACTGGTCGACGATTCCATCGTGCGGGGCACGACGTCCGTCAAGATCGTGCAGATGATCCGCGATGCCGGCGCCAGCGAAGTACATATCCGCGTCGCCAGCCCAATGATCTTCCATCCGGACTTCTACGGCATCGACACGCCGGATGCCGACAAGCTGCTCGCCAACCAGTACGGCAGCCTGCAGGCCATGTGCGACTATATCGGTGCGGATTCGCTCCAATTCCTGTCGATCGACGGTCTTTACCGCGCCGTCGGCGGCGAGCCGCGCAACAATGCGCAGCCGCAGTTTACCGACCACTACTTCACCGGCGATTATCCGACGCGCCTGCTCGACAAGGAAAGCACCAGCAACGTGCGCAAGCTTTCCGTTCTCGCCAGCAACGGCTGAGCGCGATAACAGCCGACACAGCAACGATTGACAGGGGCGCCCTGCCCCTTTCTCTTTCCCAGGCATTCGGATCAAGGCAGCATGAGCGTCAATCTCAAGGATAAGATCGCCCTCGTCACGGGAGCGTCGCGCGGTATCGGTTACTTCACGGCACTGGAACTGGCCAAGGCCGGCGCGCACGTCATCGCCTGCGCTCGCACGGTGGGCGGCCTTGAGGAGCTGGACGATGCCATCAAGGCCGCCGGCGGTTCGGCAACGCTGGTTCCCTTCGACCTCGCCGACATGAACGCCATCGACGCACTTGGCGCCTCCATTTTCGAACGCTGGGGCAAGCTCGATATCCTCGTTGCCAATGCCGGCGTGCTCGGCGTGATCTCGCCGATCGGCCATGTCGAGGCCAAGGTGTTCGAGAAGGTGATGACCGTCAACGTGACGGCTACCTGGCGGCTGATCCGCTCCGTCGAGCCGCTGCTGATGCGCTCCGAGGCCGGCCGCGCCGTCATTCTTTCCTCGGCCGCTGCTCATCGCTGCCGGCCCTTCTGGGGTCCCTACTCCGCATCAAAGGCTGCCGTCGAGGCACTTGCCCGCACCTGGGCCGGAGAAACGCAGAGCACATCGCTGCGCATCACCAGCGTCGATCCGGGTGCTACCCGAACCGCGATGCGCGCTCAAGCCATGCCCGGCGAAGATCCGGATACGCTACCGCACCCCCGCGATGTCGCCCAGGCGATCCTGCCGCTCGTGGGCGCCGATGTCACCGAAACCGGTAAGCTTTTCGTCGTGCGCGAAAACAGGCTCGTCGACTATCGGATGCCTGAATAAAAAACCCCCTCTCCCCGTGCGGGAGAGGCCTACTCCCTACTTGACCAAATTCTTTCGGCGCGCGATAAAGCCGCCCATGAAAACGGTTATCTGCATTATCTGCCGGAAGATTATTCGCTAGCGTTTCGCTGGCCTGGCCGTTTTCGTCTCCCAAAATCCAAGATGACAAACGTCCGGCCTGCCGGTGACGGTATTTTTCGGATTTATGCCTTGGGAGAATGAAATGGGCACCGAGCTGCAACTGAAGTTCTACAACACGCTGACGCGCGAAAAGGTCGGTTTCCAGCCGATCGACCGCAACAACGTCCGCATGTATGTCTGCGGCCCCACGGTCTATGATTTCGCCCATATCGGCAATGCGCGCCCGGCCATCGTCTTCGACGTGCTCTTCCGGCTGTTACGGCACGTCTATGGCGAAAGCCACGTTACCTATGTTCGCAACATCACCGATCTCGACGACAAGATCAACGCGCGCGCCTTGCGCGACCATCCCGGCCTGCCGCTGAACGCGGCGATCCGGCTGGTAACGGAGAAGACGGAGCGGCAGTATCGCAAGGATACGACCGATCTCGGCTGCCTGGAGCCAACCGTGCAGCCGCGCGCAACCGATAGTATCGAGCAGATGATCACGATCATCGAAACGCTGATCGCCAAGGGTCATGCCTATCGGGCGGCCGGCGAAGTGCTGTTCGACACCAAGTCGATGGCCGATTACGGACAGCTTTCGAAGCGCAATCTCGATGAGCAGCAGGCCGGCGCACGCGTCGCGGTCGACGAGCATAAGAAGAGCCCAGGCGATTTCGTGTTGTGGAAGCTGTCGGATGAGAATGAGCCCGGTTGGGAAAGCCCTTGGGGTCGCGGCCGCCCGGGCTGGCATATCGAGTGCTCGGCCATGAGCGGCCGCTATCTCGGTGACGTCTTCGATATTCATGGCGGCGGTCTGGACCTGATCTTCCCGCATCATGAAAACGAACTTGCCCAGTCGCGTTGCGCCAATGGCACGCATGCCATGGCGAATGTCTGGATGCATAACGGCTTCGTGCAGGTTGAAGGCCGCAAAATGTCGAAATCGGAAGGCAATTTCGTCACGATCTACGAACTGCTGGAGACAGACAAGCTCGGCGGCCGAACATGGCCGGGCGACGTGCTGCGGCTTGCCATGCTGATGACGCATTACCGCGAGCCGATCGACTTCTCGGTGAAGCGCCTCGAGGAAGCAGAGCGGCTGATCGCCAAATGGCCGGCGGCTGACGTCAGCGACGCCTTCCCGGATCCTACGGTGCTTACCGCTCTCGGGGACGATCTCAACACCGTCGCGGCCATTCAGGCATTGCATGCCCTGGCGCAAGCCGCCAATGCCGATGCCAGCCTCCTGCCCACCTTCGCAGCCAGTGCTGATCTCCTCGGCCTGCTACCGAAGAAGGCGGAGGTCGACAACGCCGTCGTTGCGGAAATCGACGCCAAGGTGCGCCAGCGCCTGGAGTTGCTGAAGGCAAAGAACTTCGCCGAGGCCGACAAGCTTCGCGACGAACTGACGGCCATGGGCATCCAGCTCAAGGATGGCAAGGACACGGCGACGGGTGAGCGCATCACCACGTGGGAGATCAAGCGGTGAGCATGATCCACACCGGCGGCTGTCAGTGCGGCGCGGTTCGCTTCCGGGTACGGGGCGAGCTGAAGGATGCGTCGATCTGTCATTGCCGCATGTGTCAGAAGGCCTTCGGCGCCTATTATGCGCCATTGGTCTCGACACGCGGTGCGGAACTTATATGGACGCGCGGCGTGCGGAAGGTGTTTCAATCCTCCAACTATGTGAAGCGCGGCTTCTGCGGGGATTGCGGCACGCCGCTCACTTATGAGGCACCCGATGGCATTGCGGTCGCGGCTGGCGCCTTTGATGACCCCTCGCAGCTGCCGCCCGTCATCCAATATGGAACGGAAGGCAAAATTGACTTCGTCGACCGGCTGCATCTGCTGCCGGGATGCCGGACGGAGGACGATGTCGAGCAGGCGCCCTTCGTGCTGGAAATCGTGTCGTACCAGCATCCGGATCACGATACCGCGGCATGGCCGCCAGAGGTCGGAAAATGACAATGACGACGGGCCATAGCGGTGGATGCCAGTGCGGCGCGGTTCGCTATCGCACCGTTGGCGCGCTCGGCTACCCCCATCTATGCCATTGCCGCATGTGCCAGAAAGCATCCGGCAATTATGCCTTGCCATTGGGGAATGCCAAACGCGCCGATTTCGAGCTGACGCGTGGCGAACCGTCTTGGTTTCACTCGTCCGACCTTGTCCGGCGCGGCTTTTGTCGCACCTGCGGTACGCCCCTGTTCTATGATATTCCCGGTACGGATTCCATCAATGTGACGCTCGGCTCGTTGGATGAGCCGGCGGCAGTTCAACCCATCGCGCAATCGAACCCGGCGGGAAAAATGCCTTGGTTCCATGCGCTGGATGTCCTGCCTATGGAGCCCGATGAGGATAGCTCTGATCGTGCGGTCTCGATCAAGCACTCCAACCACCAACATCCCGATTACGATACCCAAAGCTGGCCAGAGGAGAAGAGCCATGAGTGAAGCCACTAGAAGCGGAGGATGCCAGTGCGGGGCGGTGCGGTTTCGCATTCGCGGCGAGCTCGGCCGGCCGTCGATCTGTCATTGCCGTATGTGCCAAAAGCAGTTCGGCAGCTTCTTCTCCGCGCTGGTGACGGCACCGGATGAGGGCCTGGAATGGACCCGGGGCGAACCGAGCTATTTCCAGTCCTCCGTCAACATCGAGCGGGGTTTCTGCAAAAACTGCGGCACGCCGCTGACCTATCGCCATCCGGGGGGCCTCGAAATCGCCATCGGCGCCTTCGACGAGCGCGACGATCTGGCGCCGCAGATTCAGGTCAACTACGCCTACCGCCTGCCCTGGGTGGACACAATCTTCGACAAGCCCGTTCATCAGGACCCGGATTTCTACGCCCGACAGGAACAGATCATCTCCTTCCAGCATCCGGACCACGATACCGAAATCTGGCCGGCGGAAGGGCTGAAGATTTGACATCGGCATCGCGTAGGGCCTTGCCGAAAGTGAGGTAAGGCCCCTCGCGCTGGCCGCTCCTCCCCCTCCCTGCAATGGGTTCGGACGTGGCCGATAAAAGCACACCACAATCAAGCCGGTTCGCCGGAGGAAACAGTATGACACGCGAAAAAATCTATCTCTTCGACACGACGCTCCGTGACGGTCAGCAGACGCCCGGCATAGATTTTTCGGTCGAGGACAAGATTGCCATCGCCACCATGCTGGACGAGTTCGGCCTCGATTATGTCGAGGGCGGCTATCCCGGCGCCAACCCGACGGACACGGCGTTCTTCGAGCAGAATCGCACGAAATCGGCCTCTTTCGTCGCCTTCGGCATGACAAAGCGCGCTGGCATCTCCGCCTCCAATGACCCCGGTCTTGCCAGCCTGCTGCAGGCAAAGGCCGACGCGATCTGTTTTGTGGCAAAGAGCTGGGACTATCACGTCAAAGTCGCTCTCGGCTGTACCAACGAAGAAAATCTCGAAAGCATCGGCGAGAGCGTCAAGGCGGCTGTGGGCGCCGGGAAAGAGGCGCTCGTCGACTGCGAGCACTTCTTCGACGGCTACAAGGCCAACCCGACCTATGCGCTCGCCTGCGCCAAGACGGCCTATGATGCGGGCGCGCGCTGGATCGTGCTCTGCGACACCAATGGCGGCACGCAACCGCCGGAGGTCCGCGCCATCGTCGAGGCTGTCATCGCCTGCGGCGTTCCCGGCCACTGTCTTGGCATCCACGCCCACAACGACACCGGCCAGGCTGTCGCCAATTCGCTTGCCGCCGTGGAAGCCGGCGTGCGGCAGATCCAGGGCACGCTGAACGGCATCGGCGAGCGCTGCGGCAATGCCAATCTGGTGACGCTGATCCCGACGTTGGCGCTGAAGCGCGCTTACAGCGAGCGCTTCGAAACGACGATCGATGCCGAGCGACTGGTGGGTCTCACCGAACTTTCGCATGCCTTCGACGAGCTGCTGAACCGTTCACCCGATCATCAGGCGCCTTATGTCGGCGCATCGGCCTTTGCGACCAAGGCCGGCATTCATGCTTCGGCATTGCTGAAGGATCCGCGCACCTACGAGCATGTGACGCCCGAAAGCGTCGGCAATTTCCGCAAGGTCATGGTTTCCGACCAGGGCGGAAAGTCGAATTTCATCAACGCCCTGAAGCGGCGCGGCATCGAGGTGGGTAAGGACGACCCGAAGCTCGACCGGCTGATCCAGATCGTCAAGGAGCGTGAAGCGACCGGCTATGCCTACGAAGGCGCGGATGCAAGTTTCGAGCTGCTCGCACGCCGGACACTCGGCACTACCCCGGAATTCTTCTCGATCGACGGCTTCCGCGTCATGGTCGAGCGCCGCTTTGATTCCCACGGCCGGGTGAAAATCGTCTCGGAAGCCGTGGTCAAGATCATCATCGATGGCGAAACCATCATGTCGGTTGCCGAAGGCGACGGCCCCGTCAACGCCCTCGACCTGGCACTGCGCAAGAACTTCGGCAAATACCAGCACGAGATCGACGATCTGGAACTGGCGGATTTCAAGGTGCGTATCCTCAATGGCGGCACCGAGGCCATCACCCGCGTCCTCATCGAATCCACCGACAGCGACGGCGTGCGGTGGTGGACGGTCGGCGTGTCCGAAAACATCATCGATGCGTCGTTCCAAGCTCTGATGGATTCCGTCATCTACAAGTTGATGAAGAACCGGCATATGGCAGGCAAGATCGCCGCGGAATGATGCGCCGCTCATCAAAAAGGTTGACGATGCCGTCAAGGAAATGAATTGGCCACACCGCGCGCCTTGGAGTAATCCCGTCTCAAATAACAGAGCATTTCCAGGAAAAGCGCGAAGCGGTTTTCCGTCCGGAATGCGTAGAGAAACAAGAAGAGAGAGCGTTTTCGCGATCTAATGAAAGGCGAAAATGCTCTCGGGAATGACGGGAAACGCTCATGGCCACCGATACGATCAAGCCGGAAATGAAAAGCAATGACGGTCTGCGCGGCTTCGGCTATGCGATGACGGCCTATCTCTTCTGGGGCATTCTGCCGCTCTATATGAAAGCCCTGGCGCATATCCCGGCGTTAGAAGTCATTGCTCACCGCATTTTCTGGTCAGTTCCGGTCGCGGGCGCCGTATTGCTGGCTCTGGGCGGCATGAAGGACGTGAGGGCCGCTTTCCGCAATCCACGCACCATTGCGATGGCGTCGCTGACCGCGACGCTCGTCACGATCAATTGGGGCACCTATGTCTGGGCGATCGGCGCCGGCCATTCGCTCGATGCGGCGCTCGGCTACTTCATCAACCCGCTGTTCAGTATCGCGCTTGGGGCACTGCTCCTGAAGGAAAGGCTGGCGCCCGTGCAGATCATTGCAATCTGTCTTGCTGCGATCGCGGTCGTCATCCTGACGATCAAGGCCGGCACCCTTCCCTGGGTTGCCCTGTCCCTGACCTTCTCCTGGGGCTTCTACGCCTTTTTCCGCAAGACGCTGCCTGTCGGCGCCAATCAGGGCTTCTTCATCGAGGTGCTGCTGCTCTGCGTTCCGGCAACGCTCTATATCATCTATCTCGAAGCGCGCGGCGAAGGTCACCTCTATCAGACCGGCCTAACGGATACAGCGCTTCTGCTGGGCTGCGGGCTGGTGACTGCGCTACCACTGATGATTTTTGCAAATGGCGCAAAGCTGCTGAGATTGTCGACGATCGGCATCATGCAGTACATCGTGCCGACGATGGTCTTCCTGATTGCCGTCTTCCTGTTCAAGGAACCATTCGGCTCGACACAGATGATCGCCTTTTCGCTGATCTGGGCAGGGCTCGTGCTCTACAGCTGGTCGATGCTGCGTCAGAGCAAAGACCGCTAACCCATAATTATAGTTAGCAAAACATAAAAGCGCACCGCGACTTCTCGGGTCGGCCGGTGCGCTTCGGCTATTTGGCTCTGCAGAAGTCTTTATCGCAAGACCGCTTCGCGGTTCCACGCGACGCGACCATGCATTGATCACAGCTTGGAGATGACCGCTTCTTCGCCGCCGCGGTCGCCGCGTGCCTCGGCGGCATGCTTGCGGATGGCCGGGATAATATCGTCGACCTTGTCGATGACAAGCGGCTGGACGCGATGGGCCGTGTGGACGAAGCCCTCTTCCGTCATGTGGCGGATCAACTCCATCATCGGATTCCAGAAGCCGTTGATATTGGCGAAAACCATCGGCTTTTCATGTCGGCCGAGCTGGCCCCACGTCATGATCTCGACGATCTCCTCCAGCGTGCCGATACCGCCCGGCAGCGCCACAAATGCATCGGCACGCTCAAACATGGTATGTTTGCGCGCATGCATGTCAGGCGTTATGATGAGCTCGTCCAATTGACCGAGCGAATGGCGGGTCGCTTCCATGTCGACGAGAAATTCCGGAATGATGCCGGTAACCTGACCGCCGTTTGAGAGCACGCCGCTTGCGACGGCGCCCATGATGCCCTTCGTTCCTCCGCCATAGACTAGGCGCAGGCCGTTTTCGGCTATACTTTTGCCCAGCGCGCGGCCGGCAGCCATGTAGGAAGAATCGCGGCCCGGCCTTGAGCCGCAATAGACGCAGATGGATCGGATTGGCACAGAATCGTCGGTCATGATTGCAAACAACTATGCTGCAAATGCTCAGTCAAGAATTTTCGACGGAAAACTTGTGTCGGAACATGCGAAAATGGCTGAGAAAGCTTGTAAAAACAGGCGAAATCGCTAGCAATTTCAGGAGTTGCGACGACTGCGCCGCGTGGAGATGAATGATGATGAAGAACCGTGCCGGGTGGCTGGCTCTGTTGGTGTTGGCAATTGCGACCCTCTTGATGGTCTTTTTCGTGATGCCCCGCATCAACGGCAACAAAAACCCGATCGGTGATGTCGTTAATCAGGCCGGCAGCACGGTGAAAAATACCATCGAGGAAAATGCGCAGAAGGCTGACGAAACCGCGCAGAACGTAAGCCAAGCGACGCAGAATGCCGTGTCGAAGGCAGTCAACACGGCGGATCTTGCCAAGAAGCTCACCGATCTGACCGTTGCCGCAACAACCTCGCTCGGCGAGCTCAAGGCACTGTTCAAGGATGGCAACACACCGGCCCAGGACGCGTTCGCAGCGGCGAAGACAAAGTCGATCACCGCATTGCAGTCGATCGTCGGCTTGGCGCTTCCGGAAGGCATGGATGCCACGACTGCAGGCCTCGCCAAGAAGGCCCAGGATGGGGCCGCCAAGGCGCTTGCCATCGTTCAATCCCTGCCTTCCAATGCCGCCGAGGCAAGCAGCGCAATCGACAAGGCGTTGGCTGCGCTGAGCGGTCAGCCGACACCCGAGCAGCAAGCTGCAGCGAAGTCTTCGGTCCCGTCCTTCGACGTGCTTCGCGTGGAGCCGGACGGCTCGACTGTGATCGCCGGTTCGGCCGAACCGAATGCCAAGCTTGAGATCGTCGATGGAGAAAAGGTCGTCACCACGACCAATGTCGGCCCCAGCGGCGACTTTGCCGCCGTACTCGACAATCCGCTGCCGCCCGGCGACCATGAGCTCGTGCTGCGCGCCACCGGCAAGGACGGCAAGCCCGTCAACTCGGACGAAGTCGCCACCGTCTCTGTGCCGAAGGACGATTCAACACAGCTTCTCGCAATGGTGTCGAAGCCCGGCACGGCAAGCCGCATCATTACCGCGCCATCTGCCAAGCAGGGCCGCGTAACGTCGACGGAAGAGAGCACAACGGCAACCAGCACTCAGGGCAATGCAGCGGCGACCCAGGCCGCCAAGCCGCAACAGCAGCAGGACACAACCATCGCATCCGCCAACCCGGCCGCGAGCTCCCCGAATGTGAAGGCGGACGAGCGGCCCGACGTCATGGTCAATGCAGTGGAGATCGAGGGCGACCATATTTTTGTTGCCGGCACCACGAAGCCGCATGCCAAGGTTCGCGCCTATGCCGACGACAAACTGATCGGCGAGAGTGCGGCTGGCGCTGACGGACATTTCGTCGTCGACGGCGCGATGCCGCTGGCCGTCGGCAATCACAAGATCCGTGTCGACGTACTCGATGAAGCAGGCAAGGTCGCAGTGCGCGGCAGCGTCGACTTCACCCGTCCGGAAGGCAACCAGATAACCGTCGCGGCACAGGCGCCGGCTGCCAACACACAGGCACAATCGGCTTCCGCAAGCCTGGTGCCGCTCGACCAGGGCGAGCTTACCAAACTCAAGGAGGGTGCCGGCAAGGCCTTTGCGCTTCTGAAAGGTCTTTTCACCGACGGCAGGCAGCCGAATGCGGAGCAGCTCGCCGCTGCTCGGTCCGGCACGGAAATCGCGCTGAAGTCGCTTTCCGAGTTCCGGCCGTCCGTCAACGCGACCGCCGACCTGAAGAAGACTGCCGCCGATGTTGCAGCGGCTGCCGGCAGGGCTCTGGGCGTACTGCAGGCTCTGCCGAAAGATGCAAAATCGGTCGGCGCGGCATTGCCCGGTCTCGAGCAGCTGATTGCGGTGATTACCGCACCCGTGCAGACGGCGCCGGCGAAGCCCAACGCCGAAATCTCCTCCAGTGAGAATGGTCCGAAGACGGTAGAACAGGCGCCATTGTCGCAGGATACCGGCGCCGTGATCATCCGTCGGGGCGACACGCTCTGGCAGATTTCACGTCGCATCTATGGCGCAGGAGTGCGCTACACGACGATCTACCTGGCGAACGAGGACAAGATCAACAATCCGGACAGGATCCTGCCCGGACAGGTGTTCGGCCTGCCGAAGGATGCGCTGCCGAATGCCGAGGAGCTACATCGCAAGCGGCTCTCGGGCGAACACCTTTAAAACCTCCCGCAGTATGCGGTAACAACATTCATCGGCCAGGCGCGAACAACGCCTGGCCGATGCTTTTATGCGGGATAAAAATGGTATAAGCGTCGCGCAACCCTCATCGCCTTCACGCAACGGCCATGCCCTTGCGTCTGAAGGTTTTTTTCAGCCGGGCCGACCCAATGGTTGCCAATACCCGGCTGTTTCAGTTTTCGCCGGAGACGGACATGGCAGACGGCAAGAAGACCATATCGGCGGATTCCAGCAATCCATTCAGCACGATCGTCAATCTCTGGCCCTATATGTGGCCCGCGGGCCGCATGGATTTGAAGATGCGCGTCGTCTGGGCGACCGTCTTTCTGCTGGTTTCGAAGTTCTTCCTGTTGCTGGTTCCCTATTTCTTCAAATGGTCGGTCGATGCGCTGAACGGCAAGATCGACATGCAAGGCATCCTGCCGGTTTTCATGCTCGGCGCCATTGCGCTGATCATCGCCACGAACCTCACACGCCTGATCCAGCTCGGCCTCAATCAGCTCCGCGACGCGCTGTTTGCGAGTGTCGGTCAGCATGCCGTTCGCCAACTCGCCTACCGGACCTTCGTGCACATGCACGAGCTGTCGCTACGCTTCCACCTGGAGCGCAAGACAGGCGGCCTTTCGCGCGTCATCGAGCGCGGCACCAAGGGCATCGAGACGATCGTCCGCTTCACGATCCTCAACACCTTTCCGACCTTCATCGAATTCCTGCTGACGGCCATCATCTTCTGGCGCGGCTACGGCTTTTCCTACCTCGCGGTGACGGCGGTCACCGTCTGGCTCTACATCTGGTTCACCGTCAAGGCGAGCGACTGGCGCATCTCGATCCGCCGCACGATGAACAACAGCGACACCGACGCCAATACCAAGGCGATCGATTCGCTGCTGAATTTCGAGACGGTTAAATATTTCGGCAACGAAGAGATGGAAGCCAAGCGCTTCGATCAATCGATGGAACGCTACGAGAAGGCCGCCACCAGCGTCTGGACATCGCTCGGTTGGCTGAACTTCGGCCAGGGCCTGATCTTTGGCCTCGGCACGACAGTCATGATGGTGATCTCGGGCCTGTCCGTTCTCAATGGCCACCAGACCGTGGGCGATTTCGTATTCATCAATGCCATGCTCTTGCAACTCTCTGTGCCGCTGAACTTCATCGGCTTCGTCTACCGCGAAATCCGTCAGGGTTTGACCGACATCGAGGAAATGTTCGACCTTCTGGAAGTGCAGCCCGAAGTCGTCGATGCCCCCGAGGCCAAAGAGCTGGTGATCGCCAATGGCGCCATCTCCTTCAAGGACGTGCATTTTGCCTATGATGCGGCACGGCCGATCCTGAAGGGCATTTCCTTCGAAGTGCCCGCGGGCAAGACGGTCGCCGTCGTCGGCCCATCAGGAGCGGGAAAATCGACCCTGTCCCGCCTGCTCTACCGGTTCTACGATGTGCAGAGCGGCACGATCACCATCGACGGCCAGGATCTTCGAACCGTGACGCAGAAGAGCCTGCGCAAGGTGATTGGCATGGTGCCTCAAGATACCGTGCTGTTCAACGACACCATCGCCTACAACATCCGCTATGGCCGGCCGGGTGCGAGCGAGGCAGAGGTGACGGCGGCGGCAGAGATCGCCCAGATCGGCGATTTCATCCGTCACCTGCCCGAGGGCTTCGAAACGAAGGTCGGCGAACGCGGCCTCAAATTATCCGGCGGCGAGAAGCAGCGAGTGGCCATCGCGCGCACCATTCTGAAAGCTCCGCCGGTTCTGATCCTCGATGAGGCAACTTCGGCGCTCGATACGACGACCGAACGGGAAATACAGGCAGCGCTCGACGTGGTCTCCAAGAACCGCACGACGCTGGTCATTGCCCACCGCCTTTCGACAGTCATCGGCGCGGACGAGATCATCGTGCTGAAAAGCGGCGTGATCGCCGAACGCGGCACGCATGCGGACCTGCTGGCCCAAGACGGGCTTTATGCGTCCATGTGGAGCCGCCAGCGCGAAGCAACACAGGCGGAAGAACATCTGAAGCAGGTGCGCGAAAACGACGATCTCGGCGTGGTCAACCGGCTTGCGCCGGCAAACTGAGCAGACTTGCGTCTTCGGCGCCGCTCTCAGCGGTCGCAGCGAGATTTCAGGCGAAGATTTTGTGCACTCCGACTGTCACGAACCTGAGATGACAGCTTGCTAGGTACGGGGCTCACTTAATAGGGAGCCCTCAATGCGTACTTTTGCCAAAGCCTTAACGTTGCTGCTCGTCGTCGGCGTCGCCTCGCCGGTTTTCGCCGACGATGCCAAGCCGTTTGCAGATGCCAAGGAGATCAACCTCCTCAATCTCCTGCCGCCTCCGCCCGCCAACGATTCGGCGAAGACGAAGGCTGAACTTGGCGAAATCCTGACGATCCAGGTTACCCGCACGCCGGAAATGGCAGCTCGCGCCGTAGCAGATGCCGAAGAAAATGTCTGGCGCTTCTCCGACGTCATCGACAGCCCAAAGTTCACCAAGGACAACCTGCCGAAGTTCTCGGCCTTCTTCGACCGCGTCGTCGAGACCGAAGGTGCCGTTGTCGATCCGGCCAAGGATGTCTGGAAGCGCCCGCGCCCGCATCTCTACAGCGATCTCGTAAAGCCGATCGTGCCGCTCTCCAAGTCCGGCTCCTATCCGTCGGGCCATACGACGGTCGGCACTCTGATGGGCATCGTGCTGGCGAACATGGTTCCGGAGAAGCGCGACGCCATCATGGCCCGCGCCTGGGAATACGGCCATAACCGCGTTGTCGGCGGCATCCACTACGCCTCCGACATCGAAGCCGGGCGCATCGCCGGCACCGTCATCGCCGAAACCATCACGACGCATGACGACTACAAGAGCGAATATGAAGGTGCCAAGGCCGAGCTGCGCGCCGCTCTGGGCCTCTGATCTTCCTCTGAGCATAAAAACATAGGTACGGCCGCCGGTTTCCACCGGCGGCCTTTTCATTGCGCCGCACGAGCAGACGTCAGCAAGGCTTTTCAGGGGTGGACAAGCATCGATGTGCTGCATTTGCTTGGATTGCGCCGTCGGCGAACGCGCGAAAGCATTGCCCATGACGGCGTTTGGCTGTAGTCACCGTCGACTGGTAGTCAGAGCAAGACCGCTTATCTTGTTCTCATCTTTTGATTGGCGTCCTCGCGCTCGGCAACCGGAATCGGTTGCCTCAGAGGTGCCCTAACGGAGTAGGCCGTAGATGAGCTTGTTCAACAGTGTGCGCAACGTCATCGTTCCGGTGCACAAGGAAGGCTATCCCTTCGTTGCGGGGTTCTTCGTCGCATCGCTGGTCCTCGGCTGGATCTTCAAGCCGCTCTTCTGGATCGGCCTGATCCTCACGCTCTGGTGCGCCTACTTCTTCCGTGACCCCGAGCGCATGACGCCGCAGGACGATGATCTGGCAATATCGCCGGCCGACGGCAAGGTTTCGGGCGTGCAGATGGTGACGCCACCGGCGGAACTCGATCTCGGCAACCAGCCGATGCTGCGCATCTCGATTTTCATGAACGTCTTCGATTGCCATGTGAACCGTTCTCCGATGCGCGGCCGCATCACCAGCATCGCCTACCGCCAGGGCAGCTTTCTCAATGCCGAACTGGATAAGGCAAGCGAGCAGAACGAACGCAACGGCCTCGTCATCGAAACCAAGCATGGCGCGATCGGCGTGGTACAGATTGCAGGCCTCGTCGCCCGCCGCATCCTTTGCTTCGTCAATCCTAATGAGCCGCTCGACGCCGGCGAGCGTATCGGCCTGATCCGCTTCGGTTCGCGCCTTGACATCTTCCTGCCCGAGGGAGCATCGCCGCGCGTCGCCATCGGCCAGCGGGCGGTTGCCGGCGAAACCGTGATTGCCGAATTCGGCTCCTCAAAGGGCCCGACCGTTAGCCGCCGCAGCTGAACCTGGAGCATTTCCGCATTTAAGCGGGACCGCAGAAATGCTCCATATCATTGTTTTCACGCAGTTCCTGGCGCAAACTTGCTTCGCATCTTTGCTGGAATTGCTCTAGGACCAAGAGTGAGATGAAAACGCCTTTTCCGCCTTTCGAGCCGCATGGGCCCAATGACGAAGCGCGCGGACCTCGCCTCCGGGAAATCCCCTTGCGGCTCATCGTGCCGAACATGATCACCGTACTGGCGATCTGCGCTGGCTTGACGGGCATTCGTCTCGCTTTTGAAAACCGTTACGAACTCGCAGTGGCTGCTGTGCTGGTCGCCGCCTTTCTCGACGGTATCGACGGGCGCGTCGCGCGGCTGATGAAGGCCACATCGAAGTTCGGCGCGCAGATGGATTCGCTCGCCGACATTGTCAACTTCGGTGTCGCTCCGGCTCTGGTGGTCTATATCTTCCTGCTCGATAAGGCCCATTCGCTGGGCTGGATCGCCGCACTCATCTATACGATTGCCGCAGGCCTTCGCCTTGCCCGCTTCAACGTGATGGCCGAGCGCGAGCACAAGGCCTCCTGGCAATCCGAGTATTTCGTCGGCGTGCCCGCTCCGGCGGGCGCCATGCTGGTATTGCTGCCAGTTTATCTCGGCTTCCTGGGGCTCACGCCGGATCGGACGTTTGCCTATTGGGGCGCCGCCTATACTGTCCTCATCGGCTTTCTGCTGGTCAGCCGGCTTCCCGTCTGGTCCGGCAAGACGGAGGGCAACGGCATCCGCCGCGACCTCGTATTGCCAATCATGCTCGCTCTCATGGTCTATGTGGCGCTGCTGATGAGCTACACATGGCATGTGATGGTGGTGACGGTCGTCGTCTACCTGCTGTCGCTGCCGCTCGGCGCTCGTTCATGGGCAAAGAAATACGGCACCTACACCATCAACGGACCGGGCGACCCTGACGTTGACGACGCCAACGACGATATCGGCAGGCATATCTAGCAGGCGTATGAAATGCTGCCGCGCCTGCCTCCCGCGACAATAGCGCGCGCAACCGCAAGTCGGCAAGCCTCCCTTATCATTCGAGAGGCTTAGCAGAGGCAGAAGGACGTCATGTTTCCCCATCAGCGTCGCTATCCTGCAGTATGGCGACCCGTGCGCCGACTGGCTTTTTGCACGAAGACTCTCTGCTAATCTCTCGAAATATGGTCATTGTTTACAAAAGCTGATTGGAAAACGCCTTCGATTTGTCATGATTTACGACGAGATAGCGAAGCACGACAGTGAATCGCGAAGTGCTCCGGGGGAGCATGGTGAGGAGTAAATCATGACGCAGAAAAAAGACGAACCAGCACAACCGCAGGCAAAGATCGATCCCAGCAAGCTTTACCGCCCGCTTGGCCTGAAAGCCGTTCTTGCAGCGCATCTGATGCTGAAGACCAAGCCGCTCAAGAAGAAAATCGCCTGAACTTGAGTGCCGTGAGCCGGCTGCCAAGCAGCCTAGGCACATGAACATCCTGTTGCGACGCCGGCCGCCGAATGGCGGTCGCTCAGAAGAAGCTCAGCTGGCCATCGTCGGGATCTGACTTCTTTGACGGCTTCTTGACGGGCTCAATCGCTACCGGTGTCTGCAGATCCGGCCCCATATTGGCGACCTTGTTGACTTGATCCGAAACCGGAATCGCTTCGAAAAAATCCTCCTGCACGGGTGCCATCAGATCAGCGACCTCTCGCGGCTCTTGCGTCTTGCAATCGAGCCAGCGCGCGAAATCCTCCGGCTGGATGACGACAGGCATGCGGTCATGGATCGGACGCATGGCGGCATTTGCTGCAGTCGTCAGGATAGCGCCGGTATCCACTTCCGAACCGTCGGCCGACGACCACGTCTCCATCAGTCCTGCGAAAGTGATGACGCCTCCCCTTCTTGGACGGATCCAGTAGGCCTGCGACTTCTCGCCACTTTCCTTCGACGGCCGATGCCATTCGTAAAAGCCGGAGGCCGGAATGAGGATGCGGCGGTGGCGCATGGCGGCCCGGAACGACGCCTTGCCGATTGCCGTTTCGGCGCGCGCATTGATCAGCAGCGGAAACTCTTTCGGATCCTTCACCCAGGAAGGCGTGAAACCCCAGCGCACAAGAAAGGCGCGACGATCCGGCAGGTTGCTGCCAGGCTGTTGCCTGTCGCCTGATATGACGACGAGGATCGGCTGTGTCGGGGCGATATTGTAACGGGCCGGAAAGCCGTCACGCAGCAACACGCCGAGCGCATCACCCACATATTCCGGCGTCGATGTCAAAGCGAAGCGTCCGCACATGAAGCTTGTGTTGCACCCGCAAGGCGCCGGGTCAAGCGCAAGCTCAGCCGCGCGGGCCGAAGAGGATGAGGCCTGCACCGGCAAGACAGATGGCAGCACCGGACATGTCCCACTGGTCCGGCAGCCGCCCCTCCACCAGCCAGAGCCAGAGAATGGAAGCGACGATATAGACACCGCCATAGGCCGCAAAGGTGCGACCGGCGGCTTCGCTCGGCACCAGCGCCAGCAGCCAGGCAAAGATCGCCAGCGACACCAGACCAGGCGCCAGCCACCAGATCGGCTTTGCCAGCCTCAGCCAGGCCCAGAAGGCGAAACAGCCAGTAATCTCTGCCAGGGCCGCAAGAGCATAGAGTGCGAAGATCATTCCGGGCGCCCGCCTATTCGGCGAATACGAATCGCCGGTCCAACGATGGCGAGTTAAGGAGCTTTCCCGCGGGACAGCAAGGGTCGTTTCCTATAGAGATCGTGAACCGATGGCATTGCGCCAGCGCCTTCAAGGCTCATCATGCGAATGCGAGCAGACCGATGAACTCTATTCCCCGCCCCGCCTCCTCCGCCATCCTCGAACGTGATGGCCGATTCCTTCTGGTGCTGCGTAGCAATCCGCCATCGGCCGATATGTATGCTTTTCCAGGCGGCAGGGCGGAAGTGGGCGAGACCCCTGCCGAGGCCGCGCTGCGCGAATTCGAGGAGGAGACGGGCATCAAGGCGCGCAATCCCCGGCTGTTCGAGACCTACGACCTGCGCTCCCATGCGTCGGACGGCACGCTCACAAGCCATTTCCTGCTGTCGGTCTTTCTTGTCGATGCCGACGAGGACGCAGTTGCCGTCGCGGCCGACGATGCAGCCGAGATCGGCTGGTATTCGATGGAAGAGATTCGCGCCCTGCCCGTGCCGGCGAGCGTGCTCGAATGCGTGGAAAGATTTGCAGCCGAGCGCAACACCGGCCACCGACATTAACGATATGGAGCAATAACGAGGTGAAAAGCGGGCATGATGCCTTGTTCACGTCATGCTTGTCCGGTCAACATGGTTACATGATTCATAACCGCCTTGGCCGACCGCTTCTGATTTGCATCGCGCTTGCCGCAGCGTTTCCCGCTGTGGCGCAGCCGGCAACAAGCGCGCTGCCGGCACAGGCATCCGACAATGCCGATGCCGAACGACCAACACCCTATGACGACCGGCTTTCGCGACTCGCCGAAATTCTCGGCTCCATCGATTACCTGCGCACTCTCTGCAGCACCAAACAGCAGGAAGGATGGCGCGGGGACATGCAGCAACTGCTCGATATCGAGACGAAAGGCGAACCGAGGCGCAAGGAGAGACTGACGGCCGCATTCAACCGTGGGTATCGGTCATTTGCCTCGGTTTACGCGAATTGCACGCCACAGGCCCTTGTGGCCGAGGAGCGATACCGTAACGAAGGTGCAACACTGGCTACAGAAATCACCGCCCGCTTTGGAAATTAACGCTTTATTAACCCCTTTTCATAGCGAGCCGTGTCGTTTTAGGAAAAGGCTGATAAAGTTATTAAGCAAGTGGTAAGGACATGAACGTCTCGAGGAAAGAAACAATGGAAACCAGCCTGAATGAAATCGACGACATGATCGTCCATGAAAAGATGCAGGCAGCGCTGGAATACCAGAATGAAGCTTGGGCCGACGGCATGGCCGACGGTATCGAGCCGGAAATCATTGCCGATGCAGCCATTGCGCATGCTATCCGCGAGACGATTCGCATTCAGGGTGAACAGGGTGCAGAGGCTTTGCTTGAATCGCTACGTGAGCGCATGCTCGCCGGCGAATTCTCTCCGAACCGTACCCTGCAATAACAATCAGAGATTGCTGATGCGTATTTTCCAAGGCAATGAGTCCCGTCGTTCCATTGCCTCCATTGCTGCTGCAACGCTGTTGTTGAGCAGCGCCGTCTTGCCGCTGCCGGCATTCGCCTTCTCCGGGCTTAATCCGCCTGCTCAGTTGCCGAGCGCGGCCAGCACCCCAGGCCAGCAGAAGACCGAAAAGCCTGTCGAGCAAGCGCTGGAAGCACCGGCCAACAATGCGCTGCCGGCGCCTGAGCCGTTGATCAATAAGCAGGCCGGCCAGAGCAATAACGACACTTCCGCGGCCAGCAAATCGGTCGAGTTCCTCTTCGATATCGACAAGGCGCCCGAGCCCGTCAAGAAGCTGCGCGCGGCGATCGTCGAGGCCGCCGCTTCGGGTGATCTCGAGCGTCTGCGGCCGCTGATGAATGTCGGCGGCGGCCTCAAGCAGACCCAGGTCACGGCTGACGATCCCGGCGAAGATCCGATCAAGACCCTGCATGACCTCTCCGGCGATCCGGATGGGATCGAAATCCTGTCGATCCTGCTGGATATCATGTCCACCGGCTTCGCCCATGTCGGCCAAGGAACGCCTGACGAAATGTATGTCTGGCCCTATTTCGCCCAGAAAGATATCAAGGCGCTGTCCACGCCCGAAAAGGTGGACCTGATGCGCATCGTAACAGCCGGCGACTACGCCGACATGCTCGAATTCGGCGGCTACAATTTCTATCGCGTCGGCATCACGCCGGACGGCCGCTGGAAATTCTTCACCTCGGGCGAATGATCCCACCGGGGAACTTGCGGTTCCCCGCCTAAGGCCCTACCTCTGAGTGGTGAATCATGTCGCGCCAAGCCGCGTAGCGGTTTTGCGGCAGCGACATGCGCGAAATCAAAAGCCTGAGGCGTGGATGGCGGATCTGGAAGATCGCGGCACGCGCAACGGCCAAATCAGCGGATCCAACATGCCAGCCGTGTTTCTGAAAGATCGTTCCTTCATCCGCGTCCTCGGCGCGGAGGCGGAATCGTTCCTGCACAACCTCATCACCACCGACCTTGTCTCGCTCGCAGCGGTTGAAGTGCGCCCCGGCGCGCTGTTGACGCCGCAGGGCAAGATCCTGTTCGACTTCATGATCCGGCGCGATGGTGCGGACTTTCTGATCGAAACGGATGCGACACAACGCGAAGGCCTGTTGAAGCGGCTTATGCTCTATCGTCTGCGCGCCAAGATCGAGTTTACTCCCCTCGACGTGGAGGGTGTCACTGTCGGCTGGGGCGACGCGGCAAGCGACGGTCCTCGTGACAGCCGTTTCCTAAAGGCTGGAATTTTGCTGACACGCACGCCCGGTCAGCACGGCCACGACGACCGAGCGATGTACGACGCACTGCGCATTGCCAATGGCATCGCCGTTTCCGATCGCGATTTCGCGCTGCAGGATGCGTTTCCGCATGATGTGCTGATGGACCTCAATGGCGGGCTCGGTTTCCGCAAAGGCTGCTATATCGGCCAGGAGGTTGTCTCGCGCATGCATCATCGCGGTACGACCCGCAGGCGCGTCGTCATCGTCGACGGTAGTGCGGACCTTCCCGCGTCGGGGACGGAATTGACTGCAGGCGGCAAGCCCATGGGTTCGCTGGGATCGGTCGACRGCAGCAAGGGTCTTGCGATTATCCGCATCGACCGCGCCGGTGAAGCGATCGCATCGGGAATTCCGACCCTGGCGGGAGATGTCGAAGTCTCGGTATCGCTTCCCACTTGGTCCGGCCTCACCTTCCCGGCGCCGGCCGACGAGGCTTCGGCATGAGCTCGGCCAAAACTCCGCGCGCCTGGCAGCGCATGCTATCCGGGCGGCGGCTCGATTTGCTGGACCCTTCGCCGCTCGACGTCGAAATCAGCGATATCGCGCACGGCCTTGCCCGCGTCGCGCGCTGGAACGGCCAGACCTCGGGCGACCACGCCTTCTCGGTCGCGCAGCATAGCCTTGTCGTTGAGGCTATCTTCCGGCACCTCAATCCGGCAAGCCCCGACGAGTGGCTGGCCGCGCTGCTGCACGACGCACCGGAATATGTGATCGGCGACATGATCTCGCCGTTCAAATCCGTCGTCGGCGGCGGTTACAAGGAAGTGGAGAAGCGGCTGGAAGCGGCGATATATCGTCGCTTTGCCTTGCCGCCCCATTGCGCGCCGCAACTGAAGGACAAAATCAAGAAGGCGGACACCATCTCAGCCTATTTCGAGGCGATATTGCTCGCCGGTTTCACGCCGGAAGAAGCCCGCAAATTCTTCGGACAACCCCGTGACATCACGCGGGAGATACTGCCGATCGAGCCGATGCCGGCGACCGAAGCGCAACGGAAGTTCCTGCAGCGCTTCGAGGAAATCGAGGCCGAACGCGTGGAAATGAGGATCGGCGCGTGACTGGCATTGTCGTTTCGCCGCTTGCCCGCATCGCGGAGATGGCCGTGCGTCATGGTGCGCGCGAGATGATCAGCCTCATGGCGAAGGAACAGAACTTTCATCGGCCGGCGGTCATCAAAGCGGACCGGCATCTGCTGCTCAGCATGAACGATATCAGCTTTGCCGGCACCGGCGACCTCATCGCTCCGCAGGAGGCGCATGTTCGCGCCATCGTCGACTTTGCGGGCGAATGGGATCGTGCATCACCCCTGCTCGTCCACTGCTGGATGGGCGTTTCACGCTCGCCCGCGGCGGCGCTGATCGCCGCTCTCGCCGTTCATCCGGACCAGGACGACATGGCGCTTGTCCGTCGCCTGCGCTCCGCCTCGCCTTTTGCGACGCCGAATACGCGTCTGGTCGCAATCGGCGACGATATGCTCGGGCGAAAAGGAAAGCTCGTTGCGGCGATCAAAGAGATCGGCCGCGGTGCGGATGCCGATGGTAATGCGCCATTCGTGCTGCCCGTGTCGGGGAACGTCGCATAGAAAACGAAGGCCGCGTCTGCGCAGCCTCCGTTCTCTTCATCCCCAAACCTTCTCTACGGTTCAGGCTGCAACACTGCCCGTCTCGGCAGCACTATTCGCCTGATCGGGGTCGTACTGACCGTAGGTATTCTGGTAAAGACTCGACGGATCCTGCATCTCGCTGAGAAAGGCGTTGAACGCCGCATTTTCAGCAATCGTCGCTGGACTTGTCTCCCTGCCGTCCGCTGCTGGTTCCAAAGACAGCATATCAGCGGCAGATGTGTCGGAAGACTTCAGCGCATCGAGACCTTCGGCAAACTGATCTTTCGTCAGCGAGCCCGTGTTCTGCGCGTCTATGCTCGCGAACAGGTTTTCGGCATCGCTTTCGCTCATGTCCTTCGGACGACCGGCGACGAATTCCTTTTGCGAGATCTTGCCATCCTGATCGGCGTCGAGGCTGGCGAATAGCTGATCCATCGGCGTTTGGGATGGCGAACCATCGCTCGATGTCGAGGAGTCGGACTGTCCAGCACTTGCCTGCTGCATTTGCAGCAGCATCGACGCCAGGTTTCCGGAGAAAATGTCCGTGGCGCTTGGATCGCTGCTGCCGTCACTGTCTTCATCGTTGAGAATGCTCGCCGACAGAAGGCCCGATTGGGCCGCCTGCTGCAATTCCTGAGCATCCACAACGCCGTCCTGGTTCTTATCAAGCGGACTATACGAGGCAGCCGTCATGCTGCTTCCAATTGAAGAAACGCCACTCATCCAAATCTCCTAAGCAAACGCCCTTGGCGTGTTCGACTGCCCCCCGGCACGCTTAGTCAACCGCACATAGGATAAGGGGATTTGCCAGGCTGGATCAGATGGGTGTTAACTCGTCATTAACCATAATTGACGGGCCGAGAATCATATTGCCGATGCGCATGCGCCGGCTGAAAACAACCAGCGCATGCGGAGCCTGGCGCAGGGTTTCGAATCGGATCTCGGCTGCTTTAAAGCGCATAGCAATCTATCGGATACGCTTGTTGCGCTTCAGGTCATCGATTTGGTGCGTGTCGCACAAACCGCTCGGCACTTTTGAGCGACAGGCTCTAGCGGATCACGGCACAAGCAAGACGTTTGCCGGCGCCGCCGACCGGCTGGCTGCGGTAGTCGTCCGATTCCTCGTGGATCATCAGCGTACGGCCACGGATGCCATTCTTGTTGTTCAGCGAGACCATGCCGTTGAAGACCTGCGCCCGCAGCTTGCCATCCTGATCGACATACTGGTTGGGCATATCACCCGCATGCGGCCCCTTGGCGGCAAGAAAGCCATGCTCCGCTTTCGCGGGATTGAAATGTCCGCCCGCAGAATCGAAGCCGTGGGTGTGGTCGCACTTGCTGCTTTCGTGAATATGAAAAGCGACCCAGCGATTGGCCGGCAGGCCGGAGACTTCCATCTCGATCAATACACCCGACCTTCCCTCGGTCAACGTCGCTCTCCCCGCCTGCTTGCCATCGAGTCCGACAAAATCGGCCGTGGCCGTTTGCTGGCTTTGGGCCGCCGCAGGCATGGCTGCGGCCAGTGCGAGAATTGCAGCCATCATCATAGTCCGTCTCATGGAGCGGTCTCCCTTTTGGTGGTTGCTGTCTAACGCATTGCGGATACGAGTGTTCCGCCGACAAGAAAGTGAATTGCATCAAACAAATAAAGCGGCCTACCGTCATCTGGCAGGCCGCTTCAAGCAATCAGACGAAAGCGGCTATTATCAGGCCGCCATGTTGTCGATGTCGTACTGGCCGTAGGTGTTGTTATAGGCATCCATCGGCGAAAACAGATCGATATGGGTTTCCGACTGCTTGGCCCTGGCGGTTACATCGGAATTCGGCAATTGCAGGAGTTTGGCCATCAGGTCGCTCATGGCGCTGCCGGAACTATCCGCTGAACTATTATCGGCATTCTGTTGGAAAATACCGGGGCGCTCGCCAGCTTCGCGTTCTTCGCCGCTGAGCATACCATCGCCATTGGTATCGAGACGCGCGAGCGTGCCGCGATAAGGATAAGAACTATTGGATACGGAAGATACATGGGACATTCGAATCTCCTGTGGTAGGAGCCGCCTCATGCGACGTCGTTCGCCCTCACAACATTCAGGGCCAGACTATGAGTCTTTGATAAGCTGCTTCGCTCTATCAGTAAATACGAATTATTAATGGGCATTAACTATAATTTTCAATTGGTAAATCGGAACCAACGCATATTCTCCCGACCGCTTTCGCCAAGCTTTCAGGTATAATCCACTGGAATCATAGACGAATTTGGCCGCAAATCCTTACTGTTCGGTCCAATTGGTATATTGTACGAGTGATTGCCCACGGAGAGGACCTGATGGAGCTGCTACCGTTTGTCGTCGTGATCGCCGGTTTTTTCATACTGCTCGGATACAACCGGCGGATAAAGAGACTGGAAATTCGCATCCAAGAGCTGCAGAACGCCATTGCTGGCAAGATGCTCCCCGCGGATCTGTCCGACTCAGCCGGAGCAGAGGAAACACAGACTGACGCTGCGCCGCTACCGAGCGAAGCCGGGCATATCCAGGCAACCGAAGCCGCGATCGAGACCTCGCCCACGGATGACACGGAAGAACCGGCCCTGGCGGCCCGGACCGCTGCCGACATGCTGACGGATGGCGGCGCGGAGATCACGTTTCCGGAAACGACGAAACCGAAGGAAAGCCTGGAAAGCACGATCGGTGCACGCTGGGCGGTCTGGGTCGGCGGTATCGCGCTCGCCCTCGGTGGCATCTTCATGGTCAAATATTCGATCGAGAGCGGTCTCCTCAGCCCGGGCGTCCGCCTCGTGCTTGCGGCGATCTTCGGTCTGATCCTCGTTGCAGCGGGCGAAGTCATCCGCCGCCGTTCCGCGCCGGTCCTTGGCGATGCGTTCCAGAATGCGATGGTGCCTGGCGTATTGACCGCAGCAGGCGTCGTGGCGCTATTCGGCTCTACCTATGCCGCACATGGCATCTACGGCTTTATCGGACCGGCAACGGCTTTTGTTCTCCTCGCACTGATCTCGCTTGCCACCCTTGCCCTGTCGCTGTTGCACGGACAGGCGCTGGCGGGCCTCGGTCTGCTCGCTTCGATGGTCACCCCTGCCCTTGTAGCGCCAACCGCGCCAAGACCCTGGGTCCTTTTCGGTTACCTCGTTCTAACCTGGCTCGCGACCCTTCTAGCGTCGCGGCTGCGCCGCTGGATGATCGCACCATCGCTTGCCAACGCGCTGCTCAGCCTTTGGCCCTTGGTCTATATCTCCAACAGCCCGGTTGTGGACTTCGCGCCTGCCACATTTTCTGTCCTCGCCATGCTCGGCGGCACCATCTTCCTCTGGCCCGGACGCTACCAGACTGCCGTGATGGCGATAAATGACGCAACGATAGAGACGGAATCCGATCCGCCGCAGCGGCGCGGCGGCGACGGCTGGGGCGCGTTCTTGGCCCGTCCACCACTCGGCATGACGCTGACGGCAACGATCGGCGCCCTGACGGTTGCTCTCTCGCTGCTGGGCGACAGCCTTGCCTACGGATATCCCATCGTCGATGCCGTGTTCATGTTCGCGGCGCTTGTCGCAGCGGTGGCCGCCTTCGGCGCCGGCCGGCTGCATGCGGCCTGGGCGGCAGTCCTGTCTGCGGCCGTTGCCATCCTGGGCGTGTTCGGCCTGCTGACGAACTGGATCTACGGCCTCGACCCCAGCATCGTCGATGCACTCGCGCGTATGCAAAACGTGGTGATCTACGAAGCACTCGGCCTCGGCGCGATCTTCGTGCTGATCGGCAGCTTCTTCCTGCGGCGTTTTGCGGAGAGCGAAAAACCGTTTGCCGCGCTCTGGAGCGGGATCATGGTCGTCGTGCCGCTCGCCATCGCCGCGATCAGCTTTGTCAATTTCGGCAACTGGATTGTTGACTGGCTGCATGGTCTCTATGGCATCGGGCTCGCCGTCGCGCTGCTGGCGCTCGCCGAATGGCAATATCGCCGCTCGGGCGACGGATGGAATCTGCCGACCAACGTTCTGGCTGCCGGCTCATTCGCTGCCGCAGTGTTTGCCTTGCATATGCTCACACATCACGCCGTGCCGACCATTCTGCTGCCGCTCCTCGGCATTGCCTATCTGCTCATCGGACGGGCGCGAGACTGGCCGGTCCTGCCATGGACGATGATCGCAGCCTTGATCGCTGCTATGGCGCGCATCGCCTGGCAGCCGACCATCGTCGATCCGGCCGAGCTTGGCACGACGCCGGTCTTCAATATGCTACTGGCGGGCTATGGCATCCCCGCGGCGCTCGCAGCCGTGGCTGCCTTCATGGTCCGCCGCACTCCCAACATCCGTCTGCGCAGCACGCTTCAGGCCTTGGCGTCGTTCCTCGTTCTGCTGACGATCGCCATCCTGGTGCGCCACGCCATGAACGGTGGCGTCCTGAACGACGCGGTTCCGACGCTCGGCGAACAGTCGATCTACACGCTGCTGGCGATTGGCGCTTCCGCGACGCTGATGGCCCTGGACCTTAGCACCGCAAGCCCTGTCTTCCGATACGGCAGCATGGCGCTGGGCACGCTGTCGGTCATCATGATCCTGACGCTGCACCTGCTCGGACTGAACCCGTTCATAACGGGCGAGAGCACCGGCCGCATCCCGTTGTTCAACCTGCTGCTGCTGGGCTACCTCCTCCCCGCCATCGCCTATGGCGGGTTGGCGCTGCTGGCACGAAACCGGCGGCCTCCGCCTTATGTTGCGATGCTGGCCGTTGCCGGGGCTGTGATGGCCTTTGCCTGGGCAACGCTGACGGTGCGCCGCTTCTGGCAGGGGGAGTACATTCCCTTCTGGAACGATTTCATCCAGGGCGAGCTCTATTCCTACTCGGTCGTCTGGTTGCTGATCGGCATCGCCCTTCTTGGGCTAGGCGCCCGCTTCGAAGCGCGGAGCCTGCGCATTGCATCGGCGGTGCTGGTCTTCATCGCCGTCGTCAAAGCCTTCCTTATCGACATGGCAAATCTTGAAGGCTTCCTGCGCGCCCTCTCCTTCATCGGCCTCGGCGCAGTGCTGATCGGCATCGGCCTGTTCTACCAGAAGATCCTGACACGGAAGAAAGCCACGGAGTGATTGCGGCGAATCCTTTCGCCCGTTAGGGAAGTGGCTCTGCCGACAGATCATTCCGGAGCGCTTGCCACAATGGACACCAACAGGATGGCGCGGGCCTTTGCCCCGTTCGAAACGCTGGCTGCGGATCTCATTCCACATGCTGCCGATGGGGACGATGGCTCGCATGATATCGCCCATATCCTGCGGGTTTTCCGCAACGCCATGGCGATCCAGGCTGAGGAAGGCGGCAATGCACGAATCCTTGCCGCCGCCGTGCTGCTGCATGATTGCGTTGCCGTGGAGAAGAATTCGCCGCATCGCGCACAGGCCTCACGGCTAGCCGCAGAGAAGGCATCGGGCATCCTGCGGGAAATCGGCTGGGCGGACGAGGATGTTGCAGCTGCCGCGCATGCGATCACCACCCACAGCTTCTCCGCCAATCTTCCGCCCGAAACCCTGGAAGCGAAGATGCTACAGGATGCCGACCGGCTGGATGCAATCGGCATGGTGGGCGCTGCACGCTGCTTCTACATCGCAGGGCGTCTCGGCTCGTCTCTCTACGATCCCTTCGACGCGCTTGCGACAGAACGACCACTCGACGATAAGCGCTTCGCCATTGACCATTTCGAGACAAAGCTGTTCAAACTTGCGGACGGTTTCCAGACCGAGACCGGACGCAAATTTGCCGAAGCGCGGCATGATCGGCTGAAAACCGTGCTCGCTATGTTCATCGACGAAATCTGAGGGCTATCCATGCGCGTCAGCGATCTTTTCATCTATCCGCTCAAGAGCGCACGCGGCATCGCCATCCCTTCGGCCGCCGTTGACGCTTTCGGTCTGGCAGGCGATCGCCGCGCCATGCTGGTCGACCCTTCCGGCCACTTCATCACCCAGCGCGAATTGCAGGCGCTGGCGCAGATCGATATCCAACCCGGCCCTTCCTATCTGCGCCTGAGGATGGAGGGAAAGCCCGATATCATCGTGCCGCCGCCACACCCGGACAATCGCATGGATGTCGTCGTCTGGAAATCAGCGGTCAGCGCATCCGTCGCGGATGAGGAGACCAACAAGGCTCTGTCAGGCTGGCTTGGCCGCGAGGTCAGGATGGTTTTCTTCGACAGGCTCGCCAAGCGCCTCGCCAGCCCGGAATGGGCGGGCGACGATTCAACCGTTACCTTCGTCGATGGCTATCAGATCCTTGTCACCACGACGGGCTCTCTGAAGGCGCTCAATGCCAATCTGGCCGCCCATGGGGAAGGTGCCGTCGGCATGGAGCGCTTTCGTCCGAACATCGTCATCGATATCGATGAAGAATGGCCGGAAGATCGCTGGGCAGCGATCGAGGTCGGCGGTATTCGCCTTGATCTCGTCAAGCCCTGCTCACGCTGCATCATGACGACCCAGGACCAGAAGACCGGCTCGCGTGACGTGCCGAACCCGATGCCTGCCATGGGCCGCATCCGCATGTCGGCCGACCGCCGCGTTCCCGGCCCGCTCTTCGGCTGGAATGCCGTGCCGCGCGGCGATGGCTCGGTGAAGATCGGCGATGCAGTGACGGTGCTCGAGGAACGGCCGGAGGGCTGGGCGCTCAAGCGGCGATAGTCGTTCCGCCGTTTGTTTAGCTTGCGGAGCTAACCCAGCAGGCGCATGCTTGTCGCTCGTTTTGAACCCGTCGGTTGCGGCTAAGCCAGCCGTGGCGTGCGGGCTTGCGCGAGGTGCGTCCGATGGAGTGCGCCGGCTGCGGTTTCGATATTCAGAGCGGCTTTGCTTTCTGTCCGCGATGCGGAGCAAGGCAACCTATCGCTTGTGCCGCTTGCGGCTATCCCTGCCAACCGGATTTCGTCTTCTGCCCCCGTTGCGGCGCCGCGACTTCCGACAAGAGATCCCCTCCTCCCACCGCCACTGCCAAATCGAACGTCGAGACGGTGCCGGCAAAATCCGATGGCGATGCCGACCGGCGGCCGGTGACCGTGCTTTTTGCGGATCTCTGCGGCTTCACGACGCTGAGCGAGCAGATCGACCCGGAAGTCATGCGGGTGTTGCAGAATGACTTGTTCGAAGAGATGACGCAGGCGGTCGAGGCCTATGGCGGCTTCGTCGACAAGTTCGTCGGCGATGCGCTGCTGGCCTTGTTCGGCGCGCCGGTCGCCCATGAAGACGACCCGGTGCGGGCACTGAACGCAGCACTTAACATGATCGAGCGGGCGACGCAGGTCGGCGAGCGCTGGCAGCCCCGCGCCGGCGTGCCGCTGCGTCTGCATATCGGCATCAATAGCGGTCCTGTCGTCACCGGCGGCTTCGGCGCCATCAGCGCAAAATCCTATTCCGTGACCGGCGATACGGTGAACACGGCCCAGCGCCTGCAATCGATGGCCGGCGAAAACGATATCCTCGTTGGACCGCTGACCTATCGCCTCACCCGCCATGCTTTCGCCTTCGACAATCTCGGTGCCCAAAGCTTGCGCGGCAAAAGCGGCAATGTGCTTGTGCATCGGCTGACGGGGCCACTGGAAGCGCCACATACGGCGCGCGGTCTCGAAAGTTTCGGCCTTCAGGCACCGATGATCGGGCGGGATACGGAGTTGTCTCGGCTGTTGACCTGCCTCGACCTTGCCTGCGGCGGTGCGGCACAACTCGTCCGTCTCATTGGCGATGCAGGCATCGGCAAATCGCGGCTGGCCAACGAGTTCATTGGAATTGCCGGCAATGCCGTCCGCTTTCAGGGCCTCGCCATCCGCAAAGCCACCTGCTCGCCTCTCGGCGAACAGTCCTATGGGACACTGGCCGCGGTCGTGCGCAGCGCCTACGGCATCGGCGAGCGGGACGATCTCGACAGGACGCGACAATTGCTAGCGAATGGATTCCGCGCACTTGACCTCACACAGGAGGATGTCGACGGGCTTCTACCGCTTTTCCTGCATGTGCTTGGTCTCGGCTATCCGAGCGGAGCGCTGCGGCACATCGAGCCGGAGCAATTGCGCCGGCAGATCTTCTATGCCGTGCGGACCGTCTTCGAGCGGCGCCTGGCGCAGGGTCCGCTGCTGCTTGTCATTGAGGACCTGCATTGGGCCGATGCCGCCTCGCTGGAAGTGCTTCGCTTCATGATGGATCGGCTGGAGCGCAGCCGGCTGATGCTGCTTGCGATCTACCGACCCACATCGCAGATCGATCCGCTGGATTCCAATCGTGTCAGCGTCACGGTGCAGCGTCTCGGTTCGCTCGTCGCGGCAGATGGGCAGAAGCTGCTTGCTGCTTTTTTCCGCGAGGATCATGGCAAGCTGCCGGCCGCAATGCGCAAACGCATTCTTGATCGTGCGGGTGGCAATCCACTTTTCATCGAAGAGATTCTTCGAGGATTGATCGACATGGGTGGGCTGCACAATGACGGTCAGCGCTGGGAACTTGCTGCGGAAGACACCGATGTCAATATTCCGGTCAATCTGCAGGCCCTGTTGCTCGCCCGTGTCGATCGTCTACCACCGGAGATCAGACGGCTGGCGCAGGAGGCGGCGGTGGTCGGCCCGAAGTTCGACACCCTTCTGCTGCGCAGCGTTGCCAGCGAACCTCATGTCATCGACGCGGCGTTGGACTATCTTTGCGATACCGATATGATCGAGGAGTTGCGCGGGCCGGATGCCGGTGCTTCTCCCACCTATCGTTTCAGCCAGTCGCTGCTGCACGACGTCATCTACCATAATCTCCTGCTGCAGCGGCGCATGGAGCTGCATCACCGGATCGGCCGTGTTCTGGAACGCCAATATGGCGCAACGCCGGATCGGCCCGAGCATCTGGCCCAGCTCGGCCATCATTTCAGCCTGACCACGGAAAAGGCGAAGGGCGCCGGCTATCTGATGGCAGCGGGCGATATGGCACGCAAGACCTACGCCAATGACGATGCCATGCGGCTCTATCGCCAGGCGCTCGCAACCTTCGAAAACGAGCCGGAGGTGGCGCCGGAGCAATCGGCGCTGCTGGAACGTCTGGCCGATCTCTGTGGCCCCGCCGGTCGCCGCGATGCCGCCTTGAGCCATTATCAACGGGCGCTCGCGATCCATCGCAACGGTGACGATCGAATTGCGGCCGCCAGGATATTGCGCAAGATCGGCCGGCTGCATCTCGAGGCGGGACGCCGCGATCAAGCGGAGGCACATTGCGCCGAGGCGGAAGCGATGATCGCGACGATCGACGCGCCAGTCGAACACGCGCATCTCCTGCAGGAGCGTGGCCATCTTGCCTTCCGCATGGGCGATCAGGCGGCAGCTGCCGAATGGGCGACGCAGGCCCTGCAACGGCTGCAGACGCTTCCCATCGACGGAACGACCGAAGCCGGACGAGAGGCGGCGCGCGCCATGGCGGAGGCCCTGAACACCAAGGGTGCAGCACTGGCGCGGCTTGGCCGCCGCCGCGATGCTGTGCAGGAGGTGGAGCGCAGCCTCACTGTCGCCGAAAAGGCCGATCTGCAAAGCGCTGCCTGTCGCGCCTATTCCAATCTCGGCGTGCTCTACACCATTGTAGATCCAGCCAACGCGATCAAGATCTGTCGGCGCGGGCTGGAGGTCGCGACCCGTATTGGCGATCTCGGCTTTCAGGCACGCCTTCTCGCGAACCTTGCCGTTTCCTGCTGTACCTTTACCGACCGCTGTGCCGCCGAGGGCGTGCCGGCAGCCGAGAAGGCCGTGGAAATCGACCGGGCGCTGGATCAGCGTGACCACTTGTCCGTGCCCTTGATCGTTCTGGGGCAGATCCATCAATGTCACGGAAAGCCGAAGCTCGCGCGCAAATATTACGAGGAAGCCCTTGAGGTTGCGAAGGAAATCGATGAGCCGCAATTGCTCTTTCCATGCTATGATGGCTTGGCGACACTAAGCCTGGAACATGACGACCTGGTCGAGGCGGAGCGTTTTTTCACGCTGGCTCAAGATGTATGTGCCCGCCACAACCTCGATCCGGGCACGCTTGTCGTATTGCCGTTTCTCGACTGACTGTCCTCGTTGTGACGGTCGCCGGAGATCTGTTGGGAGAACCTATTCAAGGAGATAAAGGGAGGAACGAGACATGCAGGAGAACCATACCGAAAGACCGTTACAGCCGGGAGATCGCGCGCCGAATGTCGTGCTGGATGCGATCACTCGCCAGGGCAAGATCGCGATCGACGATTTTCGCGGCCAGAGGCCTGTGCTTGTGGGACTATTCCGAGGACTGCATTGTCCCTTCTGCCGCCGTCAGATCGCCGCAATGTCCGAACTCACGGGTGCCCTTCAGGAGAAAGGCATCGACAGCCTGACAGTCGTCAACACGCCGATCGAACGCGCCCGGCTCTACTTCCGGTACCATCCGCTTCCCAATCTGCTGGCTGCTTCCGATCCGGAGCGGGTATCGCATAGAGCCTTCGGTTTGCCGAATGTCGAGTTCACCGAGGATGAGACGGACTGGCCGCGCAAGGTCGGCATAAGCGCGGTGCGGTCGATGCGCATCGAAATGCCGAGCGAACTTCCCCAGCCGATGGATCCGATGACGGCGATGGAGTTCCTCGACAAGGCGGATGGCTATGAAATCACCGAGGACGACAAACATATGGTTGCGACAGGCGAAGGCCAGCTCGTCGGCGAATTCCTGCTCGATCGGGATGGTGTCATTCGCTGGTGCTTCACCGAGGCCGAAGAGGCCGGTCGTCATATGTTCGGCATTCCCGCCCCGCGCGAGGTGATGTCGGCAGCGTCCAATATGGCTGTTTGACCGAGCGATCTTTCCGCTTGGAGCCATGCCCTGAGCATGATCCCACCCGCCTGCGCTTGGGGATCATGCTCTATATTTTGGTGGCGACGGCCGACCGCTCCTGCGGCGTTTCCAGGGATGCCGCGTTCAGTGCTTTCATCGCCGCCTGGATGAAGCCCTCGCGCGCCGCGGCGATCTGAATGCCGCGCGGCTCATAGACGTGGCGATGCAGAAAGAACCCGGTCAGACGAAAGGCAGCAGAGAGGCTGTCTCCATCCGCAGCGACCACGGCTCCGGTCGTCAGAAATGGCGGCAGGATCAACATCTTATCCGCCCATGGCATGCCAGCTGCGCGGCAGACGGCCCGCCCGCTTTTCGGCGAAACGAAGGCCAGATCCTCACGCCCGCCGGTGGCCGCGCATTCGGTCAAATCGAGACCGAAACCGAGATCGTTCAAGACGGCAAGTTCGAAGCGCACGAAAAGTTCGCCGGCGTCGGCGGGGTTCTGCAGGTTTTCCAGAATGACGTCGAGCGCATCGTAAAGATGCGGGTGCGGGTCGCGCTCGGGCAGCAGCCGAAGCAAGGCAGCCATCGCCTGCACGCCGTAGACGGCGGTGGCGGTTTCCATCAGCCGCGCCGCTCTCAACGTCACCGGTTCCATACGAAATTCGCCCAGATGCTCGTGCAGCCTCGCTCGCCAGGTCGCTTCTACGAGATTGCCGGCCTGCAACACTGGCTGCATGGAGCGAGACCTGCCACCTCGCACCATTCCCATATGACGACCCCGCGACCGCGTCATCACCTCGACGACGACGCTGGTCTCGCCGTGGCGCTTGACGCCCAAGATGATCGCGTGGTCTTGCCACTGCATCGGCCGGTTTATCCTAAAAGAATGTCTCGATTCGAGTTTAGGACAAATGACCCCTGATGTCACATGGCGGAGGGTTTGCCGATGGCCGACAGCGTTTGGACGAAAAGCCGCATGGCTTGCTCATCGAAAGGCTTGTTCAAAAGCGGCACATGCCGCAGGTCCGACGGAAAGTCCAGCGTATCGGAATAGCCGCTGACAAAACCGAAGGCGATGCCGCGCTCCAGCAGCAAACGCGCGAAGCCGAAGCTCGTCGTTTCCCCCAGATTGACGTCCAGCATCGCGAAATCATAGCTATCGGAGTGAATGGCGCTAACCGCCTGTTCCAAATTCGAGGCAATTTCAACTTGCCCAATCCCGACAAGGCGCAGTATTTCCTCCACCTCCATCGCAATAATGAGATTGTCTTCAAGAATAAGGACACGTTGAAGCATCATCTCAACGTCATCCCCAAATGCATGCACCAAGCCATACGGCCCGTTAAGAAATTCCACATCTATCCCTCCGGCGCCAATCATCGGCCCGTATTGAATGGAAGGTTTCCCATCCGTTCCTGGCTAGGTCTGTTGTGACATGACTTCGCCTGCAACCCGCTTCGCACTTTTTGCATTGCGGTACTATGGGCTCGTCGATGTGCTCCAATCGCTTTTGCCGCCGGGGTTAGTAAAGAATGAAACTGGTCGAAAAGTGACGGACGTATTAATCTAAGCTGATACAGTTGAGGCCGGCATTTAAAAAAGACATGTCGCTGATCACAATAAATATCGTCAAATGAAGGGTCGCTTGCCCGAATCAGGATTGTCCCAACCGGCTACATCTGCGAGGCCCTTCGCATCCAGAACGCTGCAGCCGCGATCCTGCCAGAGAATCAGTCCGCGCCCGGCCAGCTTTTTCAACGTCTTATTGGTATGGACTACGGAAAGGCCGAGCGTATCGGCGACATGCTGCTGCGTGATGGGAATGACTTTGCTGCCGTTGAAGAGACGAAGAGCGTGGGCGCGCTGATACAGATAGGCAATGAGATAGGCGGCTCGCTCAAGGGCTGATCGGCGTCCGATGCTGAGCAAATGTTCGTCCAGAATCCGCTCTTCGCGTGCCGCAATCCAGGTCAGATCGAAAGCAAGAGGCGGATGGGAGTTGTAAAGCGTCATCAGTTCCGTGCGCTCGAAGACACAAAGCGAGATCGGCGACAGCGCTTCCGTGGAATGCTGCATCTCCCCCATGATCGAGCCCTGCAGCCCGATAAGATCGCCCGGCATGACGTAGTTGAGGATCTGCCGTCGGCCATCCTCCAGCGTCTTGTAGCGAAAGCCCCAGCCGGACAGGATGGTGAAGAGATGCGCGCTATGGGCGCCTTCCAGAAAGATGGTAGCGCCCGCATCGACGAGCAACTCGCCTTTCTTGAAGCCGCTGATGAAATTCAGCTCGTCACGCTCGAATTCCCGAAAATGCGGCAGAGACCTCAGCGGACATTCCTGACATGGAGTTCGCTGTCCATGCATCGCCGCGGCCTTCGTCATGAAACGCTCCCCTGAGTTGCATCAGTTCAGGCGACGCGCCCGATAAACTGTTGCAATATAAAGCATTCAGGGGAGCAAAGTTCCATCAGTGCGGGAAGTCGAGGCCCATTTCCCGGAAGCGCTCCGGATCGTCGCCCCAATTCTCGCGCACCTTGACGAAGAGGAAGAGATGGACAGGCTGCTCCAGTATCTCGGAGAGCTCCTTGCGCGATGCAGTCGAGATCGACTTGATCGCCTCGCCGCCCTTACCGAGGGCAATCTTCTTCTGGCTCTCACGCTCGACATAGATCACCTGCTCGATGCGAACCGAGCCGTCCTTGCGCTCCTCCCACTTCTCCGTCTCGACATGCGAGGAATAGGGAAGCTCCTGATGCAGACGCAGGAACAGCTTTTCGCGGGTGATTTCGGCAGCGAGCTGGCGCATCGGCAGATCGGAGATCTGATCCTCGGGATAATACCAGGGGCCTTCCGGCAGTGTCTTTGCCAGATAGTCCATCACATCGTCGCAACCGGAGCCATTCTCAGCGGAGATCATGAAGGTCTGGTCGAAGGCGATCTTCTCATTGGCGGCGGCGGCAAGCGCCAGCAAGTCCTCGCGGCGGACGCGATCGATCTTGTTGAGCACGAGGATTTTCTGCTGCGGAACTTCTTTCAGCCCTTCCAGAATGGCTTCGGCGTCGCCGCGCAGACCGCGCTCGCTGTCGATCAGCAACATGATGAGATCGGCATCCTTGGCGCCGCCCCAGGCCGACGTCACCATGGCGCGGTCGAGGCGACGGCGCGGCTTGAAGATGCCGGGCGTATCCATGAATACGATCTGCGCATTATTGTGAATAGCGATGCCGCGAACGACGGCGCGCGTCGTCTGCACCTTGTGGCTGACGATCGAAACCTTGGCGCCAACGAGCCGGTTGAGCAGCGTCGACTTGCCGGCATTGGTCGGGCCGATGAGGGCCACGAAGCCGGAATGGGTCGGGCCGCCATGTTCAACCGTGCCGTCGTCGGCGGGCGCATCTTGTTGATTGGTCATCTTTTCCGTCGTTTCCACGGCCTCCCCGATCTCATTCCGACCACGGGAAGGCTCAATACTCTTGTTTCTTTCGGCATTCCCCACGGAAAACCGCTATGCACTTTTCCTGGAAATGCTGTCTTCTTGCTCTTCCGCATTCCAGACGGAAAACTGCAGCGCATTTTTCCCGAAATGCTCTCGGCAATCACTTCTCAGAGGGTTGAGACTGCCATACGCCTTCGCGCTCCAAAATCCGCGTTGCCGCCACCTGTTCGGCCGCGCGCTTGGAGCGATCAATTCCTGTTTCGGGCGCGGTTCCTGCCACTTCCACGGTCACTGTGAAGCGAGGATCATGATCCGGTCCGCTGCGATCATCAACCCTGTAGATCGGGGTTACACCGAATTTCGCGTGCGCCCATTCCTGCAGTTCCGTTTTTGCATCGCGTCTCGCCCCGTCGGGCCGAACCGCGCGGCGCTGCCAGTAGCGCAGAATGAAGGTGCGCGCCACTTCGAGGCCACCATCCAGATAAAGCGCCGCAATCAGGCTTTCGACGACATCGGCGCGCACGTTGAGCATGCGCTTGCCGGTCAGCTTCTTCACGTCGGCACCGGTGCGAATGTAGAGATGCAACTGCATCTCGTCGGCAACTTCGGCGCAGGTTTCGGCGCTCACCAACTGATTGAGGCGAACCGAAAGCTCGCCTTCTGTTGCCGTCCCGAAAGTACGGAACAGAAGCTCGGCGATGCATAGGCCGAGAACGCGGTCGCCGAGGAATTCCAGCCGCTCGTAATTGCCTGACTTGTGCGTGCGGGCGCTGGCATGTGTCAGCGCCCAATCGAGGCGATCCGTTTCGGCAAACTCGTAGCCTATCGCAGATTCAAGCTTGACGCGATCCGCCTGCGAGAGCGTTTGCACTTTCGTCATTCGACAACCTTGAAGAGGCGATCCCAACGCATGTTGGTCGGCCATTTCCAGATTTCGCGGAACGACGTGTCGTGGCCGAGCGAGAAGAAGATGACGCTGGCGCGACCAATCAGATTTTCGAACGGCACGTAACCGACATCGAAGCGGCTATCGTCGGAATTGTCGCGGTTGTCGCCCATCATGAAATAATGTCCGGCCGGAACGACGTATTCCTGCGTGTTGTCACCGCGTGAATTCGGCGAAAGATCGAGCGTATCGTAGACCTTGCCGGTATCCGGCATGCGCTCACTGTAGACGGGGATCTTGTCACCCGGCTCCTGGCTGTAATCAGACGCGAAGGTGCCGTGCGGCTCGCGCGGCACTGCCTGACCGTTGATATAGAGAACGTCGTTCTTCATCTGGATGCGATCGCCGGGCAGACCGACAACGCGCTTGATGTAGTCGACATCAGGATTGGGCGGGAAACGGAATACAACCACGTCACCGCGCTTTGGCTCGCTGGAGAAGATGCGGCCACTGAACAGGTTCGGCGAGAACGGCAGCGAATACTTCGAATAGCCATAGGCGAACTTGTTGACGAAGATGTAGTCGCCGACAAGAAGCGTCGGCATCATCGAGCCTGACGGAATGGTGAATGGCTGAAATAGAACCGTGCGGATGATCATGGCCAGGACAAGCGCCTGAACTATGACCTTGATGTTTTCCCACAGAGCATTCTGCTGTTTAACGGCTTTCTCGGACACGCAGTCTTGTTCCTTTTTCGCACCCCACCGGCGCATCTTGCATTCGGCTTCTCTCTACTCGCTTCAAATCACCGCGGCAATGCCGCTGGTGTCAAAAGCAGCATCCGACAGCGATTCAGCCTTCTATCGGCAATGCCTCGATGATCACGAAGGCCTGAGCAAGAGGAAAATCATCCGTTATCGTCAAATGAATGGCAGCGCGATGATTCTCAGGCAGCATGGAAGCCAGCCTTTCTGCCGCGCCTCCCGTCAATTGCATGGTCGGCTTGCCGCTTGGCAGATTGACGACGCCCATATCTCGCCAGAACACGCCCTGCGCCAGTCCGGTACCCAATGCCTTTGAGCAGGCTTCCTTGGCGGCAAAGCGCTTGGCGTAGGACGCGGCCTTGTTCTTGCGGCCTTCGGATTTGGCGCGCTCGATATCGGTGAAGCAGCGATCCGTGAAGCGGGCGCCGAAGCGCTCCATCGTCTTTTCGACACGACGAATGTCGATGAGATCGCTGCCAATGCCGATGATCATGATGCGGCCCTCCCGGCGGCCCAGACGACGTCAGTGTGATGTCAGGTCAGTTTGATGTCAGACGCTCGACGAATTCTCGGCAAGCTCCAGGCGCTCGCGGGCGCGCTCCATCAGCCTCTCCTTGCGGCGCGTCTTGAAGGTCTTCACGCCATAATAGGTCAGCGCATAGACGATCACGCCCGAGACGATCGCAGGCGGAATGCCGCCGATCAGCATCGGTTTCAGGACCGGATCCCAGATTTGAAGGAGATCTCCCTTGTGCCAAAGCGCGGGCAGATCGACGCCGCCACCCTGGTTATTGCTGTCGCGCGCCAGGATCAGATGGCCGATCTCCCAGGTCAAAGCCCAGATGAAGGGGTAGGTAATGGGATTGCCGGCGGCCAGACAGCCGAGCGCGGACGCGATCACGTTGCCGCCGATCAGATAGGCGATAATGATCGCCATCACGAAATGCACGCCGATGAACGGTGTCCAGGACACCACAATGCCTGCGGCAAAGCCGGCCGCAACCGAATGCGGCGACGCTGCAAGGCGAACGAGGCGCTTGCCAAAGTATTGAAAAGAACGAACGAAACCTTTGCGGGGCCAGATATGCTCCCGCAACTTTTCCTTCAGTGTCAGTGGTTTTCGGCGACGAAATAGCATGCGGCTTATCTAGTGCACTGCGGGCGGTCATGACAAGACCGGCCAAACATATCCAGTGCCCGTTAGAAGCCGAAAGTACGGCCCTTTTAGGAACGTCGTCCGCGCTAACGCAGAAAGAAAGACGTTCTTTCATTCTCAGGCAGCATTCCCGCAAGTTCGGGAAGCTCCAAGGGCGCAGCAGCAGCACGCCCTTCTTGGTCTTGGAAGTATTGGCAGCGGTTAACGCTGGCGGAACAGACCGCGATCGACCTGACGCTGACGATATTCAAGGTCAAAACGGTCGTGCGAGCCATTCAGATAAGCCATCTCGCGTTCTTCAACGCTCGGAACGCGCAGGGCGCGGGCGATTTTCTTGATCGGGCTAAACATTGTCTTCTCTCATCTCTGTTTCGTTTCTTCGATGACCAGAAGATAGGCCCGAGAGAGGTTAATTACCACCTCTCTAAAATAGACACAGCCATGCGATAAGCGCATAACTATCCGGAAAGCTGCTCATTTTTGGTCATAAAATGATCACAAAATATGCAGGCAGCATCAAATCGACCATGACGCCGGGCGGCGTCACTCATAAAGCCGCTTCACCGTGGCGATGCAATCGAGCTCCTTGAGCTGCACCAGAAGCTGGTTCAGCTGACGCAGATCCCAGACTTCGACGTCCAGCGCCATCTCGGTGAAGTCGGCGGCGACGCGAACCGTATTGAGAACGCGAATATTGACGTCGACATCGGCGACGGTCTGCGCGACCTTTGCCAGAGTGCCCGGCTCGTTCAGCGCGTTGATCAGGACGCGGGCAGCAAAGCGGGACTTGTTGGCTTCGTCCAGATCCCATCGCACATCGATCCAGCGCTCGGGTTCGTCATCGAACCGCTGAAGAACCGGCGACTGGATGGGATATATGGTGATGCCCTTGCCCTTTTCCATGATGCCGACGATGCGGTCACCGGGAACGGCACCCGTCGGTGCAAAATGCACTTCGACATTGGCCGCCAGACCACGGATCGGTGGCGCCTCCGCATCATCGGCCAGATCGGCCTTGTTCTTGCCGGGAATCTTGAAAATCATGCCGGAGGCGCTGTGGACGTTGAACCAGCCTTCATCCCCAGCCGGCTTGACGGTGACGCGCTCATCCTGATGGTCGGGATAGACTGCGCGCAGCACATCGAGCGACGACATCTCCCCTCGCCCGACGGCGGCGATGGCATCTTCCACGTCCTTCTGGCCGAGACGATGCAGGGCCGGCTTCAGGGCATCCCGCGAGAAGATCTTGCCGGCACGCTCGAAGGTGCGCTCCAGAATGCGGTGGCCGAGGCCGGCATATTGCTTGCGAATGGCAAGCCGGGTCGCACGGCGAATAGCCGCGCGTGCCTTGCCCGTCACGACGATCTCTTCCCAGGCCGCCGGCGGTACCTGGACGCCGGAACGGATGATCTCGACTTCGTCGCCGTTGGTCAGTCGCGTCACCAGCGGCATGATGCGGCCGTTGATCTTGGCTCCAACGGTGGTGTCGCCGATATTGGTGTGAACCGCATAGGCGAAATCGATCGGTGTCGCGCCACGCGGCAGGGCAATCAGCTTGCCCTTGGGGGTGAAGCAGAAGACCTGATCCTGGAACAACTCAAGCTTCGTATGCTCAAGGAACTCTTCGGGACTATCGCCCTCGGCCAGCGCCTCGATGGTGTGACGCAGCCAGGAATAGGCGCTGCTTTCCTTGGAAAGAACGTCGCCATCGCCATTGCCGTTTGCGCCGTCCTTGTAGAGCGTGTGAGCGGCGATACCGAACTCGGCGATCTCGTGCATGCGCTTGGTACGGATCTGCAGCTCGATACGCTGGCTGGAGGGGCCGACGATCGTGGTGTGCAGTGAGCGGTAGTCGTTCTGCTTCGGCGTCGAGATGTAGTCCTTGAATCGACCGGGAACGACGCGCCAGCGAGTGTGCACGATGCCGAGCGCCCGATAGCAGGACGGTATGTCGTCGACGAGAAGACGGAAGCCATAGATGTCCGAAAGCTGCTCGAAGGAGAGCGACTTCGACTGCATCTTGCGGAAGACCGAGTAAGGCTTCTTCAGCCGCCCCTTGACCATGGCATTGGCAAGGCCGTTGGCCACCAGCAGATCGCGCAGCTCGGTCTCGATCTTCTTGACGAGGCCTTCATTGCGTCGCGACAACTCCTCCAGTCGCTTGGTGACGGTGTCGTACGCCTCGGGGTTGATATGACGGAAGGAGAGCTCTTCAAGCTCTTCGCGCATGTCCTGCATGCCCATGCGGCCGGCAAGCGGCGCATAGATTTCCATCGTTTCTTCGGAAATGCGAGCACGCTTTTCCGGCGACATGTGATCGAGCGTGCGCATATTGTGCAGGCGATCGGCAAGCTTCACCAGAAGCACGCGAACGTCGTCGGAAATGGCGAGCAGCAGTTTGCGCAGGTTTTCGGCCTGCTTTGCCTTCTTGGTGACGAGATCGATCTTCTTGATCTTCGTCAGCCCCTCGACCAGGCGACCGATATCCTCGCCGAACAATTCGTCAATCTCGGCACGTGTCGCCGTCGTATCCTCGATCGTGTCGTGGAGGAGCGCGACCGCAATGGTCGATTCGTCCAGGCGCATATCGGTCAGGATGGCGGCAACTTCGAGGGGATGGGAGATGTAGGGATCGCCGCTTGCGCGTTTCTGTTGGCCATGCTTCTGCATCGCATAGACATAAGCCTTGTTGAGCAGCGCCTCGTTGGCATCGGGCTTGTACTTCTGCACCCGCTCAACAAGCTCATATTGCCGCATCATTCCAAGGCTACTCCCGCAAAAACAAAAGCGCGCCAGTCATATGACCGGCGCACGCATCCCCTCATCATATCGCTCCTGCCCGGAGCATCAAGATCGACGATCAGTAATCGTCGCTTTTTTCCGGCGGAACAAGGCCTTCGATGCCGGCCAGCAGTTCTTCTTCCGACATCTGGTCGAAAGTGACGGCTTCCGGAACGTCTTCTTCCTCGTCGCTGGCAGCCGAAGCACCACCGGCCGCAAGCAGGCTTGCCGGATCGGGCTCGGGCTCATCCACTTCGACATGCTTCTGCAGCGAGTGGATCAGATCTTCCTTGAGGTCGTCGGGCGACAGCGTCTCATCAGCGATTTCACGCAGCGCGACGACAGGGTTCTTGTCGTTATCGCGGTCTATGGTGATGGAGGAGCCCTGCGAGATCAGGCGGGCGCGATGGCTGGCAAGCAGCACGAGCTCGAACCGGTTCTCTACTTTATCAATGCAATCTTCTACTGTGACACGGGCCATTGCCTGTCCTTTGCGGTCGTGATGTCGTCATCATGTCTCGGAGTAGCACGCCGATACAAGCAAACGATGGCAAATTCAAGTTTTTCCTGTTTGAGCCCCTGCGCGCAATCCCATAAAGTGCTAAAATTCTCCTAGACAAATGGTGCATTCCACCTAAGATTGCTTGGAATATCGCGTAGCGTGCCCTAAATCTCGTCTATATGAATAATTCATAAAGTAATTCGAATTATTCTTCGGACGCTGTACAAGGCCTTGTTTTAGCTTACCTTTGAATAAAAAGATTACGTTTTTGTAACAGTGGATATGTAAGCGATGTTTGACCCACGCGAGAAAATCGCACTTTTTATAGACGGCGCCAATCTCTACGCTGCATCTAAGAGCCTCGGCTTTGACATAGACTATCGCAAACTCCTGAAGGCGTTTCAAAAACGTGGATATCTGCTGCGCGCCTATTACTACACCGCCCTCATTGAGGATCAGGAATATTCCTCCATTCGTCCGCTGATCGACTGGCTCGACTATAACGGCTACAAGGTCATCACCAAGCCGGCGAAGGAATTTACCGACTCCATGGGACGCCGCAAGATCAAGGGCAACATGGATATCGAGCTGGCGATCGACGCCATGGAGCAATCCGAGACCGTCGATCATCTGGTGATCTTCTCCGGTGACGGCGACTTCACGACGCTGGTGGAAGCTTTGCAGCGTCGCGGCCGCAAGGTTTCGGTGATTTCGACGATGGCGACCCAGCCGCCCATGATTGCCGACGACCTGCGCCGTCAGGCCGATCACTTCATCGACCTCGTATCGTTGAAGGCCGAAATCGGCCGCGAACCCTCGGAACGCGCTCACCGCACTGCAGATGTGGCTCATACGGAAGCCGACGCCGAACAATAAAGCCGAATTGATGGCTGCCTGCGGTCTTCGAAGCCAGACTTCTGTCGTTGCTTTACCTATGCTTGACGGAACCCAGCTGCTCGCCGGGAATCAAGGCAGTTCGGCCAATGCCGTAGGTTTTAGCCGTTGTCCTTGAGCAGCCGGCTCTTCTGGCGGTTCCAGTCGCGTTCCTTCTCGGACTCGCGCTTATCGTGCAGCTTCTTACCCTTGGCGAGCGCCAGCTCAAGTTTTGCTCGGCCGCTATCGTTGAAATAGATCTTCAACGGCACCAGCGTCATGCCCTCGCGGTTGACGGCGGAACGCAGCCTGCCGATTTCGCGGCCGGAGAGCAGCAGCTTACGGCGGCGACGCGGCTCATGATTGAAGCGGTTCGCCTGCAGATATTCCGGCAAATAGGAGTTGATGAGCCAGATCTCGCCGTCTTCATCGGAAGCGTAGGATTCTGCAATGTTGGCCTTGCCTTCACGCAGCGACTTGACCTCCGTGCCCTTCAACACGAGACCCGCTTCATATGTATCGATGATCTCATAGTTGAAGCGTGCCTTTCGGTTCTCCGCCACGATCTTGTTCACTACGCGCTGGCTACCTTTGGGGGCCATGATTGTTCTTCTTCTTTTCTGACGTCATTCCGGCTGCGGCTAACAGCGCGGCCCAGGTTTCAGCACTCTAAATAAGCGAGACCGCTCTCCTTGTGAAGAGAGCGGTCTCGCAGAGTTTGGCAATGAGTCTGCAATTGGCCTCAGTTCAGCAGGCCGGCATGGCGCATGGCCGCATCGATCGCAGCTTCCGTGCTAGGCTCAAGGGTCGACAATAGCGGCGAGCGGACATTGCGGCTCATCCGACCAAGACGGGAAAGGCCATACTTAGCACCGCAGAGACCAGGCTCAAGGAAGATCGCCTTGTGCAGAGGCATCAGACGGTCCTGATACTCCAGCGCCTTGGCATAGTCGCCGGCAAGCGTCGCCGCCTGAAACTCGGCGCAGAGGCGCGGCGCGATATTGGCCGTTACCGAAATGCAGCCGATGCCACCGTGAGCATTGAAGCCCAGCGCCGTCGCGTCTTCACCGGAAAGCTGGCGGAAGTCGCTGCCGCAGGTGATGCGCTGCTCGGAAACCCGTTCGATTTTGCCCGTCGCATCCTTCACGCCGACAATGTTGCCATAGGCATTGGCGAGTGCACCCATCGTCTCCGGCGTCATATCCACGACCGAACGGCCTGGAATGTTATAGATGTAGATCGGCAGCTTCACGGCTTCCGCAACGGCGGCGAAATGAGCGAAGAGCCCCTTCTGCGTCGGCTTGTTGTAATAGGGAGTGACGACGAGCACGGCGTTAGCGCCGACTTTTTCGGCATGCTGGGCAAGCTCGATCGCTTCACGCGTATTGTTCGAGCCTGCGCCCGCCATGACGGGAACGCGCTTGTTCGCCACGTCGATGCAAAGCTCGACGACACGCTTGTGCTCGTCATGCGACAAGGTCGGCGATTCGCCCGTTGTGCCCACGGGCACCAAGCCGCGGCTACCCTCTTTTATCTGCCACTCGACATGGGAGGCAAAGGACGCCTCATCAAACTTGCCAGCGTCAGTAAAGGGCGTAACGAGTGCGGGAATGGACCCCTGGAACATACAAGTCTCCTAGCGGCGCTGCCTTCATGCTTCAGCCGCAATCCATGGTTATGAATCCGCGCACCATAAAGCGCCGGCTTGACGGCGACAAGCGCGCTTTGATTGGTGTGGGGCAGTTTCCGATATGATAATTGATTGAAATTCGAACCGCCGGTAAGGTTTCGTTAATATAGCATTAGGCAAATGGAAAGGGCCTGATTGTTTTGTGAGTAGCCGGATGAAAAGACCTGTGATGATCTGGACCGCCATGGGCCTGGCGGTTGCGTGGGGCGCTTTTGCGTCTCAACCTTCCGGCCAGCCCACAGCGATCCGCGGCGATGTCGCGATGTCGACGCCGGATCCGATCAGCACGGCCGCCATACCGCGTGGCGGTGCCATTGCCCCGATCAATGGCGACTTGAAGGCCGGTCTCGATGCGCTCTCCAACAAGAACCCGATGCAGGCGCTTGCCGTCCGCAACAGCATGCGAGAAGGCACGCTCGACCGTCACATACTGACCTGGGCGATTGCGACCTCCGGCCAGCCGGGCATCCCATCCGGAGAAATTGCCGCGGCTGCGCGCGAACTTGTCGGTTGGCCGGGTCTTAGCAGCCTGCGTGCGAACTCGGAGCGGGCGCTCTACATCGAAAATCCGTCCACGGAACAGATTCTCGCGGCCTTCGGCAGCACCCAGCCGGAAACCGTGGAAGGCTCGGTGATCCTGTCTCGGGCGCTCGTTGCGCGCGGCTCCGCATCGCAAGCTGCGAAGCTGATCCGCAAGATCTGGCGTACCGAGGCGCTCGACAAGCCTTTCGAAGACAAGATCCTCGCCGAATTCGCCGCGCTGCTGTCGCCCGCCGATCATAAGGCTCGCATGGACTTTCTGCTTTATCGCGACCGTACCGCTCAGGCGAAACGCTTCGGCGACCTCGGGAAAGCACAGTCGCTCTACAAGGCCTGGGCTGCAGTCAACGATCGCTCGAGCAAGGCCGATGGGTTGATTGCGGCAATCGACGCCCAATGGCGCAAGGATCCTGCCTATCTCTACATGCGCATCAAGAACCTGCGCTGGCAGAACAAATATGACAATGCCGCCACCCTGCTTGGACAGATGCCCAAGGATCGCAGCGTACTCGTCAGCCCCGGCCAATGGTGGAACGAGCAGCGGATCGTCAGCCGCGGGTTGGTGGATCAGGGCGACTTCAAGGATGCCTATCGCGTCGTCGACGCCAGCGTCGCAGAGAGCCCGCAGGATGTCGGCGAAGCCGAATTCCATGCCGGGTGGTATGCCTTGCGCGGTCTGCAGGACGGAGCGAGCGCATCGGGCCATTTCCGCAAGATCCTGCAGGTGTCGAATGGGCCGATCTCGCAATCACGCGGCTGGTACTGGCTCGGACGCGCAGCCGAGGCGGGTGGCCCGGGCAAGGCAGCCGATTTCTATGCCAAGGCGGCGGCCTATCCCAGCACGTTCTACGGCCAGCTTGCCGCCGAGAAACTTGGCCGGCGGACGCTAGACGTCACCTATCCTTCCCCCTCGCCCACCGATCGCCAGCGCTTTCAGGCACGCGAGGCGGTGCAGGCGATTTCGCGGCTCGAAGCAGCGGGACATGGCTGGCGCGCCGAGGCAATCTACCGCGCATTGGCGAGGCAGCTGGACGGCCCTGGCGAAATCGCCTTGCTGGCGGCTCAGGCAGAGCGCTCCGGCAATCATCAGCTTTCGTTGCAGATCGGCAAGATCGCCTATGGCCGCGGGGTCGATGTCGCTGCGCTCGCCTTCCCGATCGGCGTCATTCCGCAGAACGCCAATATCTCGGGTTCCGGCAAAGCTTTGGCCTATGCCATCGCCCGACAGGAAAGCGCCTTCAATCCGGCTGCGGTCTCCTCGGCGAATGCGCGCGGCCTGCTGCAATTGCTGCCGAAGACGGCCAAGGCGGTCGCCGTTCGGCACGGCATAGCCTATTCCGCCGAAAAACTGACGCAGGATGCCGGCTATAACGCCACACTTGGCGCTCACTATCTCGGCGAACAGATCGACACGTTCGGCGGCTCCTACATTCTGACCTTCATTGCCTACAATGCCGGCCCGAACAAGGTTCCCGAGTGGATCACCCGTTACGGCGATCCGCGCGGCAAATCGCTCGACAACGTCATCGATTGGATAGAGCGCATCCCCTTCCCCGAGACGCGTAACTACGTCCAGCGTGTCATGGAGAACTATCAGGTCTACAAGGCCCGGCTTGGGCAGAAGACCGATATCGTCAGCGATCTCGTCAACGGCCGCACCTGATCGGGCCGGCGTGCTTGGGTGCGGTTGTGCAGACCGCGGGATTGACGCTACATTTCTCGTGATATCCCAAGCACGAGGCACGATGCATGCGCAGCGACGACGAAAGCGGCTTCCTTGTTCGAACGATAGCGGCCGAGGACGGCCTGAAGCTTTATGTTCGAGACTATATCGGTGACGCGCAGGCCACACAGGCACGGCCGCCCATCATCTGCCTGCCGGGTCTGACGCGCAATTCGCGCGACTTTCACCAATTGGCGATGCTCTTGGCGTATCATTCAGCTACGCCCTACAGAGTATTGACGCTCGACGCCCGCGGGCGCGGACAGTCCGAACGCGATGCCGACAAATCCCACTATAATCTCGTGGTTGAAACCCAGGACGTCGTTAGCCTCTGCTCCACATTCGACATCCCACAAGCCGTCTTCATCGGCACCTCGCGCGGCGGCCTCGTCATGCATCTGCTCGCGGCCAGCCGTCCGGATCTTCTGAAAGCGGCCATTCTCAACGATATCGGTCCTGCGATCGAAAAGCCCGGCCTGGTTGAAATTCGCGACTATCTCAATCGAGACAGAAAGCCGGCCGGCCGGGACGATGCCGTTAACATACTGCGAGAGAATCACGGCGCTGCATTCACGGCGCTTACTGACGGCGACTGGCAGGACATGGCCGGCGCGATCTATGACTTTCGTGATGGCAAACCCGTGGCCGATTATGACCCGGCCATCGCCCAACAGCTGCTAGCGCTTGATTTTGAAGTACCTCTTGCGGACCTTTGGCCGCAATTCGAGGCCTTCAACGACACTCCGCTGATGGTGATTCGCGGTGAAAACACCAAGCTGCTGAGCACGCGCACCATCGAAGACATGGCGCGCCGACATCCGGGCATGGTCATCAAGTCGGTGGCGGGCCAAGGTCATGCCCCTCTCCTGCATCTCGGCGATATCCCGGCAGTCATTCGAAGCTTTCTCTCTGCGCTTTGAGGCGAGCTGATCGGCTTTCGGGATTGTGCACAATAAAAAGGCCCGGTTGGGAAAACCGGGCCTGCCCTTTTCTGATCGGAGGTCAGATCAGAAAATCTGTCGATGTCGATGTCGATTCGGCGGACCGAATTAGAAGCTGCGCTGGAAGCGGAGGATACCTGCCCACTGATCCTGGTTCACAGAATCGAAGTTGGTGTAGGAAACTTCCGGCTCGATGAGCAGGTTCTTGACCGGGTTCCACTTCAGGTTCGTGGTCGCGGCAAAGATCTTCGAGTCGGTGTAGGCCAACTGCAGGTTCCACTTCAGCTTGTCATTGACCGGAACGCCAATGCCACCCCAAACTGCCCAGTCACCCCAGCCGCAGAGATCGCCACGGCCAACCGGGCAAGCAGACGCGTCGAGGTTCGAACCGGCATACTGGTTCAGCTTCTTACCGTCAGTGTTCCAGCCACCCATCAAGAAGGCCTTGAAGACGCCGAAGTCGGCATCGACGCGAGCCTTGATAGCGCCTTCTTCGACGATCGAGTCATAACCGCCGACGACCTTGAAGCCGAAGTTGCCAACCTTGTAGCCGATACCGGCAACAGCGTTCGGAGCATAGTGGTTTTGCTCGGACTTAACCCAGGCGCCGCCGAAGGAAGAGGCATCCGCACCGGAGTTGCTGTCTTCAACGGAAACCACAGCCGTGAAGCCGTTGCCGGCGTCGTAGTTGTAGGTCAACTGGTTCAGTTCGTACGGGCCGTCATAGACCACGTCGTCGTTGATGACGTCGCCGGCATAACCGGTAAAGGCGTTGTATTGCGAGTCAGCCTTACCGACGAGGAAGCCACCGAGGCTGATGTTCGCCCAGAGCAGCTTCGTGGTGGTGGTGTTGCCTTCCTGCCAGTCCCAACGCATGACAGTATTGGTCTTCAACGGACCGTATTCGGTGTCCGATGCAGTATCGAGGCTCAGCTGAGCGCGGGTATGCCAGATAGTGCCGTTGTGGGTATTCGGGTTGTAGGCATCGTACCACTTGCCTTCGGTACGAACCATGCCGCCGACCTTGAGGCAGGTTTCGGTGCCCGGAATGAAGAAGTAGCCTGCACCGTATGCGTCGCAGATGCGAACGTATTCCAGTGGCTCCGGCTCAGCAGCAACGATAGCGTCGGCTGCATGAGCACCGGATACTGCTGCCAGCGCAGCAGCGGAGCCGAGAAGAAGGCTCTTGATGTTCATTGGAAACTCCAGTTTCAATATCAATAAGGCGCAAGACATCACGCCGAAAAATCGGCGTTCCCCACCCTACCTAGTTTTTAAAGTTGACCCCTGATCTGGGAGAACCAAGACCGTAAGTCTTGCTTCTGATTTGGACCCTACAGATCGTTTTTTTCAGAGCAATATCAGATACAAACTGTCGGCATTTATGACGCGCGTTTCAAACGGTGCGTTGCACAAAAATCACGTCGCAAATTCGTCATATTTCTGCGGCGTCGAGAATAAGTTCAACTTAAGGTTACATGAAAAAACCTCCGCCCGGCAAGCGATATCCGTGGCGGAAAGCGTGCTGCGCCCGGATAGCCCGAATATCGGAGGGAAATGCAGGTATAGACAACGCAAAAAGCCCGGACTTTCGACCGGGCTTTTCCTCACCGAAGTGAAAAATCTCATATGACCGAAGTCATACTAGATTAGAAGCTGCGCTGGAAGCGAAGAACGCCAGCCCACTGGTCCTGATTGATGTTGTCCCAGTTGGTGTAGGTAACTTCCGGCATGACGAGCAGGTTCTTAACCGGATTCCACTTGACGTTCGTCGTAGCAGAGAAGGTCTTGTTGTCGGTGTAGGCGAGCTGCAGGTTCCACTTCAGCTTTTCGTTGATCGGAACGCTTGCACCGCCCCAAACAGCCCAATCACCCCAGCTCTGGCCAATTGAGTCGCCATTAGCATACTTGTTGACCTTGCTGCCATCGGTGTTCCAGCCGCCCATCAAGAAGGCCGAGAATACGCCGAAGTCAGCGTCTACGCGAGCCTTGATGGCGCCTTCTTCAACGATCGAGTCGTAACCGCCAACGAGCTTGAAGGCCCATGCGCCGGCCTTGTAGCCAACACCGGCTACAACGTCAGGAGCGTAGTGGTTGTGGCTGTCTTCGCCGTTGGGGCCCGTGACTGGTACAGTCACACCAGCAGCGTTCGTGGTGTAGCCCGAATTGCTGTCTTCAACCGAGATCACAGCCGTGAAGCCGTTGCCGGCGTCGTAGTTGTAGGTGATCTGGTTCAGTTCGTACGGGCCATCACCGATGACGTCGTCGTTGATGACGTCGCCGGCATAACCGGTGAAGACGTTGAACTGCGAGTCTTCCTTACCGATGGTGAAACCACCGAGGCTGATGCTGGCGTGCAGCAGGTTCGTCTTGGTCGAACCACCTTCCTGCCAGTCCCAACGCATTTCGGTGTTGGTCTTCAGCGGGCCGTATTCGGTGTCCGAAGCCGTCTGCAGCTGCAGCTCAGCGCGGGTGTGCCAAAGCGTACCGATGTGAGTGTTCGGGGTGTAAGCGTCGTACCACTTGCCTTCGGTACGAACCTTGCCGCCGATCTTGAGGCAGGTTTCGGTGCCCGGGATGAAGAAGTAGCCAGCGCCGTATGCATCGCAGATGCGGACGTATTCAAGCGGCTCCGGCTCAGCGGCAACGATAGCGTCTGCTGCGTGAGCACCGGATACTGCTGCCAGCGCAGCAGCGGAGCCGAGAAGAAGGCTCTTGATGTTCATATTGACCTCCAGTCAAAGTTTTTGTCGAGAATGAGAACTACCCGAAGGTATTCCCTGTCCCATCCTCGCGTTTCAAGAAGTGGACGATCAATCGCCCTCGCTTCCGAGAGTGAAAATACAAGACGCGCTCTGTCACGCAATCGACATCTTCTCGGAAAGGGTGATTTGCGTAAGCCTTCTGTAAGTCCTGTTGCCGAAAGGACACAAAACGACGGCGACGCGGTAATGTAGGTTTAGACTTCGTTAAGAAAATCCTTAATCTACGGGCACTTATGCGGCGGCTCCCAGTATAGCCCAAGACGCGGGATTCGGCCGTAACGCGGCCATTGCCCGACAAAACAAGGGGTTCAGTTGAGAATTGAACGCCAGTTGTACTCTTTGCCATACAGATCGCTGGTAGCAGAGGACCCAAAGTCCGTTCTCCCCACCGTCCCGAATCGATGCATGTACCCGGATGATTCTACCTTACCCCTTTCGAGGCGGCATGACGGACCGCGCATAAAGGCGACCATGGCGCCAGCACAATAAGGGAATTTGGGGGAACCAGCGAAGCTGAAGGCGGCGGTCGCAGGAAGCGACCAGACCACGCGAACCTAAGTTCGATGCTAGACGTTGGGCCACAAGATCAAATGGCGGAGAAGATGGGATTCGAACCCACGATACCATTTCTGGTATACTCCCTTAGCAGGGGAGCGCCTTCGACCACTCGGCCACCTCTCCGGTGCGGCCCTGATAGGGCCATTCATTTATCGACGCAAGCGCTTTTTCGCCTTCACCCACGTTCTTTCCGAGATTCGGCAATAGCCGGCTGCCGAATCTCGTGTGCTTGGAAGATATGAGGCGTATCAGGCCAGCAGCTGCTTGAGGTCCGCCGCGGGATCCGAGAGAATCGCTCTGGAGGGATTGGCACCCGCTTCTAAAAGCTTCTTGCCGGCAACATAGGCCTTTGCATCGTTTACAGCGTCGACGGCGATGAAGCGGCCCTGCTTGAAATACCAGACGGACGCGGCTCCCTCACGCGCGCCGGGCCGCAGCAGCGTCTCGTCATAGCCGAGATTGAAGCCGGCAATCTGCAGCTTCACGTCATATTGATCCGACCAGAACCAAGGCTTTGGATCGTAGGCCTTATCGCCACCGGCAATGATCTCTGCGGCGGCGTCCGCCTGGTCGACTGCGTTCTGCACCGATTCGAGGCGGATTCGCGTGCCCTCCCATGGCAGCTCGACGCAATCGCCCATGGCGAAGATCGAGGGGTCGGAGGTACGGGCGAACGAATCAACGACAATGCCATTGCCGACCTCCAGGCCTGCTTCCTTGGCAAGCCTGTCATTCGGAGCAACCCCGATACCCACCACGACGAAATCGACCTCGATGGTGGTTCCATCGGAAAGCTCGGCAGCGACGACATGACCATTGCGGCCGACAAGCTGCTTCAACCCCGTCTTCTCGCGAATGACGACATCATGTTTCTGATGGATCGCTCGGAATATATCGGCCGTTTCCTTGGCCGCGACCCGCTGCAGGATCCGGTCGCTCATTTCGATGAGAGTAACCTCAAGGCCGCGATGGCGTGCAACGGCTGCCGCTTCCAAACCGATATAGCCGCCGCCGATAATAAGGACGCGGCGGCCTGGGCGCATCTCTTCCGCCAGAAAATCCGCATCGCGCTTGTCGCGGGCGACGTAGACGCCCTCGAGCGCACCGCCGACGGAGGGCGGAAGGCGACGCGGTGTGGAACCGGTGGTCAGCGCCAGCGTCTCGTAATCCAACCGCGAGCCATCCTGCATGACAATCTGCTTTGCGGCACGATCGATCTGCTCGACCCAGGTGGACAGACGGATCTCGACATTGTTGTCGGCGTACCATTGTTCCGGGCGGAACAGCAGGCGATCGAAACTCATTTCGCCGAGGAGATATTTTTTCGTCAGGGGCGGTCGCTGATAGGGAAGATTTTCTTCGGCGCCTGCGATGGTAATAGGCCTTGAATCACCAAGTGCCCGCAACTTGGCTGCGAGCGCGAAGCCCGCCTGCCCGGCTCCAATAATGACCAATCTGCCCGTCACGATCCGTTCTCCATATCGTTATTATATGGTGTGCCGCCGGCATGAGACAGGCAGGCGCACCTATGGCCTCAGGGGTAACGCCTACCTCCGCAAGCGTCAATCACGACTGACCCTGCGCCCGGGATCGGGAGAAAATTGGGCCGAATACCGAGCGGTTCCCTTTTCTTTAATTGGAGGACCGCCCATCTTCTTGGTTTTTTTGCATTCGGGGCGGAGAACTGCCGCACATTTTCGCGGCACGTTTTAGAGAGCGATCTCGACCCAGCGCTGCTCATGGAACGACCGCGCCATGGCATGGACGGATTTCTCGATGCGCAAACCGTCTGCGAAACCGACGACTGACGCAGTCTCGCCGGAAATGGCACGGATCAACTCGCGGCATTCGATGATCTTGAGGTCGTTGAAACCAAGGCCGTGACCAGGCGCCGGAATGAAGCGGTCGTAGGGATTATGAGCCGGTGCGGCCAGCACCTTGCGGAAACCCTGTTCGCTATCCCTGCCCTCGGCCTGATAGAGCTCGAATTCGTTCATGCGCTCCTGATCGTAGGAAATCGAGCCCTTGGAGCCGAAGATCTGTAAGGCGATCCTTCCCTTTCGGCCCCAGGCCGAGCGATTGGCCATCAGCACAGCAGAAATGCCACCGCCAAGTCGCATCAGCACATTGGCGAGATCGTGATTCTCGACCGCGCGGCTGCCGCCCTCCTTCAATGGCCGCTCGGCATAGGGCTTCACCATATCGGTGATCACGGCCTCTACATGCCCAAACAGGAACCAGAGCAGCGAGAGCGGGTGCACGGCGAAATCGTCCAGGGCGCCGTAGCCGGAGGCAAGCTCGCTCTTCCAATAGAAGAGACCGTGCGGATCGGCCATGAAATCTTCGTCCATCTCGACGCGGACATGGTTGACGGCACCGATCGCGCCATCTTCGATCAACGACTTGATGTGCCGCATGATGGGGTTCTGGATATAGTTGTAACCCAGAATGGCGACCTTGCCGGAGGCTTTCGCCGCAGCGAGCATACGCTCGGCGTCATCATAGGCCGGCGCCATCGGCTTTTCGCACCAGACATGTTTGCCGGCCTCAAGCGCTGCAATCGCCATTTCCGGGTGGAACTGATTGGGTGTCGTGACAGAGACGACATCGACCTCGGGATCGGCAATAAGGTCACGCCAGTTGGCCGTCGTTCTCTCGAAGCCGAATTCATCGCCCCTCGCCTTTGCCAGATCGGCATTGGCTTCGGCCAGATGGACTAGCCGAGGCCGTGCCACGTCGCCGAATACGGTCTTGACCGCATTCCATGCCAGCGCATGGCACTTGCCCATATAGCCTGTACCGATCAGTCCAACGCCCAATGGCTTCATTTGCCCGTTCTCCTCCGCTTCCACCCGAAGCGAAGTCATTTTTGGAATGTTTAGACCGTTTTGGCAAGCACACTCTCTTGACCTCCCAAGCCAAACCTCAATAATTCTCCATATTTTCACTTTAAAATTAGATACTTAAAAATATTCGTGCCGAACAAATCGAAATCCGCTATCGTTGCAAATATGGAATAATTATTCCATCACAGGGGCAAGATGGCGGAAACGGGCATGGATAACGGTATCGGTACGCAGACAAAGGTGCCGCGCGACTTCGAAAGTCTGCGCAGCAACATCATAGAGCGCAAGAACGCCATGCCGAAGCGTTTGGCGCAGGTTGCCGCCTTCGCACTTGGCAATCCCGATGAAATTGCCTTCGGCACGACGGCGAGTATCGCAGCTGCCGCCGAAGTCCAGCCTTCGACGCTGGTCCGTCTTGCGCACCACCTCGGCTATGAGGGATTTTCCGACCTGCAGAGCATCTTTCGCGAAAGATTGCGCGACCGGACACTGAGCTATGAAGAGCGCTTGGTGACCCTCGAACGCTCCGGCGTTGAAAACGAGGATGCCAGCATTCTCTCCGGCTTTCTGTCCGCGGCAAGTCAGTCGGTCAACAAGCTCGCTGCAACCATTGAGACGGAGGCGTTCGCCAAGGCCGTCGATGTGCTCGCCGCCGCCGAGACAATCTATCTCATCGCCAAGCGCCGGTCCTATCCGCTCACCGCACACATGGCCTACGCCTTCTCCAAGCTGAATATACGCCATCAGATCGTCGCGTCCCCGAACGGCATCGACAGCGAGATCGCCCGCTTCGCCACGGAAAAAGATGCCGCGATCGCTGCGAGCTTCTCCCCCTATGCCGCCGAAAGCCTGTCGCAGGCGCAGGATCTGGCGTCACGCAACGTGCCGGTCATTGCGATTACCGATTCGGCCTTCTCGCCGCTCACTGCCTGTGCGACCCACTGGTTCGAAGTGGCCGAGACCGACTTCGCCGGTTTCCGCTCCATGTCGGCTTCGATGGCGCTGGTCATGGCCCTCCCCGTCGCCATTGCCGAGCGGCGGCGAAAAGCTGCTGCAAAAGCCGATAAAACGAAAATGGAATAAATATTCCGAATTGACAAAAAATCGGAACCGATGTTTCATTGCGTTCAGGATAACGGCAGGAAAAACGGCCGGCCAATCCGCCGCAACCGGGACGACACGAATACCGGCACTTTCAATGACGCATGATCTCGGCGCACGCTGAAGAGCAAAAGAGGTCATGCATGGACGGGAGGACATCATGGCACACGACAATTCTGGCGCCGAGCCGGAGACGAAACTCGATGTGATCACCATCGGACGATCTTCCGTCGATCTCTACGGTCAGCAAATCGGCTCGCGACTGGAAGACATTGCCTCGTTTGCCAAATCAGTCGGCGGCTGCCCGGCCAATATCGCCATCGGCACGGCGCGGCTCGGCCTGAAATCCGGCCTAATCACCCGCGTCGGCGACGAGCAGATGGGCCGCTTCATCCGCGAGCAGGCCGCCCGCGAAGGTGTTGCCGTCGATGGGATCGCCACCGACAGGGAACGGCTAACCGCACTGGTACTGCTCGCGGTCGAGGCCGAAGGCGTCTCGCCGATGATCTTCTACCGCTCCGACTGCGCCGACATGGCGCTGAACGAAGACGATATGGACGAAGGCTTCATCAAGTCCTCCGGCGCAGTTCTGGTCTCAGGCACGCATTTCTCCAAGCCCAATACCGAGGCGGCGCAGCGCAAAGCGATACGCATCGCCAAGGCGAACGGCCGAAAGGTGATCTTCGACATAGACTACCGGCCGAACCTCTGGGGCCTTGCCGGCCACGCCGAGGGTTTCGAGCGCTATGTGAAGTCGGATCGCGTTTCCGCCAAGATGAAGGAGACGCTGCCGCATTGCGATCTGATCGTCGGCACCGAAGAAGAGATCATGATCGCCTCGGGTGCGGATGACGTGCTCGGCGCCTTGAAGGAAATCCGCCGCCTCTCGTCCGCGGTTATCGTGCTGAAGCGCGGCGCCATGGGCTGCATCGTTTATGAGGGACCGATTTCTGACGATCTCGAAGCAGGCATTGTCGGCCAGGGTTTCCCGATCGAGGTGTTCAACGTTCTCGGCGCCGGCGACGCCTTCATGTCTGGCTTCCTGCGCGGCTATTTGCGCGGCGAGCCGCTGAAGACCTGCGCCACCTGGGCCAACGCCTGCGGCGCCTTCGCCGTTTCCCGCCTGCTCTGCTCGCCGGAATATCCGACCTGGGCGGAACTCGACTTCTTCCTGAAGACCGGCAGCAAGCACCGCGCGCTGCGCAAGGATGAGGCGATCAACCATATCCATTGGGCAACAACCCGCCGCAGCGACGAGATCCCGCTACTGATGGCGCTTGCGATCGATCATCGTTCGCAGCTCGTCAGCGTCTGTGATGAATTGGGCCTTGGTCACGACAAGATCGTCGCCTTCAAGCGGCTTGCCGTCGAGGCGGCGGCGCGGGTAGCGGATGGCCGACCTGGCTATGGGATGCTGATCGACGAGCGCTTCGGGCGTGATGCCTTCTTCGATGCCGCAACCAAGAATTTCTCCTGGATTGGGCGTCCCGTCGAGCTACCGGGCTCGAAGCCGCTCAGATTCGAATTCAGCCAGGACATCGGCTCGCAGCTCGTCGAATGGCCGCTCAATCATTGTATCAAGTGCCTATGCTTCTACCATCCTGACGATCCGAAGGAATTGAAGACGGAACAGCAAGAGAAACTAAGGACGCTGTTCGAAGCCGCACGCAAGGTCGGCCGCGAGCTTCTGGTCGAAATCATCGCCAGCAAGAATGGTCCGCTGACTGACGATACGATCCCGACGGCCTTGGAAGAGCTCTATGCGCTCGGCATCAAGCCGGACTGGTGGAAGCTGGAGCCACAGGAATCGACAACAGCCTGGAAAAAAATCGATGCCGTGATCGCCAAAAATGATCCATTGTGCCGTGGTATCGTGCTGCTCGGCCTGGAGGCGCCGGCGGAGGAACTGATGCGCAGCTTCGAGGCGACGCTGGCAGCGCCTTCGGTGAAGGGTTTCGCCGTCGGCCGGACCATCTTCGCCGATCCCGCCCGGGCCTGGCTCTCAGGCGCCATGAACGACGAGGAAGCGATTGCCGACATGGCCGGCCGCTTCCGGCAATTGACGGCAGCGTGGCTCAAAACTCGCGGCCTGTGAAATTCTGGAGCGGCTCGGCTTTCTAAGAAGCTCTGAGCCGCTCTATCTCTTTGTTTTCTGGCAATTCCGGACGGAAAACCGTTAGGCGTTTTTCCTGGAACTGCTCTGGTATTTGGGAGGCGCCCGATGGGCAAGACGATTCGATTGACGATGGCACAGGCCGTCGCGCATTTCCTCAAGAAGCAGATGACCATCATCGACGGGCAAAAGCAGCCGATCTTCGGCGGCGTCTGGGCGATCTTCGGCCATGGCAACGTCGCCGGCATCGGCGAAGCGCTTTATCAGGTGCGCGAGGAACTGCCGACCTTCCGTGCTCACAATGAACAGGGCATGGCCCATGCCGCCATCGCTTTTGCAAAAGCGAGCTTCCGTCAGCGTTTCATGGCCTGCACGACGTCGATCGGCCCCGGCGCGCTCAACATGGTGACAGCTGCCGGCGTGGCGCATGTCAATCGCATCCCCGTTCTCTTCCTGCCTGGCGACGTCTTTGCCAACCGTGCACCCGATCCGGTCTTGCAGCAGATCGAGGACTTCGGCGACGGTACCGTTTCCGCCAATGACGCCTTCCGCCCGGTCTCGCGCTATTTCGACCGCATCACCCGTCCCGAGCAGATCATGTCGGCGCTAAAGCGCGCCATGCAGGTGCTGACCGATCCGCTTGACTGCGGGCCAGTGACGCTTTCGCTCTGCCAGGATGTGCAGGCCGAAGCCTATGATTATCCGGAAAGCTTCTTTGACGAGCATGTCTGGACCCAGCGTCGCCCGCAGCCGGATGCCGGCGAACTTGCCAACGCGATCGCATTGATCCGCCGATCCGAAAAGCCGGTCATTCTCGCCGGCGGCGGTGTGCTTTACTCGCAGGCCACCAAGGAACTGACGGCTTTCGCGGAAGCGCACGACATCCCTGTCGTCGTCACGCAGGCGGGCAAGTCGGCCATCGACGAAAGGCATCCGCTGGCGCTCGGCTCGGTCGGGGTAACAGGCACGTCGGCGGCCAATGCTATTGCCGAGGATACCGATCTGGTGATCGCTGTGGGCACGCGCTGCCAAGACTTCACGACAGGCTCCTGGGCATTGTTCAAGAATGAGAAGCTGGCGATGGTCAGCCTCAACATCGCAGCCTACGACGCGCTCAAGCACAATAGTCACCCACTGGTGACGGACGCGCGCGAGGGGCTGAAGGCGCTTTCCGCCGGCCTTGCCGGCTGGCGCGCTCCGGCAGCGCTTGCCGAGAGGGCAACGCAGGAAAAGAAGATCTGGATGGAAGCAGCCGCTCGGGCAATGGCGACCACGAACGCCGCCCTGCCCTCCGACGCCCAGGTGATCGGTGCAGTTACGCGGACCATCGGCGGCGAGAAGACCATCGTGCTTTGCGCGGCAGGCGGCCTGCCCGGCGAAATGCACAAGCTCTGGCCGGCGACGGTGCCCGGCAGCTATCACATGGAATATGGCTTCTCCTGCATGGGTTACGAGATTGCCGGCGGGCTCGGCGCGAAGATGGCCCATCCGGAAAAGGAAGTCGTCGTCATGGTCGGCGATGGCTCCTACATGATGCTGAATTCCGAACTGGCGACCTCGGTCATGCTCGGCTTGAAGATCACCGTCGTCCTGCTCGATAACCGCGGCTATGGCTGCATCAATCGCCTGCAGATGGCAACCGGCGGTGCAAACTTCAACAATCTGCTGAAGGACTCGCGCTTCGAAGTGATGCCGGAGATCGACTTCCGGGCGCATGCGGCCAGCATGGGCGCTATTGCGATCAAGGTTTCCTCCATCGCCGAGCTGGAACAGGCGATAGAAGCGTCCAAGAAGAACGACCGCAGCTCGGTCATCGTCATCGACACCGACCCGTTGATCACCACAAATGAAGGCGGCCACTGGTGGGATGTCGCGGTTCCCGAGGTCAGCCCGCGCGCCGAGGTCAACAAGGCCCGCGCCGCCTACGAGAAAGCCCGCGCATCCCAGCGTATCGGCTGATCGATTTCCGACACTTTTCCGGAGGAGCTGAGACGCACCTCCAACACTAGGCCGGATGATTTTCGGTCCATTCGACCTAAAATCACCCGGCCGAGAATTAAAGAATTAGAGCATGATGTTGTCCGAAAACCGCTCACACTTTTCGGCATCATGCTCGGTTTTCAAGGAGACTACTGATGAAGGCCAAACTCGGCATGTCGCCCATCGCCTGGTGGAACGACGATCTTCCTGAGCTCAGCGACGACGTATCGCTGGAAGAATGCCTGCGCCAGTCGCGTGGCGCAGGCTTTACCGGCATGGAACAGGGCCGGCGCTTCCCGAGCAATCCCGATGAGATGCTGCCGATCCTGCGCGCCGCCGACGTGACGCTTTGCGGCGGCTGGTTTTCCGGCACGCTCGTCAACGAGGAGCTTGCGGCCAACAAGGATCGCATCGCGCCGATGATCGAGCTGTTCAAGGCCGTCAACGCGCCTTGCATCGTCTATGGCGAAGTCGGCCGCTCCATCCAGGGCGACCGCTCGAAGCCGCTCGCCACCAAGCCGCGCCTTTCGGATGACGAGATGAAGGCCTATGCCCGCCGCGTCACTGAATTCGGCGAATGGTGCGCTGAACAGGGCATGCCGCTCTCCTACCATCATCATATGGCCGCCGTCGTCGAAACCGAGCCGGAACTCGACGCCTTCATGCGCAATTCCGGCGCAGGCATTCCGCTGCTGCTCGATGCCGGCCATCTCGCCTTTGCCGGCGGCGACGTGCTGCGCGCCATCGACAACCATCACGCCCGTATCAACCACGTCCACGTCAAGGATATCCGCCAGTCCGTCGTCAATGGGCTGGACCGCAGCCGTCAATCCTTCCTCGATGCGGTCGCGCTCGGCGCATTTACTGTGCCGGGGGACGGCTCGCTCGATTTCGGTGCGATCGTCAAGCGCTTCGCCGATTACGGCTATGAGGGCTGGTTCGTGGTTGAGGCCGAACAGGACCCGCGTAAGGCGCCGCCCCAGAAGATGGCAGAGATCGGCCATGCCGAACTAATGCGCGTCATGACGGCGGCGGGCTACACCGTGGAAACCGAAGGTTTTCCCAAGGGATAGCCAGAGATAAGCACCCCTCACCAGTCTAAGGATGGCGAGGGGTGTTTTCCAAAAGCAATGGAGGACCAACCCATGCCCAATCTCAAGGTCAAACCTGACGGCTCTCATGGCCGCGTCACCCATGTCACGCCGGAAAGCGCCGGCTGGACCTATGTCGGCTTCGATCTCCACCGCCTGAAGCCGGGTGAGACAGCCTCGGCCGAAACCGGCGATCGCGAGGTCTGCCTCGTCTGGGTCAGCGGCAAGGGAAGCGCCAAGGCAGGCACGAAGGATTTCGGCTCGCTCGGCGGCCGCCTGAGTCCCTTCGAGGGCGCTCCCCACGCACTCTATATTCCAGCCGGCTCGAACTGGTCGGTAACCGCCGAGACCGATTTGGAGCTGGCCGTATGTTCGGCACCGGGCGGCGGCTCCCATGAGGCGCGTGCCATTCCGCCGGGCACCCATCCGGCCCTGACGCGCGGCAAGGGCACGAATGTCCGCCACGTCAACAACATCATGCCGGAAGACGATGGCGCGGCGCATTCGCTGCTCGTCGTGGAGGTGATCACACCGGGTGGACACACCTCGTCCTATCCGCCGCACAAGCACGATCAGGATGATCTCCCGAACGAGAGCTTCCTGGAGGAGACCTACTATCATCGCATTAACCCGCCGCAGGGTTTTGGTTTCCAGCGCGTCTATACGGATGATCGTTCGCTGGACGAAGTCATGGTGCTGGAGGATGGCGACGTGACGCTGGTGCCGAAGGGTTACCATCCCTGCGCCGCCTGCCACGGCTACGATCTCTACTATCTCAACGTCATGGCTGGACCGAAGCGCATTTGGAAATTCCACAATGCCGTTGAGCACGAATGGCTGCTTAAGTCCTGAGTGACCCCGAACATAAGCGCATACAAAAAGGCCGCGCCCGAAACGCGGCCCTTCTTCTTTCTATGCAGGCAACAAGCCGTAGCGCCAGCCCTTATCCCTGGCATTGCGCGACAACACCAACCACGTGAGCAGGATCATTCCCGCCTCCGCGAAGATGGGCGTCATCCAGATCCCGCGTTCGCCGAAGGCGAAGGGCAGAACGAATGTCAACGGCAGGGTGAACAGATAGGACCGCGACAGGCCGAAGATCGCACCGCGTTTCGCATCGCCGATCGATTGGAAATAGGACGACAGGATGATCGCCTGGCCGAAGATGAAATAAGCGCCGATTGTCCAGGGCAGGATGCGGCCAACCTCTTCGACGATCAGGGGATCGGCGACAAAGATCGAGCCCAGATGCCCCGCCAGCAGTTCGACGACAAGTTCGACGGCGGCGCAATAAACCAGGGCCGAGATCATGGCGATGAGAACGCTATGACCGACGCGAGCCGGAAGCGCCGCACCGTGATTATGGCCCGAGATGGTCTGCAGCGCGATGCTCAAGCCGAGCAGCGGCAGATAGGCGAAGGTCATGATCCGCGTGACAATCCCGTAGGCGCCAACGGTCGCCACGTAATCGCCCTGATGCCAGATCGACAGGTTGAAGAGGATCGCTGCCGAACTCAGCGAAATCCCGATGAAGCCGAGGCTCATCGGTGCGCCAAAAGCAAAGATGCCGCGCCACTCGCGAACATGCGATGCCATGTCGACCCAAAGGCCGCCCGGGCGACGCAGGCGATAGACGATCACGATCGACAGGCAGATGAACTGCGCCAGGATCGAGCCGCCGGCGGAACCGACCACGCCCCAATGGGCGACGGCTATCAGCAGCCAGTTTGCCAGGATGTTGAGCAGCGTCGAGGCGAGCGTCACCAGCGTCATGAAGCCGAGCTTTCCTTCGCAACGCAGCCCATCGAGATGCAGCGAGAGGAAGAAGCTGATCGGCGCGAAAGCAACCATGACGCCCATGAAAGCCTCGCCGGAACGGGCAACCTCCGCGTTTCCTGCCGCGGCGACGGAAATGAACTGCCGGGCCGCGAGCCAGTAGACGAGGTTTACGATGACAACGACGGCGATCGCCAGCGTATGGGCGCCCGTAAACACGGACTTCGCCCCTTCGCGGTCTCCGGCTCCGAGACGGCGGGCAAGAATGCTCGCCATGCCATTCGAAACCAGCGTCTGCAGCGCGACTAGCAGCATGAGCGCTGGAAAGATGAGGCTGACAGCCGAGAGCGCGTCGGCTCCGACATAGACGCCGAGGAAATAGGCGTCAACGACGGCGAAGAGGCCACTGACGGTGGTGATGATGATGATCGGCGCTGCTGTCTTGGCAAAGACGCCTGGCAGCCAGCCGGTCAGGAACATATTGGTTTCAGTATGACGTGTCATGGTGGTACCCACACAGAATCGCTCGTTATTGGCGAAGATAGCGGTCTATCGATAGAAGATGAATGTCAGATGTCGAGAACGAGATGCGGTATGCCGTTCGACGTCTTGCGTGGCGAAATGCCATCGGCATCGACCTGGGCGTTGATGCGCTGGCGGAATGCCGAGAAGCTCTCGAACTCCACCACATCAACCGGTTCGTCGAAGTGAATGGTGATCCGGTAGAGCCCGCCTGACTTCGCCGACATCGCGAGAACCTTGCCGGTGAACGGCTTGTTCAGGTAGCGCCCGCGAACGGCCGAGCCGACATCGAAGGGCGCATCAGGCCCATCATTGGGTTTGGCCGCAAGCGCCGAGAGTGTGTTCCAGTCGCGCAGCCCATGTTGCTTCGCGATCAGTTCCAGCGCCGTCGAGTGGCTCATGTCGTTGCCGCGCTCGGCCATGGCCTGACGCAGACGTCGAGCCTGAGCCTTCAATTCATCTATGGACGGATACGTCATCATAGGATCAGCCTTTGCTAAGGCACGCAATTACGACCGTGAAACGGAGCTCGCATTACCGCCAGTCAGCATGCCTCAAATGGCTGTGACCAAGAACAGCGAGGACTTCACCTTGGATTTTCATCCGCGAGCGGCAGGCGCCTCGAACCGACAGGTCGTATGATCCAAGCCGATCCCGCTGTCAAGATGCACCCAAATCGGCACAAATGGCGAACCCGTTAAAATTCTATCAATGGAATTGACGCTTCGGCAAAATCTCCGTGCAAGGTTGATGCGGTAACCGAGATGAATTCGGTCTGTTCTTCAACAGGGAATGACAATGCTTCGCGCAACGCATCTGGCGAAAGTCAAATCCGAAGTCTATGAGCGCAGCTGGGAACGTTTCTTCGTCCAGCGGCCTGCACGGCTCGTGGCCGTGCGTCCTTGCCTTACCGGCATCTCCGTGCGCAGCGCCGAGATCGTCGATATCTCGCGTGGAGGCGCCAGCTTTGTCGTCGGCACGACCGTCGGCCTGCCGACTCACTACTATCTGAACATCCTCGGCCTCGCCTATCGCATCGCCTGTGCCGAAGTCAGCCGCAACGGCAATCGCGTCCATGTCCGCTTCATCAACCTGATCGAACCGGAAACATTGCGACGTGTCGTGCGCGCCGACTTCATGATCGGCAATGTCGAAGCGCTGGCTGCACGCGGCATGAGGCAGTAGGCGTATTGGCGAGAACTGGGAACGCAGCTAGGGCTGCGTTCGGGTTTCTGTCTGACAAGCGGCCCTGCTGGCGGCGCCTAGGATGATACAGCGGCGAGAGCGATCAATGTGACAAAGACGCTCAAAGGCGCAAGGTGCGAATATTCGCGGTGACGTAGGACGCTTAGCAGCGCGGCGGCGACGATTGCAGCCCCAAGCACTATCCCGGCTGTGCGGCTAACAGGAAACGCTATCATTGCGGCGCTGACTATCTCCAACCCACCGGCGACAATGCCCCACCAGGGCGGGTAGCCCCAGCGAACGAAATCGTTTCGCGTCGCGGAGCTGCGGATCACATTTGCAAGACCTGCGCCGGAGAATGCGACAACCAAAAACCAGATTGAAAGAATATGAACCATCTCAGTGCACACCGATGAGCATGGGGATGGCAGCCAGGACCATAATCACCGCCGTAAGGCCGTGAATGCCGAAGGCACTTTTGCTGGAGCCTTTCGCTGCGAGAATGAGCAGCATGTCGCCGATCGGGATGATCGCTTCGACCAGAAGGACGATGCCGATCTCCCTCTGAGTGCCCCACACCATAAATGCAAGCACGAGCAGTCCCGCCACGATGTCGCGAACTCCCTTGAGGCGCAGCCACCAAGGGATATTGGGGCCATCGTCAGGAAGCGGCAGGCCAAAACCGCGCATCATGGTCATTGGGCTCGCGATATAGCCGGTGCCAATCGCAATAATCGCGAGAGCCACAAGCAGCGCGATCCCGTTAACAAGCCAGTCCATCTTCAATACTCCTAGCGTAGCAATATAATCTATCATCGCTAGATGATGACTTAGCATTGCTAGTTAGTCAAGCGATGCTATAATTCAAGTGCGCATTTGCCGTGCGGACATGGAGCTTTTGGGATGACTGTCACAGACCGGAAAATTCGGGAACGAGCCGAGCGCGAAGATCGCATCGTTGCTGCAGCACGCGCGATCGCGGAAAGCGAAGGATGGGAGGCCGTCACCATTCGCCGGCTGGCTAACGAAATCGAATATAGCCAGCCCGTCCTTTATTCACATTTCGCGAGCAGGGATGCCATCGTTGCGGCGGTTGCCGTGGRAGGTTTCAAGGAGCTCGCAACCGTTCTTCGTGCGGCAGCGCATGCGGCAGACAGACAACGCGACGCCCTCATGAGGGTTGCCACGGGCTATTTTGCCTTCGCACTCAGTCGCCCGGCACTCTACGATGCCATGTTCATCCTGCCGACCCAATTGCTATTTGCCGAAGCGGAAACGCGAGCAGAACTTAGGGACGGCTTCGAAGCGATTACAGCAGTGGTGTCGCCGTTCTGCACGGATGTGGAGATTGCAACCGAGACTTTCTGGGCAGCCCTTCACGGGCTTGCCGAGCTCGAACGATCAGGCCGCGTGAGGCCCGGCATGCATGAGAAGCGCATCGCGCTTGTCGTTCAGGCCATCATCAACGCTGAAAACGCCGCACCGAACTAAAGAGCTCATGCCATTCGGTCGCGGCGTGCCAAATGCCGCTATCCGGAAGCGGCGCTTTTCTGCTCTTGCAACCACCCGCCAAGCGCCTATTCTGCCGCACCTTGCAACTGAATTCGGGAAACAAAGCCAGCATGTCCGCCTTCTCGCGCTTCACGCCGCTGATCAGCGCCCTGCCCTCCACCGTCCCTTTCGTCGGCCCCGAAGCGCTGGAGCGTCAGCGTGGACTGGCGGTCAAGGCCCGTATCGGCGCCAATGAAAACGGCTTCGGGCCTGCGCCCTCCGTCATCGCGGCCATGCGTGAACGTGCTGGCGATATCTGGATGTACAACGATCCGGAGAATTTCGAACTGAAGCATGCGCTCGCAACGCATCTCGACATCCAGCCGGCCAATATCGCCGCCGGCGAAGGCATCGATAGCCTGCTCGGCCTGATCGCGCGCATGGTTATCGAGCCCGGCACGCCTGTCGTCACCTCGCTCGGCGGCTATCCCACCTTCAACTTCCATGTCGCCGGCTTTGGCGGGCGTCTCGTCACCGTGCCCTATGTCAATGATCGCGAAGATCTCGACGGGCTGCTCGAGGCTGTGAAGCGCGAGAACGCGCCGCTCGTCTATTTCGCCAATCCCGACAATCCGATGGGAAGCTGGTGGGAAGTCGAAAAGGTCGTCGGCTTTGCCCGCGCACTGCCGGAAAACTGCCTGCTGATCCTAGACGAAGCCTATAGCGAAACCGGACCTGCAAGCTCGCTGCCTGCTATTTCGGCCCTGATCGATCTGCCAAACGTGCTGCGCACCCGCACCTTCTCCAAGGCTTACGGTCTTGCCGGCGCCCGCATCGGCTATGCCATCGGCGCGCCCGAGACGGTGCTGACCTTCGACAAGATCCGCAACCATTTCGGCATGAACCGGCTGGCGACCGCTGCCGCCCTCGCCGCGATAAAGGATCAAGCCTATCTCACCGAGGTGGTCGGCAAGATCCAGACAGCGCGCGACGTTATAGGGACGATAGCTCGCGACAACGGCTTGCTACCTCTCGCCTCCGCCACCAACTTCGTCGCCATCGATTGCGGCCGCGACGGCGTCTATGCCCGTGCCATCGTCGACGGGTTGATCCAGCATGGCGTCTTCATCCGCATGCCGGGGGTAGCCCCGCTCAACCGGTGCATCCGCGTCAGCGTCGGACCGAAGCAGGATCTGGATCTCTTGGCTGAAGCGCTGCCCAAGGTGCTGAAGGCGATCGGCTGATCTTCTGAGCGATTCTGGGCCTTGCTGAATTGCGAAGTTATAAGTCGCTCATGTCGTCTTGCCAGAACCGCTCTCCGCAAGCGTCAAAATGCGCGGGGATTATTCCGTCGTCCGCGTCGTAGATATACAGCGTTATCGGACACCGCTGCTGGTTCGCCCACTGGATTGCTTCGTGAACGGACACGTCGTCCCGGCTCGCGTAGTCGATGGTCAAGCCGGGTGGCGACTCATCCGCCACATCTGCGTCTGCGCAGCTATTGTCATGCTCTACGGCTTCGATGATTGCGTTCACACGCTTCCAACGATAGCGCCGCTTTCGTCGATCGATGACATTCCAGATCATTGGATTTGCGCGTCGTGTCGCGCTGATAATTTGGCTAAAACCGTCAATGCCTTAGCGACTTTGAAGCACGAGCGATAGTCTCCACCGCCATATTGCCCAACACATCGACGTCGTACGCCGGCGGCATGAATGGAGTGGGGCCTGCATAGTCCAAAACGACGAAACCGCGCCAGCCTTATGCCGGCTGATCGCGGTTTTCATCATTCGGCTGGCGTCTCCGTCGTCCGCCGACATCCCCTCCGTCGAGGTCAGTCTTCATGTCGCACTTTATGCGGCACGCTTCAGTGCGTCGTCATCCACTCGCGAGCGGCGCGGAGGGCGGTTGCGAGCTGCATCTTAGTCAAGGTTGCCGCGACGTCGGCACGAAGCTCGGCAGCCCGCGCGCTGCCACGAATGGCAGCGATATTCAACCATTTATGGGCGGCAACGAGGTCTGCGGAGCAGCCCCGGCCAGTCGCATAGTTCACGCCCAGTTCGCAAAGGGCATCGGCGCTATTGCCACCCAACATGGCCATTTCAGACATCGGTGTTTCGAAGCGTGCCATCGGTTTTGTCCCTGTTTACTTACGTTTGCATCAGCCCTGTTTTCCGTCCGAACCTTGCCGTCATTCGCGGCTTTCCGGTTCTTCCGGTCGGCGGGTTTGCCCCGCTCGTTTGATGGCTTCACTATCGCAGACGGCTTTCAAAAAACGGCTAAAATGCATGCTTAATTCGATGCAAACAAAGTACAAATGCTTGGTAAACTTCGGTTTTTGTTAAACATCGCTTCCCTTGCAAATTAAGGACTTTTGCGCGAGCTTTACCTTTCGTTAAGATCCGGATTTAAACCCTTCATTCACCACGAAAAGAGCTGCAATAATCAGATGCGGTGTTTTTTCGCGCCTTGCCGAGGCCCTGCAACAGGGCATTTGCGCCTGAAATCAGTATTTACCTTTACGTTAGCGTCAGATAACTTCGCCCTATTCCCGGCGTTCGAGCCGGGCGGCGTCCGGGGAGGAACATCACTATGATCCGTGCCACCATTCTTGCTACGGCATTGCTCGCAAGCGCCAGTGCGGCTCTTGCCGAAGAGCCGATCATCGGCAACTGGAAAACCGTAGCGGGCGACACCGCCGCCATCGCGCCCTGCGGCGACAGCTACTGCGTGACGCTGAAGACCGGCAAATATGCCGGCAAGCAGATCGGCAAGATGCAGGGCAAAGGCGGAAGCTATACGGGTGAGTTGACCGATCCATCCGAAGACAAGACCTATAGCGGCTCCGGCACCGTGAGCGGCAATACCGTCAGGATGAAGGGTTGCGTTTTGAAGGTATTCTGCAAATCGCAAACATGGACAAGGCTTTAAAGACCTTCGGCTCCAAGAAGAAGCCCGGCCTTATGCCTGCCCGCCACCTTTCGGGCAGGATTTTTGCTGCGTGTTGCTAGCGGTAAACGCACCCTCAAGTCCGGTAATATTTCTGAACGCCGGATGAACCGGCATCTCAGCACCTGTTCAGCCTGACCATGGCAAAACAGTGTCCAGTATGGGGCACGGTAGGGCCAGGAACATGGATTCGATCATCATCGCACGGCGCTTTGTAGTTATTATGCTGTTTGCGGCCGTCTTCGCATTCAGCTTTTCGGTTGCGGTCGAACATGCCGGCCGCAGCGGCGCACAATCGCATTTTGGGGCAAGCTTCACCTGCGTGCAGACCGGCACGCCCTACTGCACGACAGTACAATAAACAAGTGCTGACGCACCTCGGATGACCGGGGTGCGAATCCCGCAAGAACAAAATAGCTGAGAAAATCCAGAGCCGCCTCTTGCAACGTCGTTTGCTTGTTAACAACGACACTCTATAATGGCTCATGAGCAACCGAATCTCTCCTTTTTCGCCCCTCGACATCTCCTCCCCCAGCCCGTTCCAGCCGCGGACATTCGATGATCCGGCCAAGGCGGTCGAAGCGCTGACGGAGCTATACGAACGCAATACGGCGTTCCTGATCGACAATTTCACCAAGCTCGCCAAGGGTGCGCCGATCACGGCGCGCTATCGCGCCTTCTATCCGCAGGTCAGCATCGAGACGACAAGCTTCGGCCATGTCGATTCCCGCCTCTCCTACGGCCATGTCACGGCGCCCGGCGTCTACACGACGACGATCACGCGGCCGCATCTCTTCAAGCATTACCTGAAGGAGCAACTGACGCTGCTGATGCGCAGCCACAACGTTCCGGTTGTCGTGTCCGAGTCGACCACACCGATCCCGCTGCATTTCGCCTTTGGTGAAGGAGCGCATGTCGAGGCATCCGCCAGCGTGTTCGAGGATATCCCGCTGCGCGATCTCTTCGATACGCCTGACCTCAACACCACCGATGACGAGATTGCCAACGGCGAATATATCCCGCCGCCGGGCCAGCCCTCGCCGCTTGCCCCGTTCACGGCACAGCGTATCGACTATTCGCTGGCCCGTCTGGTCCACTACACGGCGACCAGCGCCGCGCACTTCCAGAATTTCGTGCTGTTCACGAACTACCAGTTCTATATCGACGAATTCTGCCAATGGGCCCGCGATCTGATGGCGAGCGGCGGCGACGGCTATACCGAATTCGTCGAACCCGGCAACATTATCACCAAGGCCGGCTCCAGCCAGCCCGAAGGCGATGTGACCACACCGCGGCTGCCGCAGATGCCGGCCTACCATTTGAAGAGGAAGGGCCATGCCGGCATCACCATGATCAATATTGGCGTTGGCCCGTCCAACGCCAAGACGATCACCGACCACGTTGCGGTGCTGCGCCCGCATGCCTGGCTGATGCTCGGCCATTGCGCCGGTCTGCGCAACAGCCAGCGGCTGGGCGACTATGTGCTTGCTCATGCCTACATGCGCGAGGACCATGTTCTCGACGACGACCTGCCGGTCTGGGTGCCGATCCCGGCGCTCGCCGAAGTGCAGGTCGCGCTGGAAGCAGCCGTTGCCGAAATCACCGGCTACGAAGGTTTCGAGCTGAAGCGCATCATGCGCACGGGCACCGTCGGCACGATCGACAACCGCAACTGGGAGCTGCGCGATCAGGCAGGCCCCGTGAAGCGGCTATCTCAGGCCCGCGCGGTCGCGCTCGATATGGAATCAGCCACGATCGCCGCCAACGGCTTCCGCTTCCGCGTTCCCTACGGCACGCTGCTCTGCGTTTCGGACAAGCCTTTGCATGGCGAACTGAAGCTGCCAGGCATGGCGACCGCCTTCTACCGTACTCAGGTGAACCAGCATCTGCAGATCGGCATCCGCGCCATCCAGAAGCTGGCCGCCATGCCGCCGGAAACACTGCATTCACGCAAGCTGCGCAGTTTCTTCGAAACGGCCTTCCAATAGGGCCAGAGCTTCTGCCCTACCGCCCGTCTGTAGGCACCGAAACTACCTTTGCAACGGCCGCGACTTGCGGCCGTTCGTCGTTTGGCTGCGCACCCAAACTCAAGCACAGGATCAAGAAGGCAAAGCCTACAAATCCGATCCAGATGCGGTACACGACTCTGCCGGCATCGGCCGCCTCCAGCAGCTCTTCTTCCTTCAGCGTCTTCCTTTGCCAATAATGAACGATTGCGGCTTCCAGACTGTACATCTCCGTCACTCCTTGTCGTGATGACGGAACTGGTCGACCGACGTCGGGCTTTTTCGACAGCGGCGGAAATTTTTGCCATGCTGCCAATCTGGGTGTCGATTTGCGCGAAAGCCGCTCGTCTAGAGCCGTCAGCAAATTGAAAGAGGAGACGCTGCGATGAAATATCTCTGCCAGGTCTGGTTCGATGGCACGGCGCTCGACGTCATGACCAAGGAGGAAAAGCACAAGCTCGATTCGGATTCGCTCGGCTATGACCGCGATCTGATGGCAAGCGGCAACATGATCCACGCCGAAGCGCTGCAATCGCCGCGATCAGCGGTGACGGTGCGGGTCCGCAATGGCAAGGCCGCGGTGACGGATGGTCCCTTCATCGAAACCAAGGAGTATCTTGGCGGGTTTATTCTGATCGACGCGAAGGACCTGAACGATGCAATCCGCATTGCCGCCGGCATTCCGCTCGCCAAGCTTGGCGCAATCGAGGTACGCCCGATCTATTCTTTCGGCCCGGACGTTTGAGGAGATCCCATGGGTGCGCGGCGGCCTCCATTTTTGCAGAATGAATGGCTGTAAATTAACGCCCATATTGTGAGGCCCCGATGTTCAAGACCGAAAAAGCCGCGATCGCCATTCATACCAATCTTGGCGCGATCTTCGTTTCACTGGAACTGAGCCGTTCGACCTGGCTGATCACGTCGCTGTCGCCGGGGAATGGCGAGAAGATGTCCAAGCACGCTTTGAAGGCAGGAGACGTCGCCGGATTGTTCAATCTGCTTTCGAAATTGCGGGATAGATGCCGGGCCAGAACCGGGGACGCCTATCCTATCGTCACCATTCAGGAAGCCGGACTCGACGGCTTCTGGATCCATCGCGTGTTAGAGAAGGAGGGGATCGAAAGTCATGTCGTGGACGCGGCTTCGATCGCAACATCGCGGCGCCAGCGGCGGGTGAAAACGGATCGTATCGATGGTGAGGCGCTGCTTCGGGTCCTGATGGCGTATAAGAGGGGAGAACCCCGCGTGTGCTCTATGGCGCGGGCACCATCGCCTGACGAAGAAGACCGGCGGCGGATTGGCCGGGAGCGCAAAGCGTTAACAGCCGAGCGTGTCTCCCATATCAACCGGATAAAGGGACTGCTGTTCTCACAAGGCATCACCAATTACGAGCCAATGAACAAGGACCGGCGGCAGCAGTTGGAAGTACTGCAGACTGGCGACGGGCATGCCTTGCCGACGCATATGAAAGCGCAGATTGCTCGGGAGCTGGATCGGCTGGAACTTCTGCTTGAACAGATCAGGACAGTCGAGGACGAGCGCGACGCGCTCATCGCTGCGCAGACTGCGGAGATGAAGCCTTCACCGGTCACGATGCTACTTGAGCTCAAGGGGATCGGCACCGAGTTTGCAAACATCTTATGGGCGGAGGGTCTGTTCCGGCATTTTGACAACCGCCGCCAGGTCGCCGCCTATGCTGGACTGGCTCCAACACCCTGGCAAAGCGGAACTATTGATCGGGAACAGGGCGTTTCGAAAGCAGGTAATCCCCGGCTGCGGGTGACATTGATACAGCTGTCCTGGCTGTGGTTACGGCACCAGCCGGATTCGGCGCTGAGCCAATGGTTCAATGCACGCGTCCATCGCAACGGTGGACGTATGAAGAAGTCGACCATTGTCGCACTGGCGCGCAAGTTGCTGGTCGCAATCTGGAAATACGTTGCCTCGGGTGTCGTCATTGAAGGGGCAATCATGAAGAGAGCTTGATTGTCACCACACATCACCCATTACGAAATCTACCGGGATTCTCATCAATCCTGGCGGATCCGGGTCGGCGAACCGCATGCCACCAGGGCGAAATGCCGGTAGTGGAGAATGGTCTCGTCGTCCTAAGCCCTACCCGCCGCAAGCGGGATCCTGGTGCGGCCGCAACAGCGCCGACCGAATGTGAGGTTGATCAGGCTCAGCTAACCGAGCCGTGTCATGCAGTCGGGCTTGGAACCTGGAGCCGATACCGTGAAGAGGAGAATAGAAGTGAATGACTTGACGCAGGCTTTCCCATGTGAGGTGGCATGAAAGAGGCCCCGCCCGTTGAGAGAACGGATCAGTGAGATGCAGGTAATGATCGAGGGACAGTCACGCTTCCAGCCTTTCGGCCTAGCTTATTGGGGTTCGCAAAATCTCAACAAGGGAGTTGGAAGCATGACTGCCTCTTATGATTACCATATCGGCGTCGACTACCACAAATCCTATAGCCACCTTGTGGTGCAGGACAGCAGTGGCAAGACGCTGCGATCCGGCCGCGTGAAGAACGATCGCCAGTCGCTCGGTGGATTTCTGGAACGCTATCGCGAGAACAGCCACGCGGTTGTCGAGGCGACGCGCAACTGGATGGTGATGTACGACTGGCTCGACGACATTTGTGATGATGTCATTCTCGCCCATCCGTTGAAGGTCAAGGCGATCGCCGACGCCAAGATCAAGACCGACAAGATCGACGCGACGGTGCTGGCGCATCTGCTGCGAGCCGATCTGGTGCCTGAAGCCTGGGCGCCGAGCGAGAGAGCGCGAGACCTTCGCGTCGCGCTGCGCGAGCGGATGTTTTACGTGCGGCTGCGCACGATGACGAAGAACCGCATCGTCACGGTGTTTGATCGTTATCCGGAGCAGACGGCGCAGTTGAGGAAGCTCGGTGATCTGTTCGGCAAGGCCGGCCGCATCCAGTTGGCGCAGGTCAACGTCTCAGAGATCGACCGCATCCAGATCGATCGTGGCCTCGCCTTCATCGGCGACATCAATGAACGCATCAAGCAGTCGGAAGCGACGATCCGAGCGATGACGAAAGCGAACGCCAATGTGAAGCGGTTGAAGACGATCCCCGGCATTGGTGAGTTCTTCGCCCGGCTGATCGATGCGGAGATCGATGACATCAACCGGTTCCGTAACCCGAAGAAGCTTGCCGCTTATGCCGGGCTTGTGCCGTCCACCTATTCGAGCGGCGGCAAGACCTTCCACGGCAAGATCATCAAACAGGGCAACAAGTGGCTGCGCTGGGCTTTCGTGGAAGCTGTCGCGCCGGCCATCGCTACCGATCCGCAGCTTCGAGCTCAATACGACCACCTGAAGATCAGAGGAACAAACAAGGCGCGAGTGGCGATTGCGCGCAAGCTTTTGACGATTGCCTTCCAGATCCTGCGTGACCAGCGCGCCTATGAGCCGCGCGACACTAGCACCACGGAAGACGCGTCGACGATATCCCGGTTGTCCTGATGGTTGCCTAGCGAGCCCGGCAGGACTGGGCTGCGCTCATAATGGAGAATGGGAAACCGGGAGCCGAACGCCACTCTGTGACCGAAGCCGAAAAGCAGACCGGCGTTAGGGTCACGAATTGGAGAATGGTTGAAGGACCGAAGGACATCTTTGTCCTGCGGAAGTGAGACGTTTAGCCGATCGGCCAAAATGCCGGTCAAATAACAACTGAACCCAAGGAAAAGCCCGCAAATGCTGGTGTTTTTGCCCCTTGTGTTCTTTCATTGGAGGCAACCATGAAATTTCTTTGCCAGGTCTGGTTCGAGAGCGCAGAAATCGCCAAGCTTTCCGAAGAGGAAGGGCGAAAGCTGACGCAAGATTCGATCGACAACGACAATCGGTTGCGCAACAGCGGCCATATCATCGTCGCCAATGCGCTGCATGAACCGAAGGCTGCCAAAACGGTTCGGGTGCGCCAAGGCCAGGCCGCTGTCACCGACGGCCCCTTCGCGGAAATGAAGGAGCATCTCGGCGGCTTCGTGCTGATCGAGGCGAGAGACATCGAGGAAGCGACTGAAATCGCCGCGACCTTCCCCGTTGCCCGCTACGGCATGATCGAGGTTCGCGGCGCCTACGACATCCGCTTTCCGGACGAATAGCTGGAAGGGAGAACACATGCGGTTTCTATGTCTAATCTACACATCCATTGACGTCGACGGACGTCTGAATCAAAGCGAGATGAACCATCTGATCGGAGAGCATTTCGTTTATGACGAAGGCCTGCGACGGGACGGCAGCCTGCTTCTTTCGGATGCGTTGGAACTTCGAAACAAATCGATCGTCATCCGGCCGCATGGCAAGACCTTTTCGGTGACGGACGGGCCATTTGTGGAAACCAAGGAATATCTGGCCGGCTTCTATGTCATCGACGCGCCGGATATGGAGAGCGCAGCGGAGATTGCCAAACACATCCCATCGGCGCGCTACGGCGCCATCGAGATCCGGCCAGTGCGGACCCTGACCCTTAAGGGAGACCTTGCGGAGATATCCTGACGCCGTGCCAACGAACCAAACCATCGACAGCATCTATCGCAGCCACTCGCGCCGCGTGCTGGCAACGCTGATCCGTCTGCTCGGCGATTTTGACCGGGCCGAAGAAGCGCTTCACGATGCCTTTGCGGCGGCGGCGCAGCAATGGACGCAGGAGACGATCCCGGCCAATCCCTATGCCTGGCTTGTTTCGGCCGGCCGCTTTCGCGCCATCGACCACATCAGGCGCCGGACACGCTTCGATGCCGCGCGCTCGGACATTGCCGACAGCCTTTACCCGGAGGGAGAGGCGATGGAGACCACGGAACCCGAAGAGATCGAAGACGACATGCTGCGGCTGATCTTCACCTGTTGCCATCCCCTGGTGCCCGCCGAGGCGCGCATGGCGATGGCGCTGCGCGAGGTTTGCGGGCTGACCACGGAAGAGATTGCCCATGCCTTCCTAATTCCGGCGCCGACCGTTGCCCAACGCATCGTCCGCGCCAAGAACCGCATTCGTTCCGCCCGCATTCCTTATGAGGTGCCAGGCAAAACCGAATTGCCGGAACGGTTGGCCCAGGTACTGCACGTCATCTATCTCGTCTTCAACGAGGGCTATTCGGCATCGTCAGGCTCAGCGATCGTCCGCGCCGGTCTCGCCGCGGAAGCCATTCGGCTCTGCAGGCTTTTGCTGCAGCTATTGCCGGATCCGGAGATCGAAGGGCTTCTTGCGATCATGCTGCTGCAGGATTCGCGGCGGCTTGCCCGCACGGATGCCTCAGGCGATCTGGTGCTGCTGGTCGATCAGGATCGCGCGCTCTGGAATCGCAGCCAGATCCGCGAGGGTCTGCTATTGTCGGCAAGAGCCATGTCGGCTGAGAGCGTCGGCAGCTATGCGCTGCAGGCCGCGATCGCGGCAGAACATGCTCGCGCAGTAACCGCTGGCGATACCGACTGGCAGCAGCTCGTCACGCTCTACGATCTGTTGTTGATGGCCAGTCCCTCACCCGTGATCGAACTCAATCGGGCCGTGGCAATCTCCATGCGCGATGGGCCGGCTACGGCGCTTTTCATCGTCGACGGCCTGCTGCACGAAGAGCGCATGGCCCGTTATCATCTGACTCATGCCGCGAGGGCCGATTTCCTGAGACAGCTTGGACGATTGGACGAGGCGCGGCAGGCCTACGAAACTGCGCTTTCGCTTTGCCAGCAGGCACCGGAACAAGCGTTCCTGCGCAAGCGATTGTCCGAGCTGGATGACATTGCACGGTGACAATCGCGTCAGCTGCGCTTGCGCCCGACCAGCAATCCGATTGCAGTTCCCGTCAGCGCCGACACGATGATCAGCAGATGCGCATTGATGCTGGCCTGCGCGAGATTTTCGATTGCTTCCTTCGCGCTTGAAGCACCGAAGGCCATGGCGCCGGCGGTGATACCGGCAGGATAGGTGCCGACGCCTCCCGGCGCATGCACCGGAAGCACTGATGATAATTCGCCGCCGAGCGCACCACCGAAGCTTGCTGAGAGCGGAGTGACGTTCATGAGGCGGAGCGCCCAGGCGAGCACGACGACCTTGACCAGCCAGTTGACGGCGGTCGTCAGCCAGGCGCGCGCAAAGGCCCGGGCGTTGACCGGCAGGCCACGCTCCAGCTCGTGCACCAGGCCCTGCGCCTTCTTCGGCAGGATGCGGGCGGCAAGACGGATCAGCGGCCGGCGGGAGATAAACCCAGCGACGGGCAGAAGCAGAAAGGCTGCCCACACAATCCAGGCCAGGACATGATAAGACGAGGCAAGAGCAAGACCGACACCGGCTGCGGCCAGCAGCGCATGCAGATCGAGCAGACGCATGACGAACAGAGCCGATGTGCCCCGCGCCAGCGGAATGCCGAATTCCGAGCGCATCAGCACCGGGAAGCTGGTCTCGCCGGTGCGGAAAGGCATCATGATATTCAGCAGGTTATGGACTTGCGTGACACGGAACAGCGCCGTGAAACGGCCCGATGTTTCCTTTGGAAAGTAATCGTAGATGCGCCAGGTTCGCAGGAAATAGGTGCCGGTCAGAAGCGCGAGTGCCAGAAGGATCGGCAGCGCGCCGACCTTACCCCATTGCGCCAGAATGGAGCCCCAGCCCCAGAACCATTCGATGAAGGCGGCGTAGACCACGACAACGGCGAGGGTCAGCAGCGTCATTCGGTTGCGAATAAACCAATTCTGTCGACTGGCCACCATTGGAGTCTTCATGTAGTTAGGGCACCCAAATGCGAGCGGAGGCTGAGCCCGGACGTTTCGCTCGTTTCCGTCCGGCAGGTTCTGCCGGTCTTTTAGGAGAAAGAAGAGTTGCAGACAACGGCAGAGTCGACCCTCCCCCAGGCCGATGCGGCAGACCAGCTGGAGCTTTCGCTGGTTGTGCCCGTCTTCAACGAGGAAGAAAGCGTCGGTCCGCTGATCGAGCGTATCTGTACGGCAATGACCGGCTTTACCAAGCCCTGGGAACTGATCCTGGTCGATGACGGCAGCACGGATGCGACGCTTGCCAATGCGCGCCGGTCGCTGACACGCGAAGGGCTGATCCTGCGCATCGTCGAACTGCAGCGCAATTTCGGCCAGACGGCCGCCATGCAAGCAGGCATCGATGCCGCCAATGGCCGCCTCATCGCCACCATGGACGGCGACTTGCAGAACGACCCGAAAGATATTCCTTCGATGGTCGAGGAACTGGAACGGCGGCAGCTCGACCTGCTCGTCGGCTGGCGCAAGAACCGCCAGGACGGCCTCCTCCTGCGCAAGATCCCCTCCTGGTGCGCCAACTACCTGATCGGCCGCATCACCGGCGTCAAGCTGCACGACTATGGCTGCAGCCTGAAAATCTATCGTGCCTCGATCATCAAGCAAGTCAAGCTGATGGGCGAGATGCACCGCTTCATTCCGGCCTGGGTCGCAGGCGTCGTGCCGAGCTCGCGCATCGGCGAAGTTCCCGTCACGCACCATGCCCGCCAGCACGGCACGTCGAAATATGGAATTTCGCGCACCTTCCGCGTCATTCTCGATCTGCTCTCGGTGATGTTCTTCATGCGCTACAAGGCGCGGCCGGGACATTTCTTCGGTTCGCTCGGCCTCGGTCTTGGCGCGCTTGCAGCGATTATCCTGTTCTGGCTGTTCATCGACAAGTTCATCTTCGGCGACGATATCGGCAGCCGCCCACTGCTGATGGTCGGCGTCGTGCTGCTGCTGTCGTCGGTGCAGATGATCACGACAGGCATTCTCGCCGAAATGATCGCCCGCATCTATTATCGCGACGATCTCTCACCGAACTACATCGTGCGCAAGATCTTCGACCGCGAGCATCAGGACGTTTAAGTTTCCGATCGGAAGCTGGACTGCTGACTTCGTGATCATGCCCTCCGTGCGCCGTCCGTTGGCGCACGGCCGTCGTTGAAGCGAAGTGCCGCTTACGAGCGCGTGTCAGCCCAGACGACATCGAGCGCTTGCCGCGCGATCCGTACCATCGTATCCACTTCCTCATGACTGATGATAAGCGGCGGCGAGGCAAGCATTCTGTCGCCGGTCGCGCGCAGCACCAGACCGTTTGCCAGGGCATGGTTGCGCACGGCCGAACCGACCGCATCCGGTTTTTCGAACCGACGGCGGGTGGATTTGTCCGCGGCAAGCTGCAAGGCGCCCATCAGGCCGACGCTGATGGCTTCGCCGACCATATCGTGATCCGCAAGACTGCCCCACGCCTTGGCGAAATAAGGACCGATATCGTCGCGGACGCGCTCCACCAGCCTTTCCTCCTCGATAATCCTCAGATTCTCGATAGCGGCAGCCGCGCAGACGGGATGGCCCGAATAGGTGAAGCCGTGGTTGAACTCACCGACCTCGTTGATGAAAACATCGGCGATGCGATCGCTGACGAGCACGCCGCCGATCGGCAGGTATCCGGAGGAAAGTCCCTTGGCGATTGGTGCAAGATCGGGCTCGACGCCGAAATGCTGAAAGCCGAACCACGAGCCCAAGCGGCCGAAGCCGCAGATGACCTCGTCCGAAACGAGCAGGATATTCCGCGCCTTGCAGATGCGCCCGATCTCGGGCCAATAGGTTGATGGCGGGATGATCACCCCGCCGGCTCCCTGGACAGGCTCGGCAACGAAGGCGGCGACATTGTCCTCGCCCAGTTCGTCGATCTTCTCTTCCAGTTCGCGGGCGGCCTTCAAGCCAAATTCTTCCGGCGAAAGATCGCCGCCCTCGGCGTACCAGTAGGGCTGGCCGATGTGGACGACGCCCTGGATCGGCAGATCGCCCTGCTCGTGCATGTATTTCATGCCGCCCATGCTGGCGCCCGCGACGGTGGAGCCGTGATAGCCGTTCCTGCGAGCAATGACGGTCTTCTTCGCCGGCTTGCCGACAGCAGCCCAATAGACGCGCGCCATGCGGAACCAGGTGTCACTGGCTTCCGAGCCGGAATTGGTGAAGAAGACATGGTTGAAATGCGGCCCGGCATGGGCGCAGACCTTCTCGGACAACAATGTCGTCGGTGTCGTCGTCGTGCCGAAAAACGTATTGTAATAAGGCAGCTCGTTCATCTGCCGCATGGCGGCTTCGGCAATCTCGGTGCGGCCATAGCCGATATTTACGCACCAGAGGCCGGCGAAACCGTCGAGATACTTCTCGCCGTTGCTGTCAAAGATATGTGCGCCCTCGCCGCGCTGGATGATCCGTGTGCCATCGGCATTCAGCTTCTTCATATCCGTGAAGGGATGGAGGTGGTGGGCAGCATCGACGGCGGCGAGATTGGAACGGCTTGGCGTGTCGGACATCTGCAAGATTCCTGTCGGATTGAAAGGCTGGCTTTGATCAGTTACGACCATGCCGTGAGCATTGGGGATTTACAAGAGCATGGCTGCCGACACCGCAACCGAAGGTAACGCGCGCATCGAGGTGCTGATAGCGGACATGAACGGCCGGCTGCGCGGCAAGCAAATTCCAATCTCAGCCGAGAAAAAAGTGTGGTCCGGCGCCGTGCGGCTGCCGACCTCGACGCAATCGCTCGACATCTGGGGCGACGACAATGACGATATCACCGGCCTGTCGCTGACGATCGGCGATCCCGACGGGACCTGCATTGCCGACAAGCGCACGCTGACCGACATGCCCTGGGCTCCGGCTGGATCGAAGCAGGTGCTGGCCACCGTGCATGAACTCGACGGCAGCCCGAGCTTTCAGGACCCGCGCGCCATCCTCGCAGCCGTTCTCGATCGCTACAAATCGCTTGGCCTGACGCCCGTCGTTGCGACCGAGCTGGAATTCTATCTGCTCGCCGGAGACTGGCGCGAAAGAGGCGTTCCCTCGCCACCGGCGGCCTTGACCTACCGGGGCGAGCCGAACGGCTTTCAGGGTTACGATATGGACGCCGTCGACCTGCTCGGCGACTATCTTGAGACGCTGCGCGGCTATGCGAGGGCGCAACGGTTGCCGGTAGACGCGACGACTGCCGAATTCGGAGCCGGGCAGTTCGAGATCAACCTGCTGCATCGCCCGGATGCACTGGCGGCCGCCGACGACTGCATCATGCTGAAGCGTGTGGCCGAGCAGGCGGCCCGCAAGCATGGCCTGAAATCGACCTGCATGGCCAAGCCCTATACCGATGAGGCCGGCTCCGGGCTGCATGTTCATGCGAGCATCATCGACGCTCAGGGTCGCAATATCCTCGATGCGGCCGGCGTCGAGCCGAAAAAGCTGAAGTCGATCTGCGCCGGGCTGCTGCAGACGCTGCAGGATGCGCAGCTGGTCTTTGCGCCTTACGCCAATTCCTATCGCCGTTTCCAGCCGGGCTCGTTTGCACCGGTCGATCTCACCTGGGGCTTCGGCCATCGCGGTACGGCCGTGCGGATTCCCGAGAAAGACGGACCGGCCGCCCGCATCGAGCACCGCGTCGCCGGGGCAGACGCCAATCCCTATCTGATGCTGGCGGCAATCCTCGGCGGCATGCTGCTTGGGCTGGAGAACGACCTCGATCCCGGCGAGGAATCAACGCCCGCCTACGTGCCGGCCGATGCGCCCAAGCTGACCCATGATTTCCTCACCGCCGTCGAGCGCTTCCGCGCCTCGCCGTTCATCGCCGATGTCTTCGGCGAGCGATATCAGAAGCTCTATGGCGATACGAAGCACAAGGAAGCGATTCGCTACCTGCGCACGGTTTCCGATTTCGATTACCGCACCTATCTGCCCCGCCTCTGACCGCCTCAGACGGCGAGGCTGTCGATCGCCCCCTCGCGCTCGACACGGGCGGCAGTTCCTTGTCGCACCATCACCCTGAGTTCGCCGGGATGCACCCTGAGCGTCACATCGCGCTCGAGCGGCAAAAGCTCGCCATCCATGACGCAGTTGGCCAGCTGGCGTAGCTTCGGAAAATGCAGGCGCACCTCGGGCGTATGCATGACCATGACATCCGTGTTGTCGCGCACCCGGCCGCGCAGCATGTCGATCGCAAGGCGGGCGACACCGAGCGGCCGCAAGGGCTTTGCCATATAGAAGCCCAGCTCGCCGCTGCGCAGACTATCGGCATAGAGCAGCGCGTTGGTGCCGAAGGGATTGTTGGAGACGGAGATCGCCGAGACATGCCGGCGTTCACTGATACCGCCGGCTTCGAAATCAACATCGAATTCAGGAGGATTGGCGATGACGCCGAAAGCAGCCCGGGTGCTGGCCGACATCTTTCCGATGCGCGAGCGATAGGTGTAGCTGTTGCGGTAGCGCACCATGCGCGCATGCAGACCCGCCGAAAACTGATGCACGAAAGCGCGGCCATTGGCGCTGCCGATATCGACATTGTCGACCTCGCCGGTCGCCAGCACGCTCAGCGTCTGCCAGATATCGAGCGGCAATCTGAGAGAGCGGGCAAAGAGGTTCATGGTGCCGGCCGGAACGACGCCAAGGGCGACGCCGTTTCTCCAGGCAATCGCAGCGGCTGCCGAAATCGTGCCGTCGCCGCCGCCGGCGATGATGCCGTCTATATCATCGCGGCGGGCCGCCCGTTCCATCGCCGAAACGATATTGCGTCCCTCCACGATCACAGCTTCGAAATCGTGACCGGCGTCACGGAAGATCTGCTCCGCCCTCTTCTCATAGGCAGCCATGTCGGTCGTTCGGAACGTGCCGCCATCACGATTGAAAAAGCCGATCAGCTTCATCGGGGCTCTTGGTCTTCTCTCAAATTCTATCTAAAAAAAGGGGCTGACGCCCCCGTGCGCTTTCACAGAGATGGTTTCGGACAAGGCGATTTCAAGCATTGCGCCGCCTGCACAGGAAGCAGAACCGGCCGGCACTTATGCGCGAATGGATATGCTGCGCTGCAAAAAATGCACAGGACAGGAATGGTACGATCATTGATATTGTTGTTTGTGGCATGTCCATGCCGTCCCAGTCCATTTATTTTCCCATGATGCGCCGAGTACCTGGTTTCAGCGTCCGCCGCACGATTCGCGGTGCTTCGACCCGATTACCGCCCAAGGAGTTTTCGTGAGCGATATTGCCGTCGAGGTTCTCGATACCCAAACCTCCCTGGAAACGCCGTCGCGCACCGCCATTGCGCTGGTGACTTTGGCACTGGCCGTCGGCAGTTTCGGCATCGGCACGGGCGAATTCGTCATCATGGGGCTTCTGCCCGAGGTCGCCGATACCTTCGGCGTCACCACGCCACAGGCGGGCCATGTCATCAGCGCCTATGCGCTCGGCGTCGTCGTCGGCGCGCCAATCATTGCCGTGCTCGCCGCCAAGATGGCGCGCCGCACGCTGCTCCTGCTGATGATGGCGCTCTTTGCCGCCGGCAATATTTCCAGCGCGTTTGCGCCGACCTTCGAAAGCTTCACGGTGCTGCGCTTCATCACCGGCCTGCCGCATGGCGCCTATTTCGGCGTTGCAGCGCTCGTTGCCGCCTCCATGGTGCCGGTTCATCGTCGCGTGCGGGCAGTCGGCCAAGTCATGCTCGGCCTGACGATCGCGACGCTGATCGGCACGCCGATCGCCACCTATCTCGGCCAGCTTCTCGAATGGCGCGCAGCGTTCATGATGGTCGGCGGCGTCGGCCTCGTCACCATGCTTCTCATCGCCCTGTTCCTGCCGAAGGACAAGGCCGAAGAAGGCGCCAGCATCACCCGCGAACTGGGTGCACTCAAGCGCATTCAAGTTTGGCTGACGCTTGGTGTCGCGGCCATCGGCTTCGGCGGCATGTTTTCGATCTTCAGCTATGTCGCCACGACGACGACCCAGGTCACCGGCCTTGGCGCCGCCATGGTGCCGGTCGTACTTGCGCTATTCGGCATCGGCATGAATGTCGGTAACATCGTCGGCTCGCGCCTCGGCGACATCTCGATCAAGGGAACGATCGGAGGCATGATGATCTTCAATGTCGTCATCATGACGTTGTTTGCACTCACCGCCGCCAACCCCGTCATGCTCTGCATCTGCGTCTTCCTGATCGGCTGCGGTTTTGCCGCCTGCCCCGCAGTACAGACCCGCCTGATGGACGTGGCAGCCGATGCGCAGACGCTGGCCGCAGCCTCCAATCACTCCGCCTTCAACATCGCCAACGCGCTCGGCGCCTGGCTCGGCGGACTGGTGATCTTCTGGGGCTTCACCGCGGCAGCGACCGGCTATGTCGGCGCGGTCCTCTCCGTCGGCGGTCTTGCCGTCTTCGCGCTGTCAGTTGCTCTGGAGCGCCGTACCGGTCACGCATGACGCCAGTTGCTGGCGGCCGTCATGGCAGAACACATTCTCTTCGCCCCATACGGCCATGGCCTTGATGATCGGCCCAAGGCTGGCGCCTAGCGGCGTCAGCGCATAATCGACACGCGGCGGCACCACCGGAAAGACGGTGCGTGAAGCCAGCCCGGATTCCTCCAGCTCCCGCAATTGCTTCGTCAGCATGCGCTGCGTCACCGACGGCAGTTTGCGGCGGATCTCGTTGAAGCGCAGCGTTCCCTCCATCAGGTGAAACAGGATCACGCCCTTCCATTTGCCGTCGAGCAGGCTGAGCGTCGCCTCGACCGGACAACCCGGAAAATTCCTGACAAGTTTGGAGCGGGGAACCGACATCGACAGTATCCTTTTTGTACCTACGTACAGAAATTGTGCATTCTTGCGTCATTTGAGGATAATGCGCATCTAGCCTCTGTGCAACGAACCGAGGAGCTTCTCCCATGCGCGCAGTCGCCTACAAGCAACCGCAACCCATCTCCGCAGAGACATCCCTGATCGACGTCGAACTGCCGACGCCCGAGGCAAAGGGCCGCGATCTGCTCGTCGAGGTGAAGGCTGTTTCCGTCAATCCGGTCGACGTCAAAGTCCGTGCCAATGTCGCTCCGAGCGACGACGCGTATAAGATCCTCGGCTGGGATGCGGCCGGGATCGTCAAGACGGTCGGCCCCGACGTCACCATGTTCAAGCCGGGGGACGAGGTCTTCTATGCGGGCGCCATCAACCGCGATGGATCGAATGCCGAATTCCATCTGGTCGACGAACGTATTGTCGGCGCCAAGCCGAAGAGCCTGGATTTTCCTGCGGCGGCAGCACTGCCTCTGACTTCGATCACCGCTTATGAGGCACTGTTCGATCGTCTGAAGGTGCAAGACTCCGTTTCCGGTGTTGCCAATGCCATCCTCATCATCGGCGGTGCGGGCGGCGTCGGATCGGTTGCCATCCAGATCGCACGGGCTCTAACCGATATCACCATCATCGCCACGGCATCCCGGCCGGAAACACAGGCCTGGGTGAAAGAGCTCGGCGCTCACCACGTCATCGATCATTCGAAGCCGCTTGCCCCGCAGATCGAGGCCCTTGGCATCGGCGCGCCGGCTTTCGTCTTCTCCACGACGAATACTGCCGACCACATCACCTCAATCGTCGACGCCATCGCGCCGCAAGGCCGGTTCGCGCTGATCGACGACCCGAAGACGCTCGATGTCGTGCCCTTCAAGCGCAAGGCAGTATCAATACACTGGGAGCTGATGTTCACACGCCCGCTCTTCAGCACCGCCGACATGATCGAGCAGCACAAGCTGCTGACCAAGGTCGCGGAGCTGGTGGATGCCGGCAAGATCCGCTCGACCCTGACCGAGACTGCGGGCACGATCAACGCCGCCAATCTGAAGACGGCGCACGCCCTCGTCGAGACCGGCAAGATGAAGGGTAAGATCGTTCTAGCGGGCTTCTGAGCGATCGGATTTCACAGCAATTCGGGCCGGGCGCATGTCGTCCGGCCGCATTGTTTTAACGCGTTTGCATCAGGCTTTATTGCGTCGCAAAAATTTGCAGCCGCCTAACCAAAATTTTCTCGCAGGATCGTACGTTTAGGCACGTCCGCCTCTTGACTTTTTATGCCTTCGGCGCGACTTCTCCGCACATGGGGAACACCGTTTTTCCATGCCGATTAACCGGAGCCATCTTTAGATGCCTAGCGACAGTAGTAGTCGATTGCCTTTGCCGTCAGTAGCATTCGTGCACTAACCGACTCCTGTCGGCTCGCCACGATCCGCTACGACGGCGGATCGACCGGAAAGGCGAGCTATAATGAACATCAACAGCTTTCCCGCGCGGGCTGGCAATGCCGCTCGTGCATTCATCAATAACAATCGCGGCGCCACCATCGCCGAACGCGTTGAGTCGCTGAACGTACTTGATGTGGCCGAAGCCGCACGCATCCTCGCCAAAATGCCGGAAGAGCGCGCCGTGCGCATTCTCGATCGGCCCGAACTGCGCAACGCTCCTGCCATCCTCGAAGTCATGGGCAATGCAGACGCTTCCCGGCTGCTGCACGGCATGTCCAACGACCGCGTCGCCGACGTGCTGCTCGACATGGATGCCGACACCCGCGCCCGGCTCTTTGCCACTTTCGACGAGCATGCACGCCAGGCTATCCAGGGCCTGATGGGTTATCCGCCGCGCACAGCCGGCGGCATCATGACGACGGAGTTCGTCAGCGTTCTCACAAGCTGGACCGTGGCCCAGACGCTCGATCACGTTCGCCAGGTCGAGCGCTCCCGCGAAACCGTCTACGCCATCTATGTGCTTGATGACGAAACGCATGTGCTGCTGCATGTCGTGACGCTGCGTCGCCTGATCACCGGCGAGCCCGATGCCTGTATCCTCACCGTCGCGCAAAAGGGCACGCCAGTCACGGCACCGCCGCTGATGAAGCAAGAGGATGTCGCCCGTCTGATCCGCCGGCACGATCTGCTGGCGCTTCCTGTCGTCGAAGACAAGGGCCACATGCTCGGCATCGTCACCGTCGACGACGTCATCGACACGATGATCGCCGATACGACCGAGGACGCTCAGAAGTTCGGCGGTATGGAAGCTCTCGGCCAGCCCTATATGAAGATCAGCTTTGCCGGCATGATCCGCAAGCGCGCCGGCTGGCTCGCAGCCCTGTTCCTCGGCGAAATGCTGACGGCAAGCGCCATGCAGCATTTCGAGGGCGAGTTGGAGAAGGCGGTCGTGCTGACGCTCTTCATCCCACTGATCATGAGCTCTGGCGGCAATTCCGGTTCGCAGGCGACATCGCTGATCATCCGCGCGCTGGCACTCGGCGAACTCAAACTCTCCGATTGGTGGCGCGTGGCGCTGCGCGAACTGCCGACCGGCATCGTGCTCGGCGCAATCCTCGGCCTTGTCGGTTTCACCCGCATCATCGCCTGGCAGAGTCTTGGCCTGTTCGACTACGGCCCGCACTGGCAACTCGTCGCCCTGACTGTCTTTGCAGCCCTCATCGGCATCGTCACCTTCGGTTCGCTTGCCGGCTCGATGCTGCCATTCGTTCTGCAAAAGCTGCGGCTCGATCCGGCCAGCGCATCGGCTCCCTTCGTCGCGACGCTCGTCGATGTCACCGGTCTGGTGATCTACTTCTCGGTGGCTTTGCTGATCCTCAGCGGGACGATGCTCTAACGGCATCATAACCTCGTCAAAAAAGGGCCGGCAACGGCCCTTTTCTTTTCATTCCGGCATCGGCAGCTTCAGTGCACCATTGGCCTTGATCGTCCGTATCGCGAAGTTCGAGCGCAGATCGACCACACCGGGAAGAGCCAGCAGCTTTTCCGACATCACCTTTTCATAGGCGGCAAGGTCTGCCACGACGACTTCCGCCAGGAAATCGGCGGATCCCGAAATCAGGTGGCATGCAACGATCTCGGGAATAGCGAGCAGCGCCGCCTGCTGCACTTCGGAATTTTCCTTTGAATGATGACCGACCTTGAGTTCGACGAAGACGGTCAGGCCGAGACCGGCCTCCTTGCGGTCGATATCAGCGCGATAGCCGCGCAGCAGCCCGGACTTTTCCAGATTGCGAATGCGCCTGAGGCAGGGCGATGGCGAGAGATTCACCCGTTCGGCGATCTCGACATTGGTGGCGCGCGCGTCCTCCTGCAGGCAGTTGAGGATCGCAATATCGAACTTATCCAATTTTGGCATGATCGAGAAGTCTATGAATCCCAATTGGCAGATTATTGCTCATAGCATTGTTTCTGCGCCATAACTAGCAAGGACATGCCTTGGCCTTCGGCGCTATCTTTTCCTCATTCAATGATGATCCGCATGGATGGAAAGGATATGTCGATGACCGCTTTGTCTCTCTCCACACGCAAGGCAACGCCCACCGCGATGGGCTACGCGGGCGCTATCGTGACCGTATTGATCTGGGCGAATTGGATTCTCGCGACGCGCCATACCGCCGAGACGCAGATGAGCACCATCGACCTCGGCCTGATCCGCTATGGCGTGCCGGCAGCAGTCTTGGCCCCCGTCTGGCTGCGAACCGGCCTGCTGCCGAAGGGCGTATCGTTGAAGCTGCTCGCGCTGATGGTCTGCGGCTCCGGCGCCCTCTTCTTTCAGCTGACCACCTTCGCCATCCAATTCACGCCCGCCTCCTCCGCCGGCATTCTGCTCGGCGGCTCCATGCCTCTTGCCGCCGCCGTGATCGGCGTCCTGCTATTTCGCGAACGGCTGGATCTGACGCGCTGGCTCGGCCTTGGCGGCATCGTCATCGGCGTTGCGATCCTGCTGGTTCGCAGCCTGTACGGCGTACAGATCTCCTGGGTCGGCTTCACCCTGCTGCCGCTCGCCGCGCTGCTGTGGGCAGCTTATACGCATGCCTTCCGCCGCTCGGGCCTGACTGCGATGCAATCAAGCGCGATCATCGCCGTCTGGTCTTTCTTGGTCCATGTCGGCCTGGCCGCCATTTTCGGAAGCTCGCTGACTTCGGTGCCCTTGCCGGAAATCGGCCTGCAGATCGTCAGCCAGGGCCTGCTGTCCGGCCTTGCCGCCACGCTCGCCTATGGTCTTGCCGTCCAGGCTCTTGGTGGCACGCAGGCCGCAGCCTTCACCGCGATTACGCCCGTCCTTGCCACGATTGGTGGCGGCTTCCTACTCGGCGAAGAAATCGGAATAGCCGGCGTTGCGGCAGCGATCGTGACTGGTGCCGGTGTGGCGCTTTCCACCGGCCTGCTCGCTCGCAAGCCCGCCCAGCATTAATTTCCACCCTGCACAGGGATGGAGCTTCGACAGGGCCAAACGCTTCATTGCAGCGTTTGGCCCTATATTCGTGATGTCACTCACATATTCGGATAGACCGGCCCCTCGCCGCCCTGCGGCGGAACCCAGTTGATGTTCTGGTTGGGATCCTTGATGTCGCAGGTCTTGCAGTGGACACAATTCTGGGCGTTGATGACGAAGGTTTCCTTGCCGTCCTTCTCCACCCATTCATAGACGCCCGCCGGACAGTAGCGCGTCGAAGGTCCCGCAAAGACGTCATGCTCGGAATTCTTCTGCAGCGCCATGTCTCCGACCTTCAGATGCACCGGCTGGTCTTCCTCGTGGTTGGTGTTCGACAGGAACACCGAGGACAGACGGTCGAAAGTCAGCACGCCATCGGGCTTCGGATAGTCGATCTTCTGGTGCTTGGCGGCAGGCTCCAGTGAGGCGGCATCCGTCTTGCCATGCTTCAGCGTTCCAAAGACGGAGAGGCCGAACAGCTGGTTCGTCCACATGTCGAGGGCGCCGAGCACCACGCCGACCGCCGTGCCGAACTTCGACCACAGCGGCTTGACGTTTCTGACGCGCTTCAGATCCTTGCCGATATCCGTCTGGCGCCATTCGTTCTCGATCTCGATCACTTCGTCATTGGCACGACCGGCGGCGATCGCCCCGGCAATCTTGTCCGCTGCCAGCATGCCCGACAGCACCGCATTGTGGCTGCCCTTGATGCGGGGAACGTTGACGAAACCTGCCGAGCAGCCGATCAGCGCGCCGCCCGGGAAGGTCAGCTTCGGCACCGACTGATATCCACCCTCGGTGATGGCGCGGGCGCCATAAGAGATGCGCTTGCCGCCTTCGAAGGTGCCGCGAATGGCGGGGTGGGTCTTGAAGCGCTGAAACTCCTCGAAGGGGAAGAGATAGGGATTCTTGTAGTTGAGGTGCACGACAAAGCCGACGGCGACCAGATTGTCTTCCAGATGATAGAGGAATGAGCCGCCGCCCGTCTTCATGTCCAGCGGCCAGCCGAAGGAGTGCTGCACGAGACCCGGCTTATGGTTCTCGCGCTTGACCTCCCAGAGTTCCTTGATGCCGATGCCGAATTTCTGCGGTTCGCGGTCTCTCGACAGATCGAACTTGGCGATGAGCTGCTTGGCGAGCGAGCCGCGCACGCCCTCGCCGATCAGCACATATTTGCCCATCAGCGCCATGCCGCGCGTGTAGTTCGGACCGGGCTCGCCGTTCTTCTCGATGCCCATGTCGCCGGTGGCGACCCCGATGACGGCGCCCTGGTCGTCGTAAAGCACTTCGCTTGCCGCAAAGCCCGGATAGATCTCGACACCAAGCGCTTCCGCCTTCTCGGCCAGCCAACGACAGACATTGCCGAGCGAGACGATATAATTGCCGTGATTGTTCATCAGCGGCGGCATGAGGAAATTCGGCAGACGTATGGAGCCGGCCGGGCCAAGGAACAGGAAATGATCTTCCTTGACCTCGGTCTTGAAGGGATGTCCCTCCTCGTCGCGCCAACCCGGCAGCAAGCGGTCGATGCCGATCGGATCGACGACAGCGCCCGAGAGGATATGCGCGCCGACCTCAGCTCCTTTTTCGAGCACGACGACGGTCAGATCCGGATTGATCTGCTTCAGCCGGATTGCAGCCGACAGGCCAGCAGGCCCCGCCCCGACAATCACGACGTCGAATTCCATGCTCTCGCGTTCCGGCAGCTCGCTCGCGTCAGTCATTCACTCTCTCCGCTTGGCCGGCATCCTTGATATCGGATCGCAGCCTTATCCCCTTTTGGGCATCTTCCCCGCTTCATTTATCTCTTGTCAAAATGGAAAGGAATTGTCGAGCCGGGAAGCGACAGGCAGTCTCCCAATTCCCCCACCGCACCATGCAAGTTAAATTACTCTTACGTTAACGTCAATATTTTGCCTGCCCTTGCGACCTTCTCATCAGGCACGGCTTTCAAAGTCGATCGAGAGCACTCTATAAATAGGGTTCAGCGGTTCCATAGCATGAAGGGGTAATCGACATGGATCTTCGTATCGAGGGAAAACGCGCGCTGGTGCTCGCCTCTTCCAAAGGGCTTGGCCACGGCATCGCCGTCGCTTTGGCGCGCGAGAGGGTAAACGTTCTGCTTTGTGGCCGTAGCGGCGAACGGCTCGAGAGCAATTGCAAGGCCATCAATGCCGAAGGCAAAGGCCGCGCGGACTGGGTCTGGGCGGATCTCGGCGACGAGAACTTCGTCGAGATCGTCAGCAAGGCCGTGACCGAGAAGCTCGGAGGAATCGATATTCTCGTCAACAATAGCGGTGGCCCGACGCCGGGCACCACCGAAGACATGACCGCCGACAGGTTGGAGACCTACTTCGTCACCATGGTGTCGCGGATCATAACGCTCACCAATGCGCTTGTGCCCGCAATGAAAGCGCAAGGCTGGGGCCGCATTCTCACCGTCGCCTCTTCCGGCGTCGTCGAGCCGATCCCTAATCTGGCGCTCTCCAATACGCTACGCCCCGCGCTCGTTGGCTGGAGCAAGACCCTTGCCAGCGAAGTGGCGGCCGATGGAATTACCGTCAATTTGCTTTTGCCGGGCAGCATCGCGACCGACCGGCTGGCCGAACTCGATACGGCTGCGGCCAAACGTGGCGGCAGGAGCCTGGAAGACGTCAGCGCCGAGCGTCAGCAGCGCATCCCGGCCGGTCGCTACGGCCGCGTCGAGGAGTTCGCCGCCACTGCCGCCTTCCTCTGCAGCGAGCCGGCAAGTTATGTGACTGGAACGATGGTTCGTTGCGACGGAGGAGCGGCGCGTTCTCTGTGAGACGGATCATCTGCCAAAGGGAGACGGGCCTCTTGTAAAGAAGGCCCGTCAACACAATTACGTGAGCATAGGCTAGAGCCGCTATGAAGATTTCGGCCCGCTTCTCACTATAAATGCCGGAAAAGAACGTATGGCTGTCCAATTATTACATGGCGGCAATCAAAAAATAGTCATTTGACTATTTGCTGCACCGCACAACCGGCAGCGGCTTCAAAGCTTTCCAAGCTTTAATTTTTCGTCCCGCCGAACTGTGGTAAATTGCACAGGATGAGCGTTCATGAATTCACGTTATTGGGACAGAATTACCGAACGTTAGCAGTGACGGCGATGTGATGGATTGCGGCGAAGCCCGTCTTTGTTGTGCGACGCAATAGATACACCTCGATGTCATCGCGTTTTTTTTGCAACTCGCTTCGACCGGTTCTTTAAATATGAAAAAATTCTGGCTTCCCCTCGGTCTCTTCGTCGTTGCAGCCCTTGCAGCCTGGGGCTACCGCGACCGCATTCCTTTTCTTTCCGCATTTGTCGACAAGGCCTCAGCAGAAACCAAAGATACCAGCAAGACCGCAGCGGCTGGCGGCAAAAAGCATCAGGCCGGGCCTTCGGTCGTCAAGACGGTAGCGGTGGAGAATAGAACGCTGCCGAGCGACATCACGGCCACCGGTTCGGCCGTGGCGCAAAATGCGACAACGATCGCCGCGCAGGAATCCGGCATCATTACCTCAATCGAGGCGCAGGACGGCGCGATGGTGAAGGCTGGCGACCTCATCGCCAAGCTGGATTCGCGGACGGCACAGGCCGCCGTCGACAAGGATCAGGCTAATATAGTCAAGGACCAGGCGGCGCTCGTGGCGGCGGAATCAGCCCTCAACCGCGCCAAGAGCCTGCTTGCCAATGCCGGCACGCAACAGACAGTCGATCAGGCGGTCGCGGCGCGCGATACAGCAGCAGCCGACGTCAACGCCGACAAAGCCCAACTTGCAGCCGACCATGTTCTGTTGGAAAACACGCAAATCCGTGCGCCTTACGACGGTCGCCTCGGAAATGTCGTCCCCAGCCCCGGCGCTTATGTCACGCCCGGCACTGCGATCGTGACGATCACGCAGTACAATCCGATCTACGTGCAATTCCACATGCAGGAAAATCAGCTCCGGCAACTGGAAGAAGCCATGAAGGCCGGCACCGTGCCGGTCAGCACCGTGCCGAACTCGACCAAGGGCAAGTCCCGCCAGGGCGCAGTCAGCTTCTTCGACAACACCGTCGACCCCTCTTCCGGCACTATTCTTGTCAAGGCGAAGTTCGATAATGCCAATGGCGCGATCTGGCCCGGCCGATCGGTCAACGTCGTCATGCATCTGACCGACAATCAGCCCGCGATTGTTGCGCCGACGGTTGCGATCAGCCCAGGCCCCGAGGGCTTCTATGCCTATGTCGTCAAGGACAGCAAAGTGCATCTGACGCCTGTTACCGTAGAGCGGCAGAACGGCGGCTACTCGGCCATTGCCAAGGGGCTGACGGAGGGAGACCATGTCGTCATCGAAGGACAGGTTCAGTTGATCGACGGCCAGAATATCGTCGAGCAGTTCAACGACGAAAAGCCTGAGAAGGTGGCTGCAGCCAACGACCAGTCGAGCCAGAAGAGCGAAACGATTTCCGTTGGAGCGCAGCGATGATACCACAATTCTGTATCCAACGACCGGTCGCGACGACGCTTCTGGCGCTGGGTGTGGTCATGGCCGGCCTCGCCGGCTATCAGCTCCTCCCCGTCGCCGCCCTGCCCCAGGTGGATTTTCCGACCATCAACGTTTCGGCCCAGCTGACGGGCGCCTCGCCACAGACGATGGCGACCTCGGTTTCCACACCGCTGATCAAGCAGTTCGAAACCATTCCCGGCATCAGTGAAATCTCCGCAACGAATTCGCTCGGCAACACCAGCATCGTCCTGCAGTTCGATCTCAACCGCAGCATCGATGCCGCTGCCGCCGACGTTCAGGCCGCGATCTCGAATGCAACGCGGCAATTGCCCAACAATCTGACGACGCCGCCTGGCTATAGAAAGACCAACCCGGCAGACGCGCCGATCATGCTGCTTGCGGTGCAGAGCGATACGATGCCGCGCAGCAAGCTAGACGAAATCGCCGAAGACATCATCTCGCCCTCGCTGTCGACCCTTCCCGGCGTTGCGGAAGTGACCGTCTACGGCGCGCAGACCTATGCCGTGCGCGTCGAGGTCGATCCGAGCAGGCTGCAGGCTCGCGGTATCGGCATCGAAACAGTCAACTCCGCCATCGTCAACGCAAACAGCCAGGTTCCGGTCGGCACTCTGCAGAATAGCAAGCAGAGCATGACCCTTAACGCCAACACGCAGAAGACCAATGCAGCACAGTTCAAGTCGCTGGTCATCGCAAATCCCAAAGGCGCACCGATCCACCTAAGCGATGTCGCCGATGTGCAGGACAGCGTGCAGAACGTCAATGCCGGCTCGTGGTACGACGGCAAACAGGCGATCATTCTTGCCATCCAGCGTCAACCGGATGCCAACACCGTCGACGTGGTCGATGCGATCAAAGCCAAGCTGCCGCAGCTCCATGCGGAAATCCCGGCCTCGGTGCAGACCCATGTCATGAACGACTCGTCGCAGCCTATCCGCGATGCGATATCGGACGTGAAGTTTACCCTGCTCCTGACGATCAGCCTGGTCGTTCTCGTCATCTACCTCTTTACCGGCCATGTGACGGCAACGATCATCCCGGGCCTTGCCGTGCCTCTGTCGCTGATTTCGACATTCGGCATGATGTATGTGCTTGGCTACAGCGTCGACAATATCTCGCTTCTAGGATTGACGCTCGCCGTCGGCCTTGTGGTGGACGACGCGATCGTCATGCTGGAAAACATATTGCGGCATGTCGAAGAAGGCATGCCGGTGCTCCAGGCGGCGATCAAGGGATCGGCCGAAGTAAGCTACACCATCATTTCCATGTCCATCTCGCTGATTGCTGTGTTCATCCCGATCCTGCTGATGGGCGGTGTCGTCGGCCGCATCTTCAACGAGTTCGGCATGGTGGTCGCCATCGCCATCGTGTCTTCCGCAATTGTCTCCCTCACCGTCACGCCGATGCTCAGCTCGCGCCTGTCGGCAGGTCACAGCCAACCACCCTATCCGGTACGCCTCTTCAACCGGGCTTTCGACTGGACCCAGCGCGGTTACGACAAGGGCGTCGCATGGTGCTTGCGCAATCGCGGCACGGTTCTGCTCAGCTTCCTCGCCTCCGTGGCGCTCTCGGTCTATCTCTTCATGGTGCTGCCGGCGAGCTTCTTCCCGACGGAAGATATCGGCCGACTGCAAGTTTCCACCCAGGCGCGTCAGGATATTTCCTATCCGGCCATGCGTGAACTACAGAGTCAGGCCGCAGCGCTCGTCAGGCAGAACCCGGCCGTCGACCACGTCATGTCCATCGTCGGCGGTAGTGCCCGCCAGCCGTTGAACAACGGCACCATGTTTGTCCAATTGAAGCCGAAGGAACAGCGTCCACCGCTGGACCAGACGCTGCGCGAACTGCGCACCAGCATTGGCACCGTAGCGGGCCTCAAGGCCTATATAACACCACAGCAGAGCCTGCGCTTCGGCGGCCGCCAAACCGCCAGCCAGTATCAGTTGGTCGTTCAGGCTTTGAGCGCCGACCAGACCAACCTCTGGGCCAACAAGATGTTGGATGCGATGCGCCGCGACCCCAGCTTTACCGACGTTGCATCAGACGAGCAGAACAATGCGCTGCAGGCCAATATCGTCATCGATACTGAAAAGGCAGCGCAATACGGGATCAACAACAATCAGCTGCGGACGACGCTGGAGGAAGCCTTCGGCGGCTATGATGCCGCCCAGATCCAGACCACCGGCGACAGCTACGACGTGATGGTCGAATTCGACACAAGCAAGCCTTGGGATGACCAAAGGCTGCAGGACATCCACATCACGTCGTCCAACGGCTCGCTGGTTCCGCTGTCGAACTTCGCTCGTGTCCAGCGCACGACCGGTCCGGTTACCATCAACCAGACGGGACAGCTCGTTTCGACCACCGTGTCGTTCAACCTGCCGGCTGGCGAAGCGCTTGGTGATGCCACGGCGCGGATCGATCAGATCAAGAAAGAGATCGACATGCCGGCGGACATCTTTACGTCCTACGGCGGCACCGCCCAGATCTTCCAGCAATCGCAAGGCAGCACGCCCTATCTGATCCTTGCCGCCGTGTTGACGATCTATGTCGTGCTCGGCGTTCTCTACGAGAGCTTCATCCATCCGTTGACCATCCTGTCGGGCCTGCCGGCTGCCGCCCTCGGCGCTCTGCTTGCCCTCAAGGTCTTCGGCTTCGACCTCTCGATCATCGCGCTGATCGGTCTGTTGATGCTGATAGGCATCGTGAAGAAGAACGCGATCATGATGATCGACGTGGCGCTGGAAACGCTTCGATCGACTACGGGCATATCGCCTGCGGAGGCGATCCACGAAGCCTGCGTCCGTCGTTTCCGCCCGATCATGATGACGACCTTCTGCGCACTGCTCGGCGCTCTGCCGATCGCCGTCGGCGGCGGCGCGAGCTCCGAGCTCCGTCAACCGCTCGGCATCGCTGTCGTCGGCGGCCTGGTGGTCTCGCAGCTTCTGACGCTGTTCATCACGCCTGTGATCTTCCTTGAGATGAACCGCCTGAACGAGTTCCTCGCTCGGTTCGGCCGGCGCAAGGACGAGGATCCGCATCACAAGGAACCGCCATCGGCTATTGCCGCGGAGTGACAAAGGCGGGCGCCGAGAGGCGCCCGTTTCATTTGTGCCAGACGCTACCGACAATAGGCCAAGGCGCCGGCTGAAACAGTTCCGGGGCGGGGAAATAAATCCGGAACGGCGTCTTGCACTTGCCGAGCAGCCATGCCATGACGCGCCCTCTTTGCGATCTGGGCGCGCCTTGCGCCTCGTCGGGGCCCTGCCCCAATCCATACAATCTCAACGGAAAGGAGTGCGGGCATGGCTCGGGCGCTTGGTTTCGACTTCGGCACCACGAATACGGTTCTGGCGATGGCCGATGGACCTGAAACGCAATCTGTCGCCTTCAACAGCGCCGCCGGCACGGCTGACAGCATGCGCACGGCGCTTTCCTTCATGAAGGATCCCGGACTGGGCGCAGCCGCGCTCAAGGTCGAGGCCGGACATGCGGCCATCCGCCAGTTCATCGACAATCCCGGCGACTGCCGCTTCCTGCAGTCGATCAAGACCTTTGCCGCAAGCGCGCTTTTCCAGGGCACGCTGATCTACGCCAAGCGCCATAGTTTCGAGGATCTGATGGAGATCTTCGTGCGCCGTCTGCGCGCCTATGCCGGAGAAGGCTGGCCAAGCGACGTTTCGCGAATCGTGACCGGGCGCCCCGTGCATTTTGCCGGCGCCAATCCGGACCCGGCACTTGCGACAGAGCGCTACAATAACGCCCTCGCCCGCTTCGGCTTTCCCGAGATCCATTATGTCTACGAACCGGTGGCCGCCGCATTCTATTTCGCGCAGAACCTGAAGAAGGACGCGACAGTATTGGTAGCCGACTTCGGCGGCGGTACGACGGACTATTCTCTTATCCGCTTCGAGACCGTCGCCGGCAAGCTCACGGCCACGCCCATCGGCCATTCCGGTGTCGGCATCGCCGGCGATCACTTCGATTTCCGGATGATCGACAACATCGTCTCGCCGGCCATCGGCAAGGGCAGCTACTTCAAGAGCTTCGACAAGCTGCTGGAAATGCCCTCTTCCTATTATGCCAATTTCGGACGCTGGAACCAGCTTTCGATCTTCAAGACCTCGCGCGAATATGCCGACCTGAAGACGCTGGTGCGCAGCAGCCTCGAGCCCGAGAAGCTCGAAACCTTCATCGATCTCGTCGAGCATGATGAGGGCTATCCGCTTTATCAGGCTGTATCGGCCACAAAGATGGCGCTCTCGGCCGAGGAAGAGGCTGAGTTCAGCTTCCCACCGCTTGGCAAAGCCGGCCGCCGGAGCGTTCGCCGCGCCGATTTCGAAAGCTGGATCGCCGAGGATCTCGCCCGCATCGAAGGGGCTCTTGACGACGTGCTGACAACAACGAATACCTCTCCCGATGCCATCGACAAGGTGTTTCTCACCGGCGGTACGTCCTTCGTGCCGGCAGTCCGGCGCATCTTCACGGAACGCTTCGGGCAGGAGCGCATCGAGACCGGCGGCGAGTTGCTGTCGATTGCGCACGGTCTTGCCCTGATCGGTGAGCGCGAGGACATCAGCCAGTGGACGGCGTGAGATAGCGGGCCGCCCTGCCCTTTCGCTCCGGCGCTGCTTTGATTGACGCCTTTCCGCTTTTCTTCGAATCGCGAAAAGGCTCAATCTTTTTGTTTTCACGCAATTTCGAACGGAAAACCGCTATGCACTTTTCCTGGAATTGCTTTAGGGTTCCCCCATGATTTCCGCCAGCGACCTCACACCGGCCGAACTTGCCGCCCTTCTGCATTTCCATGCGGATGCCGGCGTCGATTGGCTGCTGGAAGAGGAGCCGGTGGATCGCTTCGCCGAATTCGAGGCCATGCGCGCCGCGCGCCAAGGCGCAAGGGCCGCACAGCCGCGGCCGGACGCTCCGCAGCCGGCGGGCAGAGTGCAGCCGGATCGCCGCCAGGCCGCGAAACCGGCCGCTGCCCCGCCGCCCGCTTCACCACGCAATGCTCCGGCCATTCCCGACGAGCAAGCGGTCGAGCAGGCGCGATTCGCGGCCGAAAGTGCTCGCTCGCTCAGCGAATTGAAGGCCGCGCTCGAGGCCTTCAACAGTTGCAATCTCAAGAACAGCGCCCGCTCGACCATCTTTGCCAGCGGCTCTCCGGAAAGCCGGATCATGGTGATCGGTCCGATGCCGAGCGCCGATGACGATCGCGAAGGCACACCGTTTGCCGGCCGTGCCGGACAGTTGCTCGACAAGATGCTGGCCTCCATCCGCCTGCAGCGCGAAGACATTCTGCTGACCAACGTCATTCCGTGGCGCCCGCCAGGCAACCGCGCACCGTCAGCGCCGGAAGTCGAGATATGCCGTCCGTTCATAGAGCGGCAGATTGCGCTCGCCGAGCCGAAGGCCTTGCTGCTGCTGGGCAATTTCACCGCAAGGCACTTCTTCGAAAGTGCTGAAACGATACACGGACTACGCGGACAATGGCGGCAAATTGGCATTCTCGGCCGAACGATACCGGCGATCGCCAGCCTGCACCCGCAGGAACTGCTGACCGCACCAATCAACAAGCGGCTCGCATGGAGCGATCTTCTGGCGTTCAAGAATCGTATCGACGCCGAAATATTGGGCTGATTTTCGTTACAATTAACAGAATATGACATGAGCCATGCATTTTCGCATGACAGTTCATCGTTGTTGTGCATTGCGAAATCCATGTTGCGCTGCAATATATAATCATGTCTTGGGAGGAATCTCGAAAGGAACCAAGGCAATGACTATGCGTTTTCGCCCTATTCACTGCGGGTTTGACACCCTGCGTCGCGCCCTTGAGCCCGTGCGTGCCACAAACGGGCATCGCAACCTCGGCATCGCTGCCAATGAGCAGATGACAGCCCGAGGCACCGGCATCTCGACTCGCGTTGGCCGCCCGACCGCCATTTTCGCCGATTTCCGCGCCTGCTAATCAACAGGCGCGAAGTCGCATTCGCGCGACCCCGGACGCATTTGCGTTGGAATCCAACGACGAAAATCCTCCGTCTCCCTATTTTCATAGAATTCCGGATGCAAAGCAGGGCTCGCCGCTTGCTGGAATCGCTCAATCTTTCAGGAACTGAATCATGTCTTCGGGCTTACGCTCACTCATCAGTCTTTTCGATTCTGTCGCGCATATCGGCTCTGCCGTACGGGCAGCCGAAGAGTTCGAACGCTCGCGGAGCCTTCGCGAGGACGAAAGCCGAAACTTGAGCCCCGCCCGCGCGGCGGCTGCGAGCATTCCTCTATAGGGAATTCGAAGACCGGGCAGCCGCGACCGGTTTCGCCATCTCTGGCGAGAGATCCCCGCAAAAGCCGGAGCGCAAAACCCGCAGACATCTCGACGAGTATTAGCTCTTTTGATCGGGTTGCCCCGTGACTTGCCGCGCCCAGGCAAAGGCTTCGTCGATCGCCGCAAGCTTCACGGCTTGCCACCCACAATATTGATCCAGGAAGTCGCGCGAGATCCACATTCGCGTTTTCTTCGTCTCGTCGTACCACCCTATGTCGCCACGATCGGCGGACTTGCGGAGAAGACGCTGCAGATGGGTGCGCGATATCATGAAGTGCGCCGCAAGCGCGCGGGCATCGATCCGCCCGATGTCGATCTGCGGACCCGGCTCCCCACTGAGATCCATTTGCGACATGATATAGTCGACGACAAGGCCTCCAGCCTCAGTCCATAGAAATAGGCCGACGGATTCCGGCGGCTCGCGCCAGACCTCGGCCTCCAGACAGTAACGCGCCATGCGCGGCTGTGCGAGATCCATCAATTGCGGAGCGGCAGCCAGCGCCGCGGCGCGACCACCATCATCCAGCAGATCAAGCGTCGCCAGATTGGACAGGCACCAGCCGAACATCCCCGTCAGGCTGGCCTCGGTCGGCACGTAGCGTCGCGGGCGCCGGACATGACCGGGAGCCAGCATCAGAAAGCGATAGGTGAGCAGCTCGTCGATAAAGCTGAGCACTGTATTGCGGCTGGCGACGCGGTGATGCGTAATCAGATCGCGAAGGCCGACGACGGTCAGACCGGAACCTGGCACCGCCGGATCATATTCAAGATGAAGCGCATAGGCCGTCTGCGTCAGAAGCCAACGCTGATGCGAGGCCAGCATGCGGGCAATCCGCGGACCATGATCGTAACGATTGCGCAGCGCCTCTGCGAGAAAACGCAGTGACGACACGAATTTAGGATGGCGAGCAATTTGCTCGATAGAAAAACTCAAACGGGCCTCCTTGGGGTGCCCTTCTCAACGTATCAACAAAAGGAGGATGTTTCATTTTTGTGAACGAGTTCACCGGAATCGATCATAATTCCGACATCTAATAGCGTGCTATAGTTATGTAGCTGTGCTTATACCGCAAGAGACTAAACAAATAATTTACTTTAAGTAATTGTTTCCTTGAACAGACCTGATGACGTTCGGCAACGGCACCTCAAGGATGATGGGTCACCCAGCGCAACGATTGTCGCCCCGATTATCCGCAAATGCGGGTAGTAGGTGAGTGTGTGAGGATTCGGTATACATCCGCAGGCAGAGCTTGACCGGGCAAACGCGACGGATCGTCACCCCAATACTTGTTGTGCCACAACGGAACATTTCAGTGTAATGATATGACTTTAACTTTGGTTCAGATTTCGATGTAATGATGCGGCGACTTTCGGTCCGGAGGAGGGCTTCGGACTGTGCGGCAATGCATAGCCTGATCAGGATAGACCATGCGAACAGATACCGGCCAGATCGTAAATCTGGCAGACTACCGTCCTACCGACTTCGTTCTGGAACGCGTGGACCTCACCTTTGATCTGCACCCAACCGAAACGAAGGTTGAAGCGCGGCTGATTTTCCATCGCCGCGACGGCATCGACCCGAAGGCACCGCTGGTGCTGGACGGCGACGAACTGGTGTTATCCGAACTGCTGCTCGACCAGGGCGAACTGCCCACCGAGCAATATGTTGCCACCCCCGAGAGTCTGACAGTTCGCGATCTTCCCGAAAGCACACCCTTCGAGTTGACGATCACCACCGTCATCAATCCAGAGGCCAATACGCAGTTGATGGGCCTCTATCGCACCGGCGGCATCTATTGCACGCAGTGCGAGGCCGAAGGCTTCCGCCGCATCACCTATTTCCCCGATCGGCCTGATGTTCTCGCCCCGTACACGGTCAATATCATCGCCGACAAGGCTGCCAATCCGCTGCTGCTGTCGAACGGCAATTTCCTCGGCGGCGCCGGCTATGGTGAAGGCAAGCATTTCGCCGCCTGGTTCGATCCGCATCCGAAGCCGAGCTACCTTTTCGCCCTCGTCGCCGGCGATCTTGGCGTCGTCGAAGATACCTTCACGACCATGTCCGGCCGTGAAGTGGCGCTGAAGATCTATGTCGAGCATGGCAACGAGCCGCGTGCGGCTTACGCCATGGATGCGCTGAAGCGTTCGATGAAGTGGGACGAAGAGCGGTTCGGACGCGAATACGATCTCGACATCTTCATGATCGTCGCCGTGTCGGATTTCAACATGGGGGCGATGGAGAACAAAGGTCTCAACGTCTTCAACGACAAATACGTGCTCGCCGACCCCGAGACGGCGACCGATGCCGACTATGCCAATATCGAAGCCATCATCGCGCATGAATATTTTCACAACTGGACGGGCAATCGCATCACCTGCCGCGACTGGTTCCAGCTGTGCCTGAAGGAAGGCCTGACTGTTTATCGCGACCACGAATTTTCCGCCGACGAACGTTCGCGTCCAGTCAAGCGTATCGCGGAAGTCCGCCATCTGAAATCGGAACAGTTCCCCGAGGACAGCGGCCCCCTCGCCCATCCGGTCCGCCCGACAAAATATCGCGAAATCAATAACTTCTATACGACGACCGTCTATGAGAAGGGCAGCGAAGTCACGCGTATGATCGCGACCCTGCTTGGCCGCGATCTCTTCAAGAAGGGCATGGATCTCTATTTCGATCGGCACGATGGTCAGGCCGTCACGATCGAGGATTTCGTTAAATGTTTCGAAGATGTCAGCGGTCGCGATCTCACGCAGTTTTCACTGTGGTATCATCAAGCGGGCACGCCTCTCGTAACGGCTTCCGGCGCCTATGATGCCGACGGCAAGACCTTCACCCTGTCGCTCGAACAGATGATGCCGGCGACGCCGGGCCAGGCCACCAAGAAGCCGATGCATATTCCACTTCGCATGGCGTTGATTGCCGAAGATGGAACCGCGATCACGCCGACATCAGTCAGTGGTGCGGAACTGACCGACGATGTGCTGCATCTGACCGCGCAAGCGCAGACGGTGGTCTTTCACGGCATTCAGTCACGGCCGGTGCTGTCGCTGAACCGCAGCTTCTCGACACCCATCAACCTGCAATTCAACCAGAGCGCAGCCGATCTCGCCCTCATCGCACGTTATGAGACCGATCATTTCGCCCGCTGGCAGGCGCTGATCGATCTCGGGCTGCCCAATCTGCTGCAGGCGGCGCGCGATGCCCGGCAAGGCCACGATATCACATGCGGTCCGGCGTTCGTCGACGCGCTCTTGGCTGCGGCCGCCGACGACAGTCTGGAGCCTGCCTTCCGGGCACAGGCGCTTACTTTGCCGAGCGAAGCGGATATTGGCCGCGAACTTGGCGGCAACAATGATCCCGACGCGATCCACGTAGCGCGCCGAGCTATCCTTAAGCAGGTTGCCGAAGCCGGCAAGGATATCTTTGCGGCACTTTACGACAGCATGCAGACGACTGGCCCCTTCAGTCCGGATGCGGCAAGCGCCGGCCGGCGAGCCCTGCGCAATGCGGCGCTGGCCTATTTGTCGCAATTGGATGGCAATCCGGCGCGCGCGAAAGCCGCCTATGACGCGGCAAACAACATGACCGATCTCAGCGCCGCGCTGACAATTCTGGCACATCAATTTCCGGAAAGCGCGGAGACGGCGGCAGCCCTTGAGCATTTCCGCGACCGCTTCGCGGAGAATGCCCTAGTCATCGACAAATGGTTCGCCATTCAGGCCGGGATCCCTGGCGCCGACGCGCTTGCGCGCATCCAGCGCCTGATGGAGACCTCGCAGTTCAAGCGCACCAATCCCAACCGGATGCGTTCCCTGCTCGGCACCTTCGCCTTCGCCAACCCGACCGGTTTCGGCCGTGCCGATGGCGCAGGCTACAATTTCCTTGCGGACGAAATCCTCGATATCGACCAGCGCAATCCGCAGCTTGCGGCGCGTATCCTGACCTCGATGCGCTCCTGGCGCCTGCTCGAACCGGTGCGGGCCGACCACGCCCGTTCGGCTCTCCTGCGGATCGAGCGCACTGCCGGCCTTTCGACCGATGTGCGAGATATCGTCGACCGCATTCTCAAGGAGTGATCTCGATCACTCGCGATGCTGATCTGAAAGGCCGGTTCTCACCGGCCTTTCAGCTTCAACGAGTCCCGCGACTGCGCAACTTACCGCTGCGTGTGCGGAAAATGCCAAAATCACAGATGGTTAAGAAAGTTTTACCTCACCCTCTGGACAAGCCGAATCACGAATGATTCATTAGGGCAGATTCGGGCGAGCGGCGCAGCGAATCACACGAGGGACAAGGCTAAAGCGATGGTGGACGTGCGGCGGGCAACCGCAGCCGATGGACGGCTGCGTGTTAATTTCGACGGTCTGAAATCCTGGCATAGCGGCGTTACTGATCGAACCGGCATACGGGTGGAGACGATATCGCGCCGCTTCCCACAGACCGAACACATCCTCAAGCGCATCATCCCAGTTCTCATCGTTTCCTTCCTGATGGTCGTGGCCGCCTCGCACTTCTTCGGCATGGTGACCGAGCATGGCCGGATGGCTTCTGCCGCCCGCCGCACAACCTCGCTTTCCATCGCCGCCGCATCCGCCGCCTTCTCGAACGACGCCAGCCTGTTTCAGATGGGCGACCGGGGCGGAGCGGAGCGGAAGCTGGCCACCTATCTGCCACAGGACCGGCTGGACGCCGGTGCATTCGTCCTGCTCGTGCAATCAAGCGGTCGCGTTTTCGGCTCGTCCGCTGCCGGCTCCGCCTATATCGGCATGTCGATCTCCGATTTCTTTCCGCAAGTATCCGCCATCCGCAGCTTCGGCGACCATGCCGGCGTGATCGAGACGACGATCGCTGGCGAGCCTTACTATGCCGCCATTTCGTTGATCGGCGACAAGGGCGATTTCGTCCTCTCGGCAGCGTCGATGGATCAGATCGAAAAGCTTTGGCGCGACGAGTTGACGCTCAACGTCACCCTCTTTGCCGGCATCTCTTCGATCCTGCTCGTCATTCTCTATGCCTACTACACGCAGGTACGGCGGGCCCGCGACGCGGACGAGATCTTCCTCGAATCCAATCTGCGCGTCGAGACGGCGCTTTCACGCGGCCGCTGCGGTCTTTGGGATTTCGATTTCACCAGCCGCGAGTTTTTCTGGTCGCGGTCGATGTATGACATGCTCGGGCTGCCGGCGGCCGACAAGCCGCTCGCCTTTGCCGACGCGGCCCGCCTGATGCATCCTGACGACAGCAGCCTGCACATGCTGGCACGTTCCGTCACCCGCGGCGGCGCCGGACAGGTGGATCAGATCCTGCGCATCCGCCATGCCAAGGGGCACTATGTCTGGATGCGCGCCAGAGCGCAGATCATCCGCAACAATTCCGGCCGCGTGCATATGATCGGCATCGCGATGGACGTAACGGAGCAGCACCGGCTGGCGCAGCGCTATGCCGAAGCCGACCAGCGCCTTGCCGATGCGATCGAATGCACCTCCGAAGCCTTCGTCCTGTGGGACAAGAACGACCGCCTCGTCATGTGCAATGCCCATTTCCAGCAGGCCTACGGCCTGCCCGACAATGTGCTCGTGCCCGGCACCGAGCGCGCCGTGGTCAACGCGGCAGCGGTGCGGCCCGTTATCGAACGGCGCATTGTCGATCCCGGCCGCTCCAACCATTCGCAGACGACGGAAGTGCAATTGGCCGACGAGCGCTGGTTGCAGATCAACGAGCGCCGCACCCGTGACGGCGGTCTGGTCTCGGTCGGTAACGACATCACGCAGTTGAAGCGCAACCAGGAGCGCCTTCGCGAATCCGAGCGCCGGCTGATGGCGACGATCAACGATCTTTCGGCATCGCGGCAGATCCTAGAGCGGCAGAAGGCGGAACTTTCCACCGCCAACACCAATTATCTTGCGGAAAAGGAACGCGCCGAGGCCGCCAACAAGGCCAAATCGGAATTCCTCGCAAACATGTCTCACGAGCTGCGCACGCCGCTCAATGCCATCCTTGGTTTTTCGGAGATCCTGCAAGACCAGATGTTCGGCCCGCTCGGCTCGGCGCGCTACAATGAATATGCCAAGGATATTCACGACAGCGGCAAGCATCTGCTCAACGTCATCAACGACATCCTCGACATGTCGAAGATCGAGGCAGGCCATATCAAGCTTTCCCGCGAGCAGGTCGATCTCGCACCGCTGATAGAGGAATGTCTGCGTTTCACCCGCATTCCCGCGGCAAACAAGAACATTCTCGTCGAGCAGTGCATTTCCCCCGACATCAAGCTCAGCGCCGATCGCCGGGCGATGAAGCAGATCGTGCTCAACTTGCTTTCCAACGCCGTGAAATTCACCAATGACGGCGGTCGCATCGCGGTGCGCACCCGCAGGGTCGACGACGCGGTGATGCTTGTTATCGCCGATACCGGCATCGGCATTCCGAAATCGGCACTCGGCAAGATCGGTCAGCCTTTCGAGCAAGTGCAGAGCCAATATGCGAAAAGCAAGGGAGGCTCCGGTCTCGGGCTTGCGATTTCACGCTCGCTGACGGTGCTGCATCAGGGCCGCATGCGCATCCGCTCGCGCGAAGGCGTAGGCACGGTCATTGCCATCCGTATTCCGGACCAGGATTGATCAGTTTCCGACTGTCGCCTGAAAGATTTTCCGGACCGCTTTCGACAACCGCTTCAGCTCCGCTTCCAGCGTGCGAATATCCGGGCAATCGCCAGCGCGGCAGACCAATTCGATCAGGCCGGAAGGCGTGTTTTTCGGATCGAACGTACCGTCGATGCAGAGGCGGATAAGCTGTGACACTTCCGTGTAGAGATGCAGCGCCTCCAGGCAGATATCCAGATCGTTACGATCCATCAGGCTGCCGCCGAGCAATTTCAGCGCTTCTGCCGTGCTGAGGCCGTTCGCATCGATGCCGACCCCGCGGGCCGGTGCGATCAGCCGCAGATATTGCGCGATGAATTCGATATCGATCAGTCCGCCAGGAATAAGCTTCAGATCCCAGATGCTCTCCGGCGGCTTCTCCTGATCGATCAGGCCGCGCATCTCGCGGACATCCTTGGCGATCTTGGCGACATCCCGCGTCGAGGACAGGATCTCGCCGATGATGCGCTCCGCATCCAGCGAAAACTCTTCGTCGCCGCAAATCAGACGGGCGCGCGAAAGCGCCATGTGCTCCCAGGTCCAGGCTTCCTCGCGCTGATACTTCTCGAACGAGTTGATGCGCGTCGCGACCGGGCCCTTGTTGCCGGACGGGCGCAGGCGCATGTCGACTTCATAGAGCACGCCTTCGGCCGTAGGCGCCGAAAGAGCCGCGATCAGGCGCTGTGTAATGCGCGTAAAATACCGCGTCGCATCCAGCGGTTTCGGGCCGGAGGATTCGGCCGCAGCATCGTCGTAGTCATAGAGCAGGATGATATCGATGTCGGAACCAGCCGAAAGCTCGAAACTGCCGAGTTTGCCCATTCCGACGACGGCGACGCGGCCGCCCGGATATTCACCATGCGCCGCCCGGATTTCCTGCAGGACAGCATCGAGCGCCGCCTCGACGATAAGATCGGCAAGATAGGTGAAGGCGCGGGCCGCCATGGTCCCGCCGATTGCGCCCGTCAACAGGCGAATACCGATCAGGAAGCGCTGTTCGGATGCGAAGATCCGCAGCAGGTCAAGCGTCTCTTCATAGTGCCTTGCCGGGGCCAGGAAGCTCTTGAGGCGTTCGGCCAGATAGTCGCGCGTCGGCAGCTCGGCCATCAGGCTCGGATCCAGCATGCCGTCGAAGACGTGCGGCTTGGCCGCGATGATTTCGGCGAGCCGCGGTGCCGACGACATGATGTTGACGATGAGCGAGAGCAGTGCCGGATTGGTTCCGAGCAGCGAGAAAAGCTGGATGCCCGCCGGCAGGCCAGAAATGAAGCTGTCGAAGCGCAGCAACGCCTTGTCGGCGCGCTTGCTTTCGCCGAAGACCCGCAGCAGCTCCGGCGTCAGCTCCGTCAACCGCTCGCGCGCCTCTACCGATTGCGTGGCGCGGTATCTTCCGTAATGCCAGGTGCGGATCACATTGGCGATATCGGACGGCCGCTCGAAACCGAGACGACGCAGCGTTTCCAGAGTGTCGGGATCATCGCCCTGGCCGGTGAAGACCAGATTGCCGGTTTCGGACGATAGTTTCGTCTCCTGCTCGAACAGGCGCGCGTAGCGGCGCTCCACCGCCTTCAAGGTCGAGACAAGCGCCTCGGAGAAAGCCGGCAGATCGGCAAAACCCAACATGAACGCGATCCGGCGAAGCTCTGCATCGGTTTCCGGCAGCAGATGCGTCTGCTCGTCGCGCACCATCTGGATGCGATGCTCGACATCACGCAAGAACCAGTATGCGGTGGCCAGTTCGTCGCGCGTTTCCGCGTCGATCCAGTTTGCCTTGGTCAACTCGGCAAGCGTCTCCTCGGTCGCCCGGCTACGCAGTGCCGGCATGCGGCCGCCCGCGATCAGCTGCTGGGTTTGCACGAAGAACTCTATCTCGCGAATGCCGCCGCGACCGAGCTTGACGTTATGCCCTTTCACGGCAATCGCACCATGGCCCTTGTGCGCGTGGATCTGCCGCTTGATGGAATGGATGTCCGCGATAGCGGCGTAGTCGAGATACTTGCGGAAGACGAAGGGCACGAGATCACGGATGAACGCCTGGCCTGCGGCAATGTCGCCGCCGACAGGCCTTGCCTTGATGAAGGCGGCGCGCTCCCAATTCTGGCCCCTGCCCTCATAGTAGATCATCGCCGCATCGACCGGGATCGCCAGCGGCGTCGAGCCGGGATCGGGGCGCAGACGCAGATCCGTGCGGAAGACGTAGCCATCGGCGGTGCGCTCCTGCAGAATCCGCACCAGCCGTCGCATCAGCCGCGGGAAAATATCGATCGCATCTTCGGGATTGGGGACAATCCCGGCCATCTCGTCGAAGAAGACGACGAGGTCGATATCGGACGAGTAATTCAGCTCCTTGGCGCCGAGCTTACCCATGCCAAGCACGATCAGGCCGGAGTTTTGGCTTGGAACGGCGGTATCGGCAACCGAGATTTTGCCCGCCTCGTGCGAGGACAGCAGCAGATGATCGATCGCCGCCGATATCGACGCCTCCGCCAGTTCGCTCAGCCAGCGGGTCGTCGTTCTGCCGTCATGGATCCGCGCGAGGTCTGCAAGGGCGGCGAGAAAGGAGGCGCGGCGCTTGGCGACACGCAGGCGGCTCATCACTTCGGATTCCGAGGGCGACTGCTCTTCGCCATCGACGGGCCGCCAGGCATTCCGGGCTTGTTTGACCAGCGTTTCGATCCGTGGCGTCAACGGCTTTTCGATAGCGGCCACGAGCAATGACGGCTCGAGATTGGCCGTTTCGCGCAGATGCGGCGATAGAGCGAGTACGGCGACGACGAAGTCCCTGAGTGCACTTTCACCGGCGAGCAAGGCGGCGATGGCCGGCTCTGCGGCGGCCATCTGCTTGAGGTCGGCGAGCGCAGATTTCGTCTCTGTCTGGTTCAGCGGCCGTAACCGCCCAGGCGGGACATCCCGCAACATATCGCCTTGCGTCATCGTCATGCAGCGCTCCCCATGAGCAATCGGATAATGCAGGATTAACCTATTGTTTCTGCATGGGGAAGATCATCGTTACCGTTAGCCCCTTCGCATCGGCACTCTCGGGATTGGTATCCGAAAGCTCCAAGCGTCCGCCGTGCAGCTCCATGACGGCCTCCACCAGCGCCAGACCAAGCCCGGTTCCCGGCTTGGAACGGCTTTCATCCAGCCGGAAAAAGCGCTTGACGACATCGGCACGCTGATGAGCCGGAATGCCGGGGCCATGATCCGCAACGGCAAGCATCACCGCATCATGCGTGCGCGACAGTTTCAAGGTTACCGTCGGCTCCCCTTGGCAGCCGGCCGCATATTTGAGTGCGTTGTCGATGAGGTTGAAAAGTGCCTGGCCGATCAGTTCGCGATTGCCCTGCACTTCGACGTTAGACTCGATATCGGCGGTGAGCGTCAGACCGGCCTCCTCGGCCACCGGCTCGTAAAGCTCTGAGGTATCGGCGACGATGGACGAGAGGTCGACGCCGGTCATCTCGGCTGCGACGGATCCCGCCTCGACGCGAGAAATCATCAGCAGCGCATTGAAGGTGCGGATCAGTTGGTCGGACTCGCCGATAATGCCTTCCAGAGCGACACGGCGACCATCGCTATCGGCATTGTCGAGCGCATCGGCCGCCTTGTTGCGCAGCCGGGTCAGCGGCGTCTTGAGATCGTGGGCGATATTGTCGGAGACCTGCCTCAACCCCTCGTTCAGCTTCTCGATACGCCCCAGCATGGAATTCAATGACGCCGACATACGATCGAACTCGTCGCCGGAGCCGCCGACGGGCAAGCGCTGCGAGAGGTCGCCGGCCATGATCTTGCGGCTGGCATCCGTCATCCGGTCGATGCGCTTCAAGGCATTACGGCCGATGCCGAACCAAATGACCAGCGCGCCGACGCCCATGATCGCCAGCGCCAGCATCAGGGCCTGGCGCACCAGGACCCGGAACCGTTCCGGTTCGCCGAGGTCGCGTCCGATAAGGATACGCAAGCCGTTATCGAGAATGAAGATATTGGCGATCGCCAGGTGGCGGCGCTCGGGATCGTTCGAAGCGTCCGTATAGCGCTCGTAGATGAAGGGCAGCTCCGTCCAGCCGGACTGGCCGAGCACTCCGGGTTGCACCGAGGCAACGTTGCCGGCGAGGATATCGCCCGACGGACCGGCTATGACATAGAGATTGGCGCCTGGCTGGCGAGCCCTGCGCTCCATGGTGCGCAACAGCAAGTTCAGCCCGCCAATGTCGTAGGCGCGCTTGACCTGGCTGACTTCCTGTTGGACGGCATCGCGGATCTGCCCCGTCAGCAGTCGCTCGGACATAGCCGTGACGTAGAAGACCAGCGTGGCGGCACACAGCGCAAAGAGGAGGATGTAGAGAGCGGAAAGGCGGACTGCCGTCGACTTGAAGAGGACGCGGAAGCGACTCATCACTCGTCCTTGATCATGTAGCCGGCGCCGCGAATCGTCTTCAACAGCGGCTGGCTGAAATCCTTCTCGATCTTGGAGCGCAGCCGCGAGACGTGGACATCGATGACGTTGGTCTGCGGATCGAAATGGTAGTCCCAGACATTTTCAAGCAGCATCGTGCGGGTGACGACCTGGCCGGCATTCTTCATCAAATACTCCAGCAAGCGGAATTCACGCGGCTGCAGCGGGATTTCCTTGCCGCCGCGGCGAACCTCATGCGACAGCCGATCCAGTTCGAGATCGCCGACGCGATAGAGAACATCCTGCTCGGGCGTGCCCTTGCGGCGCCCCAGCACTTCCACGCGCGCGAGCAACTCGCTGAAAGCATAAGGTTTTGGCAGATAGTCATCGCCGCCGGCACGCAAGCCGGTGACGCGGTCATCGACCTGCCCAAGCGCCGAGAGGATCAGAACCGGCGTGTGAACGCCCTTGCGGCGCAATTCGCTGATGACGGAGAGGCCATCACGGCGCGGCAGCATGCGGTCGATAATGGCGACGTCGTAGGTGTTTTCCGTGCCCATGAAGAGACCGCTCTCGCCGTCGCTGGCGTGATCGGCAACAATGCCGGCCTCGCGAAACGCCTTGGTGAGATAGGCCGCCGCCTCGAGATCGTCTTCGATGATCAGAATCTTCATGTGGGCGACATTACCTGCCGAGGGTGTCTCGGCACAACCGGATTCGGAAGGATTCACGGCATGTTGGCCAGCGGTTGTCATCTTTCACCTGCCTCGGAGCCAGTCATCGTTGAAGTCAGTTAAAGAAGAAGCCGCGCAAGCCGTAGCTGCGCGGCTTCCCATTGCATTCTAAAGCGCGTCGCGATCTTCAGATCGCTTCTTGCGCTTTAGATCCTTGTTTGTGCACATGTCGTCGTCGCAAAACCGCTACACACTTTTGCGCGACATGCGTTGAAGACTGAAAGGATCAGCCCGCATTGATCGGCAAGGCGACGAAACGGCTGCCGTCACCGGACTGGATCTGGAACAAGGCGCGCGTGCGGCCGTCCTTCTTGGCCTGCTCGAGAACCTTGACGATGTCCTTCGCGCTCGAAACCTGCTGGTTGTTGACCGAGGTGATTTTCTCACCTTCCTTCACGCCCTTGTCGGCAGCGTCGGAGTCCGGGTCGACGGCAGTGATTGCGACGCCCTTGCCGTCGTCGGCAGGGCCGACGGTAAGGCCGAGGTCGGCCAGCGCCTTTTCGGAGGACGGCTGCGACTGGTTCTGCTGTGAGTTGTTGCCGTCGTCGTTCGAAGCCTGGCTCTGATCGAGCGGCAGCGTGCCGAGTTCGACGGTGACCGACTGAGACTTGCCGTTACGCCACAGGGAAACCTCAACCTTCGCGCCCGGCTGCATAGCTCCGATGCGACGAGCGAGATCACGCGGATCCTTGACGGGATCGCCGTTGACGGCCGTGATCACATCGCCGTTCTTGATACCGGCCTTCTGTCCGGGCGAGCCATCTTGTGGGGAAACGACGAGTGCCCCGCTTGCTTCGGAAAGGCCGAGAGATTCGGCAATATCCTTGCTGACAGGCTGGATCTGCACGCCGAGCCAGCCGCGCGAAACGGTGCCGGTCTTGATCAGATCGGTCACGACATCCTTGGCGGTGGTCGCCGGAATGGCAAAGGCGATGCCGACGCTGCCGCCCGACTGCGAGAAGATGGCGGTGTTGATGCCGACCACCTGGCCATTCAGGTTGAAGGTCGGGCCACCGGAATTGCCCTTGTTCACCGGCGCATCGATCTGAATGTAATCGTCATACGGGCCGGAATGGATATCGCGGCCACGCGCCGAGACGATACCTGCGGTGACCGTGCCGCCGAGGCCGAACGGGTTGCCGACGGCAACGACCCAATCGCCCACACGGACCTTGGAGTCATCGGCCCAGCCGACATAGGTGAACTTTTTGCCCTTGGGATCGACCTTCAGCACTGCGAGGTCGGTGCGCGAGTCCTTGCCGACGAGCTTGGCGTCAAGCTCGGTGCCATCGTTGAGAACGACGACGAAGGCTGCGCCATCGGAAACGACGTGGTTGTTGGTGACGATGTAGCCGTCCTCGGACACGAAGAAGCCGGAGCCCTGAGCGACCGGCCGCAGGCGACCCTTGCCATCCTCGGAATTCTTCTGCTGGCCGCGGCCCTGCTGCTGCTCGAACTGGCGGAAGAACTTCTTCAACGGATGATTGTCCGGGAGATCGTCGAAGCCGCGACCGAGACTGAAGGAGTCGTCTTCATCGGAAGCCGAGTTGACCCGCGATTCCACGCGGACAGAGACGACTGCCGGCGACACGGCATCCACGACATTAGCGAAGCTCGGAACCTGCGGGGCCTGAACGTTCACGGCATCGGCATAGGAGCTGCTGACCTCGGCGGGAATGCCCGTGGCGAGAGCAGCAACAGCAAGGCCGGCGACGACAGAAGCTTTCATAGCAGTGCTACGGGACAAGGTGTCCTTGATATTCCTAAACATATGCGAGTTACCTTCTCTTCTCTCGTCAGATTTCCGCCGGCGCAAGCCAGCGGTGACTTGTGGTGGTAAAGATATAAGGCGCGGGACCTTACGACGAACTGTCCGCCCCATGAAAAATTGGTAATGTAGGGAAATGATGGCAATGAGGTGAAGGAAGATGACGCAAGCGTCACTTTCCCAAGATCTCGTCCAGTTGCGCCTCTTCTTCGGCGCTGAGAGCCTTGCCGGTTGGTTTTCCGGCGCGGCGGCGGGCATAAACGGCAAGAGCGATGCCGCCCAGGACGAAGAGCGTGATCGGCGCGCCCCAGAGTATCAGCGTCTTCGCGGTGACGCGCGGCTTCAACAGCACGAACTCACCGTAGCGCGAGACGACGTAGTCCAGGACCTGCTGATCGGTATCGCCGTCGCCGAGGCGTTTGCGGACCAGCAAGCGCAGGTCGCGGGCGAGATCGGCATTGGAATCGTCGATGGACTGGTTCTGGCAGACCATGCAACGCAATTCGGCTGATATCGTGCGTGCCCGCGCCTCCAGCGCCGGATCGGGCAAGACTTCGTCGGGATTGACCGCGAAGGCCGAAAGCGGTGTCAGAAACATTGCCAGGCAGAACCACAGCAGGACAGCCCCGGACGGACGCCGGCGACTGGCAGACAACGATATAGACCCGGCACTGCTCATTCGGCTGGCTCCATAGCGGAAAGGGCCGGTTTTGCCTTCCGGCTCGGGGCGCCGACGCGCAGGCGACGATCGCTGAGCGATACAAAACCGCCGATCGCCATGACAAGGGCGCCTATCCAGATGCAGAGGATGAACGGCTTCCACCAGATGCGCACGACCATGCCGCCATCCTTGCCGGTGTCCCCAACCGATACGTAGAGCTGGTTCGGCCCAAGCGTCAGAATGCCGGATTCGGTCGTTCCCGTCCGGCTCGCGGTGAATACCCGCTTGGATGACGACATTTCGGCAAAGGCGACACCGCCGCGGCTCACGGTGAAGCGGGCGCGATCCTCGGTGAAGTTCGGGCCGACAGCCGGCTGCATACCCTCGAAACGCAGGCTGTAGCCGCCGAGTTCGGCTGTCTCGCCCGGTTTCATGCTGGTGATGTTCTCGGACTCGAAGGTCGTCACCGCAACGATGCCGAGCACGGTAATGCCCAGGCCGGCATGGGCTAGCGCCGTCCCGAAGGCTGAGCGCGGCAGACCGCGCAGCCGGTGCCAGGCGACGTTTGCTGCGACCTTACGAATGCCGGCGCGATACCAGAGATCGGCCAGCGCGCCGAAGATCAGGAAAAAGCCGGCGGCAAGGCCTAGGACGGCCAACACCGGGCCGCCATGCTTGAGATAGAACAGGACGAGCCCGGCCAGGAAGGCAAGACCCGCGACGACATAGAGCCGCTGCAACGCACCGAGCAGATCGCCCCGCTTCCAGGCAAGCAGCGGACCGAACGGCACCGCCACGAGGATCGGCGTCATCAGCAGGCCGAAGGTTAAGTTGAAGAACGGCGGTCCAACGGAAATCTTGTCGCTGGTCAAAGTTTCAAGCGCCAGCGGATAGAGCGTGCCCGTCAGCACCGTGCCGCAGGCAACCGTCAGGATCAGATTGTTGAGGACCAGCGCCCCCTCGCGCGAGATCGGCGCGAACAATCCGCCGGCGGCGAGCTTCGGCGCACGCAAAGCAAAGAGCGAGAGCGCGCCGCCGATGAAGACCAGGAGAATGCAGAGAATGAAGATGCCGCGGGTCGGATCGCTGGCGAAGGAATGAACCGAGGTCAATACGCCGGAGCGGACGAGGAAGGTGCCGAGCAGAGAGAGCGAGAAGGTGAGGATCGCCAGCAGCACAGTCCAGATTTTCAGAGCGTCACGCTTTTCCATGACCAGCGCGGAATGCAGCAGTGCCGTGCCGGCAAGCCAAGGCATGAAAGAGGCGTTCTCCACCGGATCCCAGAACCACCAGCCGCCCCAGCCGAGTTCGTAATAGGCCCAATAGGAGCCCATGGCGATGCCGAGCGTCAGGAAACTCCAGGCGGCGAGCGTCCATGGCCGAACCCAGCGCGCCCAGGCAGCATCGATGCGGCCTTCGAGAAGCGCTGCAACGGCGAAAGAAAAGCAGACGGAGAAGCCGACATAGCCGAGATAGAGCAAGGGCGGATGGATGGCGAGGCCGATATCCTGCAGGACGGGATTGAGATCCTTGCCTTCCGCCGGAGCCGGATCGAGCCGGATGAAAGGATTGGATGTCAACAGGATGAAGACCAGAAAGGCCGACGAGATCCACGACTGCACCGCCAGAACGTTGGCACGCAAAGCATCCGGCAGATTACGGCCGAAGAGCGCAACGAGCGCGCTGAACAGCACGAGGATCAACAGCCATAGCATCATCGATCCCTCATGGTTGCCCCAGACGCCGGAGATCTTGAAGATCAACGGCATCAGCGAATGGGAATTGGCCCAGACGTTGAAGACAGAGAAATCGGAGGCGACATAAGCATAGGTCAGGACGCCGAAGGAAAAGGCGACGAGCAGGAATGTGACGACCGAGCCAATGGGTGCGATATCCATCATCGAGACGTCGCCGCGCCGCGCGCCGATGACAGGCAGAATGGAGACGATGAGCGCGGTCGCCAGCGCCAGCACTAGGGCATAATGTCCGAGTTCTATGATCACCGGGTCGCCTCCTCGCCCTTCCACACGCCGTCCGCCTTCAGCTTGTCGGCGACCTGCTTGGGCATGTAGCGCTCATCATGCTTGGCCAGCACGCTGTCGGCAACGAAAACGTCGCTGCCCGGCACGAACTTGCCCTCGGTCACCACGCCCTGCCCTTCCCGGAAGAGATCCGGCAGGATGCCGTCATATTTGACCTTGATGGTATCGGTGCCGTCGGTCACGGCAAACTGAACCTGCGTGCCCTGTCCCCGCACGATGGAACCCTCACCGACAAGGCCGCCGAGACGGATCAGAGTTCCGGCATTGACGGGGGTCTTGGCGAGATCCGCCGGCATGTAGAAATAGGCGACCGACTGGCTGAAGGCGAACAGGACGAGCAGCACGGCGGCGGCTATGAAACCCATGCCGCCGGCGATCACAGCCAGACGTTTCTGCTTGCGGGTCATTGCTGCGTCACCTCCGTCGGCAGTCCCAATTCCTTCGCCAGCGCCAGAAGCTGCTGGCCTTCTCCTCCATCAGCCGGGAAAGCCGCAAGGCCCCGCTTCAGGGCGTCCGCGGCACGATTCCGATCGTTCAGCACGGCATAGGATCGGATCAGCCGCATCCATCCCTCGAAATTCTTCGGATCGTCCTTGAGCTTCGCATCGAGGCTTTCGACCATGCCTCGGATCATCTGCTGGCGATCACCGCTGCTAAGCGCATTGGCGGCAGCAACGTCCGCGGCGGTGGGATTGCCCGGTGCGTTGGTATTTGCGGTCGCTATCGGCTGGCCGCCATTCTTGACGATATGCTCATTGACGGCTGCAAGCCAGGGCGCATCCGGTGGCGACTGTTTGGCGAGCGCCTCGAAGGCAGTTTTCGCGTCGGCGGCCTTGCCCTCCTGCTCCAGCGCCAGCGCCAGATAGAAGAGCGTACGCGGATTGGCAGCGTCGAGCGCTAGGGATTGCTGCAGCACGCCGCGTGCATCCGCCGTCACGATACCATTCGCCTTGACCACCAGCACTTCGCCCAGATCGCCGAGGCGTGTCGCATTCGGCCCGAGTATGCGAATGACGTTGCGATAGGCGAGTTCCGCGTCGCCGATGCGATTGGTCTTGAAATAAATCGGCGCCAGAACTTCCCAACCCCTGGCATCGTCGGGGTTCTTGGCCAGATGCTGCTCGATCTTGACAATGGAGATGGCGAAATCGCCTCCCGATTTCTCCAACCGTGCTTCCAGCGGCTGCGAGGGCAGGCCGGGATTGCCGTTGGCGAGATAAAGACAGAGACCGACAATAGGCAGAATGGCGATGATGAAAGCCTGGGAAAGGCGATAGTTGCCGCGAGCGGACGATTTCGCTTCACTCGGCTGATCTTTGGAAACAGCAATGAGACGCCGGCCGATCTCCGCACGGGCATAGCTTGCTTCTTCCTTCGAGATCAGCCCCCCGGCCAAATCACGATCCAGCTCACGAAGCTGATCGCGGTAGACCTCGACCTCTCCGGAACGACCGTCGTCGGCCTCTTTCGCACCACGCAGAAGAGGATAGAGCAGCACAGCGCCGACAACCGCCGTGATAACGGCCACAAGAATCCAGAACAGCATAAACGCCCATTACTTTAACGGGGCGCTTATTCCAACCGCGAAAGCCCTGCTGACGAAGATTTGAGGCGTTTGGCCGCGCCTTTCGGCTTTAGAATCTAGTCGAGCGGCGTCCAGGTACCGTCGTCATTGCGGCAGGCGGCGCCTCTTCCGGTCGTCGGCTTGCCGTCGACGGTGATGGTATGGGTATATTGCCGGCAGTTCTGCGAACCGACCTGATAGGGCGCGGCAGCGACGACCTCACCGCTCGCAGCCTTCCCCTTCCAGACCACGGGCTGGCCAAGCGGTGCGCTTTCCAGCGCCCGATATTCCGCCTCCAGCGCCCGCTGCTTGTCGTTGTCGCCAAGCTTGATGCCTGTGCGGTCGATAATGCCGCCATCGAGCGCCGCGATAAATGTCGCCGACGCCGGCAGCTTCGACGAGGAAAGCAGGCTACCGCTGCCGTCCTTGCCACTTGTGGTGGAACAACCGGAAAGCGCAATTGCTGCGAATAGAGAGGGGGCGACCAAGAAAGAGGTACGAAGCTTCATACAACCGAACCAGTATCAAAAAGCAAAACCATAGGTACTGCGATGCGGCATCATCATGACCCACAACGTCTTTTGGCATCAAGGCGTGCGTCACGCAACATCCTTCGTCAAACCGGGTAGAATTAGGCTGGCGCGAAGGCCGCCCCAGGCGCCTCGGGACAGTTCGAACCGGCCCTGGTATTCATTGGTGATCTCGCTGACGATCGACAGGCCCAGGCCCGTACCGGGCTTGCTCTCGTCGAGCCTGCGGCCGCGCTTCATCGCCTCGCGGATCTGATCCGGCTCAAGACCCGGACCGTCGTCCTCTACCACCAGTTCCACCCAATGACGGCGCGCCGGATCGAGGCCCTTGACCTCGGCTGGCGCTTCGGTTGCAACCACGCGAACCTTGTTCTGCGCAAACCGCGACGCATTTTCGAGGAGATTGCCGACCGTCTCCTCAAGATCCTGCTGCTCCATGGCAAGCGCCAGATTGGGGGAGACTGTGAGTTCGAACTCCTTGTCCGCATTGAGCCGCCGCATGACGCGGACGAGCCGCTCCAGCGCGGGCTCCGCCTCTGTTCGCGCCAGCACGGATTCGCGCTGCGCGGCAATGCGGGCACGATTGAGATAGGATTGCACTTGCCCCTGCATGGCCTCCGCCTGGTTCTTCACGAGATCGCCGTGCGAGCGCTCCAGTACGCGCGATTCGTTGAGCAGCACCGCGATCGGAGTTTTCAGTGAATGGGCGAGATTGCCGACCTGCATGCGCGCGCGCTCGACGATGCGACGGTTGCTTTCGATCAGTGCGTTGACTTCGTTGGCAAGCGGCAGGATCTCGCGCGGAAAATCGCCCTGCAACCGTTCGCTTTCACCGGCGCGGATGCGCTCCAGCGCCGCGCGCGCCTTATCGAGCGGTTTCAGGCCGTAAAGAATGGCGAGCGCATTGACGATAAGGCTGCCTACGCCGAAGCCCACCAGGGCGAAGTAGAGGCTGTGGGAGAAATTGCTGACGTCGTCCTCCACGACGGCGACGTTGCCCGTGACACGGAAACGCGCCGCACGGCCATCCGTATCGAGCACGACTTCGGTTTCGGCCACCTGGACGCGATTCCCGAAGGCGTCGGTGACGACATAGTAGCGCTCGTAACGCTTGTCGAAGGGTGCCTCCAGCACCGACAGCACCGGCAGATTCGACGCGCCCAGCGAGGGCGACGCCAGCGGTGTCGCGGTATAGGTGCCAAGCGGCTCGACTATCCAATACCAGCCGGTCTTCGGCTGGGCAAAGCGCAGGTCGCCAAGCTGCGGATTGCCTGACAACGCACCCTGATCGCCGATCGTGACCGAATTGATGACGCTGGAGAGCTGTGCCCGCAACAGGTCCTGAAAACCGCGTTCGGCGCTCTTGCGATAGATATTGGAAATGACCAGGCCGATCACCACAAGCGCCATGGCAGACCACAGTGTGGTCAGCAGCAGGACGCGCGCCGTGAGCGACTTAATTCGCATTGGTCGGAGATTGGATTCGGTAACCAAGGCCACGGACCGTCTCAATCAGATCGACACCCATCTTCTTGCGCAGGCGCCCGACAAAAACCTCGATCGTATTGGAATCGCGGTCGAAATCCTGATCGTACATATGCTCGACAAGCTCGGTGCGCGAGACGACTTCGCCCTTGTGATGCATGAGGTAGGCGAGAAGCCGGTATTCATGCGAGGTGAGCTTGAGCGGCTTGCCGTCCACCGTCGCCTTCGAGCTTTTGGTGTCGAGGCGCACCGGGCCGCAAGCGATTTCCGAAGAGGCATGGCCGGCGGCGCGACGGATCAGGGCTCGGATGCGGGCGAGCACTTCCTCGACATGGAAGGGCTTGGCAACGTAATCGTCGGCTCCGGCATCGATACCGGCAACCTTGTCGCTCCAGCGGTCGCGCGCCGTCAGGATCAGCACCGGCGTTGCACGTCCGGCGCCGCGCCATTTCTCCAGCACGGTAATACCGTCCATTTCCGGCAGGCCGATATCGAGGATGATGGCATCGTAGGGCTCGGTATCGCCGAGAAAATGCCCCTCTTCACCGTCAAAAGCCGTATCGACGACATAGCCTGCCTCTTTCAAGGCTTCGGCAAGCTGGCGATTGAGGTTGATATCGTCTTCGACAATCAGAATGCGCATATTTGGATCCAATTTCCCCGGTTCGAGAAACAGTACTGTAAATCGAGCTGCAGTGGAATCACGGAAACGATAAGATTTTACGTGAAATTCAAGGTCTTAGAACATCCGTCGGGCGCGATGCCCAAGATGCCTTCACATCGGCACCTTCATCGTCACCTTGCGCGGGCGCTGCCCATTGCCTTGCACGAGAACGGTAATGACACAGCTATCGCCCGACGGCTGCGCGGAAAGGAGTTGCCCGCCCGTCTTTTCAACCACTTCGGCTGCAGCCTCGCTGCAATCGTTGCTGGCTCGGGCCACGAGGGTCGTCGGCGGCGTAGGCAGAACAGCCGAGCTGGCCAACACAAGGGCCGCTGCTGCTATGCTTGATAATGAGGCCATGCTTCGGACTTCCCACAGGGACATTAACTTGAGCAAATATGTACCCAAACACGTCTGAATGGCAAATGAATGGGCCGTAATTTTCCGTTTTCAACGCCTTCAACGAGCCTGAAACAAGATTTAACCATTTGAATTCATTGAATGTGCGATCATAAGACTACCACAATGACAGCCTATCGGCGCTCCGCGACATGTCGCCGGTACAATCGCACAGCAATGCATATTCGAGCGGTATCTAAATAGCTGATCTGAGCATGAGCAAAGCAGAGGCTCAGTCAATTTTAATCATTGTCGAGTATCTTTGATGACACAGGCGCAACACGAACGACCGCGCTACCATGGCCAATACAATTGGCCTTAAGGTGTTTTACTGAGGTAAGGCACCCTGCTTTCCTTGAGTCTTTTGAATCGCTTGGGGCGACTTCCTTTCAAATTGAATCCGCTGCCTCAGACGCCGATTCAAGAACTTCAGGTAAAGAATCCGGGCGCCGATAATTCGATTCCGCCGGCGAGCACAATCACCTGAAATGGCTCATTGCGCTCTTATGGTCGGCTCGCAATTTCGCGCCGTTCAGAAGGGCTCCCGGACGGCAGCTGATGTCTCGTAGTCGGCCGCAATCCGCATTTCCCGCAGAGGACGCACGCGCTCTATGGAGCGCTGATAGTTCGGGTGAGCTTTGTAGGCGGCAAGTGCTGCCTCATTGTCGAATTCGCCGTAGACGACGAGATCGATGTCGGTGCCGAACTGATCGGTCTTCACATTCGTCCCGATCTCCAGCAGACGTGCGTGTGGGATGGCCGTCAAAATTGAGAGGCCGGAGCGGACCTCCTCAAGCTTGGCGCGATCGGGAACAGTGAAAAAGACGATATGACGGATCACGCGACAGCTCCTTGTGCATGAGCGAAGGTCCGCGCGATATCACGCGTATCAGCGCAATTCAATGAAGGGGCTCGATCTCTGCCAAGGCTTCGTTGTCGCAGGCTTCACAGGTGCGATTTTCTGCGTGGAGCCGGGCGTGATATGCTTTTTCCATGACCGACGAGGATCTCATCGCCCTTGCACTTGGCTTGCCGGACGCTACGGAAGGCTCGCACTTCGGAACGCGTGATTTTCGGGTGCGCGGCAAGATCTTCATGACGCTACCCGGCCCGGATTTCTGCGTCGTGAAGCTGACGCCCGATCAACAGCAAATGGCCAGGGCGACCATGCCCGAAGAGGTTGCTGCCGTGCCGGGCGGCTGGGGTCTCAAGGGCTCGACTCGTCTCTTCCACCATCGCGCAGACAAGGACGCGGTCGCAATGCTCGTGCGGCGAGCCTGGCGGAATGTAGCGCCGAAATCTATGGCTTTGCCGGAGGATTAGGCAGCATGTCGTCTTCGACGGTCAGCGGCCAATCGACGACGAAATCCTCGAAATCATCGAGATCGACATCGGTTTCGCTCACCGTGCGGCCCCGCGCAGACACCCCAGCGATATGCACCGTCTCCGGATCGCCCGAGACGAGCGGATGCCACCAGTAGAGATCGCGACCATCGTTGACGAGGCGATAGGCGCAAGTGGGCGGCAGCCATTCCAGCTCCGGCACTTTTTCCGGCGTGAGCTGCACGCAATCGGGCACGAAATCCCAGCGGTTCGGATAGCTCGTGCACTGACAGCTTTCGCCATCCATCAGCTTACAGCGGATCGAGGTGAAATAGACGTCGCCGCTATCCCACTCCTCCAGCTTGTTGAGACAACAGAGCCCACAGCCGTCACAAAGGCTTTCCCATTCCGACGGGCTCATCTCCGTTAGGGTCTTGCTTTTCCAGAAGGGTACTTCGTCTGTCATCATCATCATCGTCCTCGCCGCCCGGCTAAGGGGAATTCGGGCTGCGGCATGCATGTCTCTTGTTCTTTTCTCTAAATCAACCAATTATTCAATTAGCCGTCCTATGAGATAATAGGCTTTGTGTGTGCCGCAAGGAAACACGCAGCAGTATTGTGGTCGGGAAGTAGAGCGTGGAAGACCCATCCAATCCAGAAAACGGGCCGAACATGGAGCCCGAGACGCCACAGGATAATGGGGCCGGCAAGCCGCGGCGGCGGAAGCGGTATTTTTTCCTGCGTCTTGATTCCTGGATCGACTCCACCCTTTGGAACGCCGGCTTCCGTCTTGCGGAGGCCTGGGAAGAGATCACGATTTTCTTCCGCCGCTTTCGCGTGCGCGGCTGGAAGCGCATCCTTTTCGAATTGCTCGGCGAAGGCCTGACGCTGGGCGCTGCCTGCTCCGTCGTGATGCTGATGCTTGCCATGCCGGCCTTCGAGGCGACCCAGGGCGACTGGCGCAATCGCGGCAACTTCGCCGTCACCTTCCTCGACCGCTACGGTAATGTCATCGGTCATCGCGGCATCATTCATGAGAATTCCGTACCGGTAGACCAACTGCCGGATTATTTCATCAAGGCAGTGCTTGCGACCGAAGACCGGCGCTTTTTCGACCATTTCGGCATCGATGTGATCGGCCTGTTCCGCGCCGTGACCGTCAATGCGCAGGCCGGCGGCGTCGTTCAGGGTGGCTCGACGCTGACACAGCAGCTCGCCAAAAACATTTTCCTCAGCAACGAACGCTCGATCGAGCGCAAAATCAAGGAAGCCTTCCTTGCGATCTGGCTGGAGGCCAATCTCTCGAAGAAAGAGATCTTAAGCCTTTATCTCGACCGCACCTATATGGGCGGCGGCACCTTCGGTGCGGCGGCGGCCGCGCAATTCTATTTCGGCAAGAGCATCACCGACGTCAATCTGGCAGAAGCCGCGATGCTGGCAGGCCTTTTCAAGGCGCCCGCGAAATATGCGCCGCATGTCAATCTGCCGGCGGCGCGTGCCCGTGCCAACGACGTGCTCTCCAACCTCGTGCAGAGCGGATTGATGACCGAGGGGCAGGTGATCGCCGCCCGGCGCAACCCGGCTTCGGTCGTCGATCGCGCACAAATCGAATCTCCCGATTATTTCCTCGACTGGGCCTTTGATGAAGTGCAGCGGCTTGCCACCCGCTTCCCGGAACGCTCGCTGATCGTCCGCACGACCATCGACATGGGATTGCAGAAGGCAGCGGAGGATTCGATTCAATCGAGCCTGATGGAATATGGCGAGCGCTACCACGCCAAGCAGGGCGCGAGCGTGATGATCGAAAACGGCGGCGCCGTCCGCGCCATGGTCGGCGGTAGCGACTATGGTGAAAGCCAATTCAACCGCGCGACCAAGGCGCTGCGTCAACCTGGCTCCTCCTTCAAGATCTACACCTATTCCGTGGCGATGGAGAGCGGCATGACCCCGACCTCGGTCGTCGTGGACGCGCCGATCTCCTGGGGCAACTGGAGCCCGCACAATTACGAAAACCGCTATGCCGGCAAGATAACGCTGACGACGGCTATCACGCAATCGATCAACACGATCCCGGTGCGTCTGGCCAAGGAAAAGCTCGGCATTCAGCCCATTCGCGAGATGGCCAAGGCCATGGGCGTGGAAACGCCGATCCGCAACGACAAGACCATTCCGATCGGCACGTCGGAGGTGACGGTGCTCGACCAGGCGACGGCCTATTCCGTTTTCCCTGCCGACGGCATGCAATCGAGACGCCACGGCATCGAGCAAATCTCCGGCTATGACGGCAAGGTGCTTTATGATTTCGGTCACGACGAGCCGCCTGCCAAGCGCGTGCTCAGCGAAAAGGCCAATTCCTATATGAACCAGATGCTGACGCAGGTTCCGGTCATCGGCACCGCCCGCAAGGCGGCTCTGGACAACGGCATCGTCGTCGGCGGCAAGACCGGCACGACGCAAGCCTATCGCGATGCCTGGTTCATCGGCTTTACCGGCAATTACACCTGCGCCGTCTGGTTCGGCAACGACGATTATACATCGACGAACAACATGACCGGCGGCACTCTTCCGGCAATGACCTTCAAGAAGATCATGGACTATGCCCATCAGGGCATCGTGCTGAAGCCGATTCCAGGGATCAGCGATCCGTTCCCCGCGCAAAAGCCGCAGACGGCATCCGCCAAGAAGCCGGCGGATCCGGCAAATGGCAGCCTGCCACCGCTCGTGCGCCCTCGCTCGCTTTCGGTGGACTCGACGAGGGTCCTGCGCGATATCGGCGAAAAGCTGAAGGGCGCGGCTCCGCTCGAAGCCCAGAAGCTCGCAGCGGCGAAATAGCAAGCTAAGCCGGCATAACTCCCTACACGGGCGCCCCGCCCTTCCCCCTGCGGTCAGAATCAGGAATAAATCGATATCGATTTGTCACGAGGACGATCCCAGGGTGTTCCGAGTTCCCTTTCTTGTTGCGCTTTCGCTGCTGATCGCCTTCGGCGGCGGGATCATGTTCACGCTCTTTGCGCTGAATGCGACATCCGGTTTCGGCGCCATTAAGCTTGGCGCCTGGCAGGCGTTCCCGGAAATGCAGACAGCGGATGCAGACCCTTACGCGAAGTCGCATCGCGCCCGTGCCGGCCGGCTGCTGTATGGAACTGCCGAAGGACTGGTCTTTACCGCCTCAGACGACGATGGCCGCGCGAGATTGACGACGAGCTGCAGCTATCGCATCAGCGGCCAGACGCCGCCGGCGCGGCTCTGGACGCTGTTCATCGCCGGCAATGACGGCCAGCCGATCGAAGCGACCGCCGGGCGCCCCTCCACCATCAATTCATGGGTCGTGCTGCGCAATCCGGATTCAAGCTTCAGCATCACCGTTTCGCCGAATGCGCAGGCGGGCAATTGGCTTGCCCTGCCCACCGCCGGCAATTTCCGGCTTGTTTGGACGCTTCTGGATTCGCCGGCGGCAAGCAGTTCCGGTCTGATCGACCTCACCATGCCGAAACTCGAGAAAATCGGGTGCGGCAATGTTTAAATATGCTTTCGCCATTCTGACCGGTCTTTTCGGCGCGGCGCTGCTGCATATCGTCATCATCCTGGCGCTGCCGCATTTCTCCGACCGCGATGCCTATACGCGTGTATCCGACGAGGGCGACGAGAACCATTTCTACGTGCTCGACGAAGCGGATGACGACGCGGGACTATCCAATACCGACCCCTATATTCGCGCTGCTGTCTGCGCATACGATATAGAAGACAAGCCGGTGCATCTGACCGCAAAGGGCAAGGTGCCGTTCTGGTCCCTTGCCGTCTATGATGCCGCGTCCAACGAGGTATTCAGCATGAGCGACCGCACATCCGTCGGCGGCGCTCTTGACCTGTTGCTTGCCTCTCCTGTCCAGCTGACGGGAATACGCAAGGCGCTGCCGCAAGCTCTTGCGCAATCTATCCTGGTGGAGGCTCCGCATGCTCAAGGCTATGCGGTTCTGCGCACGATGGCCCCGCAGACAAGCTTCAACGATGCGGCGAAGGAATTTCTGTCGCAAGCCGGCTGCGACGAGTTCAGCAACAATTGAAACCAATGGGCGACGATGCAAGCGCCTTCGATCGCCACATCCGGCAACGCAAGGCAACCCGTAGCAAGCGACAGGTGCGGGTTTCGCGCACCAACGGATTTCGTCAGGCGCGCGTTACTTGCCTTTCACGCGCTTGGGTCCAGCTCCCGGACGGTGAGTAGGAGTATCCAGGTGCTCGTAACGCACCCCGGTAAACAGCAATATTCTCGCTTCCACCGGCTCCTTCTGGGCGCGAGGCGGCAGGCGCAATCGCCAATCGGAAAGAGATATTATCTTTGCCATTCTCGTCTCCATTTACGTCTCGAGACGGATGAACTTGCGACTGATTTCACCCTACCCGCCACCAAGGCAGGCTAGCGCTTCCCTTTCTCAACCCTATCCTTTCCGGTTAAAACAAGGGACATTTACGCCTTCTCGCGGCATTTCAGGAACGCCTCGGCATAGGCCCCGCTATCGGTTTCCATGCCTTCACTGCATGTGATTACACTCTGCAAACAACTGCTTTCTTCGGAATTCAGACATATCGCAGTTAACAGAATGCTAATCTTCGTCGCACGCTATCCGTCGCACGTGTCGTCATGCTCTATTAACGCAGCGATGGCGGCTTTGGTTTCATTCACCGCGGAAAAATATTGAATGCCAGCTTTCTGAATAAATAGAATAATATCAGTCTCTTATCTTCAATATCGATGCGGATGAGAGGTGCACCGCCTCTGAATTCGTTGCATAAAAGCGTCACGCAAATAATATTTGCGCTCACGAAAAATTAACGTATTGTAAGATCGCTAATTGAGGGCGAAACATGTTTGCGACGGGCAACTCCGTCTTCTCTCCAGAGGATGTCATGGTCCTGCGTGGCGCGCTCGATGAGTGGTGCCAGGAGAGGCGCATCGACATCAAAAGCGCCGAAGCACAATTCGCAGCAACAGCCGCGCTCGGCCTTTTCCAATCCGGCCACAACACTTCCGAAAAACTCCTGACGGCTCTGCGTGAACACAGGGGCATCTAAGCGCCGTTTCGGGCGTTGCCACTCCAAGCGCATCTCGCTGTGGATAAACCTGCGGAGGCAACTGGCGCCCTCCGAGCCGAAACTCTCATAAGTTGAATTCTGAAACGAGCAACCCTGCGGCGAAAGCGGTCTATGGCCGGGCATAGCCTCTGATCACCGCCCTATTCCGCAGAAACGCCGCGGTTTCATTCGCGCAAGCTTAACGCGCAATTTTTATTTGGATTTTAATAAAGTTTTCACGAACCATTAACCCAACCGGCCTTAGTCTTTCCCGAAAGCCAGACAAGGACGGCCGTGTCCATACCCGTTTCGCCAATCGTTGCCGCGGACGCCCCGCTACCGGGAAGCATCACTCGACACGAACGGAAGATGGTGCGGCAACATCGGCCGTTGATGATCCGGTTCCCCGTGTTTTTGTTCTGCGTATCAGTGTGGGTGTTTGCGTGCGTGACCGGTTTCGAGACCTTGAAGAGCCTGCAACAGTCCGGAAAAAGGACGTGGTTCTAATGGCGACGATCACCAGCTTTGAAGGCATGGGACATCCGTCCAAATCGGAACTTCGCCAGTTCGCTGAACTTTTCACGCCGGTTTTCCAGGCTTCCTCGGAGGAGGCAAAGCGCCAGGCAGTAGCGGCCCTCTCCCAATGCCCGACCGTGCCACAGGCAGTCGCCCTCTTCATCGGCTGTCAGCCGATCTCAATCGCCGCTCCCTTCCTTACGGGTTCTCAGGCGATCGATGACGACACCCTGATCACCATTGCCCGGACGCAGGGAGCAGCCCATGCCCGTGCGATCGTCAGCAGGCCGTCGCTGTCACCCAAGGTGATCGACGCGCTCGTCGGCCTGCATCAGGCTGAGCCGGATCGCGGCATGGCTATGCAGGACGCCGCGATGAATGCGCCCATGGTGAAAGTCGAGACGAATGAAACCGATCGCCTGGCGCGCGAAGAAGCGCTGCGCATGCAGATCAAACAGGCAGCGCGTCATCTGGCGCGGGACGACAGGGATCGTCTCGGCCTGCGCAGCCTAGGGGAAATGCAGGAAGCGCTACTCGTTCGTTTCGCACGAGAGCGCGACGCTCTGCAGTTTGCAACTACGCTTGCCGATGCGCTTTCATCGAGCCAATGGTTGGCGGAACGCATCATGCTCGACACGTCGGGACAGCAATTGGCCGTCACGCTGGTAAGCCTCGGGATGGGTATCGCGGATGCGGTCTATTCGCTCGAGCGCTTCTATCCGCATCTGGCTGAAAGCCATGGCAGCGTCAGCCGCGCTTGGCTTGTACTTGACGGCATCGACGCCGAAGAGAGCCAGAGCCGTGTCGAAGCCTGGCGTCGGGCCGACAGCTATACCTATCTCCCGCAGGACAGCATTGCACCTCGCCCCGCCGCCCCGCTGTTCGGTGCCAAGTCCGTTTCGATCCGTGAACTGAGAGTGGCCGGCAAGCGTTGAAGCACCTGGTGATCTTCAAGATTCGCTTTAGGTCTTCGATCTTACCTGTGCCGTTGCCGTAACGCCGCGTCGCACTTTTGCACGGCATGCTTTGGCGGCCTCAATCCAAAGGATTGCGGCGCAGTTCGGCCAATGGGACGATATCGGCAATGTCGTCCGTCTCCAGCTCGATGATCCACAGATCCGGATCGAACTTCAGTTCTCGATCGAGCGTCTCGCGAACCTGCTCCGGCTGCCGCCGATCGACGCGAAGCTCGAACAGGCGCCCTGTGTCCCCTTCCCCGTCAAAGAAGCTCTGCGGCGCCGGCGCATAGAGGGTTTCCAGACCATCGCGGAAACGTTGCCGTATGAAGATCGCTCCCGCCTGCTCTTCGCCCTTTCGCTCGACGGCGGCAAAATCGCCCCGGGCAAACATCCGGCGCGTCATGGCGGAAACGAAGATGTCGCTGCGCAATCTCATGATCGAGCTATAGCGTCGAGCAGTTTGTCAGGCAATTGAAGCGATGGATTAAAGCGCGCCGATATCCTGAAGTTTCTTCAGCACCACCATGTTCGGCTCACCGGTCTCAGGCAGACGATAATGCTTCTGGAAGCGGCGAATGGCGGCCTTGGTCTGCTCGCCGGCGACGCCGTCGATGCTGACATTGCTATAGGCGATGTTGCTCAGGCCCTTCTGAATCTGCATGACCATATTGACCTTGGTGACCGGATCGCTCGACACGGGTTTCGGTGCAACGGCGCCGGTCCTCAAGGTCTTGTCGGCATTCTGTATGGCGGCGGCCACCGGATCGATTGCATCGGCAGTAGCAGACACGTTGACCGGGCGCGGCGCAGGAATGGCCGCGGCGTTTGCCTTGGTGACGGCGGCGGACGGCGGCCCTCCCGCAGCATTGCTGGCTTTCAAGGCCGCCAGAAGCTCGGGCGTCGGTGCACCCGTCTGCGGTAGGCCGGACGCTTCTTGAAAGAAGAGGATTGCGGCTGTGGTGCGCGATCCCGGCACACCATCTGCGGCGCCATCGTAGAGGCCATTACGGATCAGCTCGGACTGTACGTCGGCAATCAACTTCGCTGGCGCGGCTGCAGACTGAGAGGCAGGCGGGCTGCCGGCGGCAGGTGCGGCCGCGGTGGAATCCTGCCGCTCGATGCGGAATGTCGTAACATTGCCGGCATCAGTCTGCTGCGCATGCAGGAACGATTTGCGGCCGGGGATTTGATAGGGAGACGCGGGATCACGCGTACGCAGCAAGGGCGATGGATGCGTGCCGGGCTGATACCAAAGCGCATTTGCTGTGACGAAGCCGAAAACGCCGAGAAAGAGCGCGATGCCGCCGGCGATGGCAGGGTGCCGACCGACCGCACCGCCGACCAGGCCCGCAAACACACCCGCTCCGCGAAGGCCAAGACCACCCAGCGCGGTGCCGCCGCGCAGGCTGAGGCTGCCCAGGGCGACCACTCCGCGAGAAGCGAACCCAGGCTGCTTGCGTTTGCCTTTGCCTCTTCCCTTAGGCGATTTTCGCTTTTGCGGCGCCATCCATCCCTTCCTCTTTTCGCCCTTCACTTATCTCCACAGTATGTTTCAGACGCGGCGGAAAATCGACCGGGCGATTGACATCCACAGGCTGTTGTACAGCCGAGGCGCCCGAACCGTCGAACGGAATGAGAATTGTGATCACCGTGCCCTCGCCCGGAGCACTGGCGATGGAGAAGCTGCCGCCATGCAGGGCGACGAGCCCCTTGACGAGCGACAAACCAAGGCCGGTGCCTGCATAGCGACGGGTGTAATCGTTCTGGATCTGCACGAAAGGCTGCCCGAGGGAGGCCAGCCGTTCGCTGGCAATACCGATGCCCGTATCGCCGACCGAGAGTTTCAGCATACCGTCCGTCAACGCTGCATCGACGGTGACCGCGCCACCCGCATCGGTGAACTTGATCGCGTTGCCGACGAGGTTGATCAGAATCTGCTGGATGGCCCGTTGGTCAGCCACGACATCGCCGAGGCCGCGCTGAATGCGGCTCGAAAGGGTAAGTCCCTTTTCCTTCGCCTGCAGTCCCAGCATCGCTTCGCATGTCGCAATGGAATCCTCGATCGAGAAGGCTTCCATCATCAGCTCATAGCGGCCGGCCTCGATCTTGCTCATGTCGAGCATGGTATTGACCACCGACAGCAGATGCGCACCGGACTGGCGGATCAGGCCGACATATTCGCGTTGGCGGTTGTTTTCGAGCTTGCCGAAATATTCGCCGCTGAGGATATCCGAAAAGCCGAGGATCGCATTGAGCGGCGTGCGCAGCTCATGGCTGACGGCGGCAAGGAAGCGCGACTTGGCATCATTGGCCGATTCGGCCTCTGCCGCCTTGCGGGCGGCATCTTCACGAAGCTGCTGATCCTGCGAGATATCGCGAAGCTGACTGACGATCGCGAACAGTCGCCCATCGACATCGCGGCGCGCCGTCAGTTCCACGCGAACATGGACGAACTGCTGGTCGCTGCCGATGACGGCGGAGCGCTCCAGCCGGAGGTCGACGCAGAAGGCGTCCTTACCCTGGCGGAGCAAATCGATGGCCTGCAGGAAGACGATCCGATCCGAGACATGGATCTGCTCGATCAAGCCGCGACCCGTCGGATCGCGCATCCAACCCAGGAACTCGGCCCGGTCGCGGCCGCCGACGGTGGTGACGTTCCCCTGCGGATCGAGCAGCAATACCAGGCCAAAAGCAGCTTCCAGCATCAGGTCGCGATGCTCGACGAGAACGGCTTCGGAAGATTGAGCGGCTGGCCGCTGGCGCGACAGCGCGATGCTGCCGACCGCGGAAAACAGAAAGGCGGCGCATACGGTCGCCACACCGGCTGGCAGAGCCACGGCCGGGCTGGTGATGAAGGAAAGCCCTGCAGGCACGGCAAAAAGCGCCACCGAGGAAGCAAGCGCAAGCCGGCGAAGAATCGCCAACTCCTGCGTCCGGACTTCGCCATTACCACTCGTCCCGGAGAGCCAGCTTCCGCTCACCCGATCCACGAAGGCTACAGCCCCGACTGCCATGTCACTCAATACGCGCACACTACAACCCGTCAAAACGGTCACTTATTGGACTGCACAATAGGCCTTCGCGACTTAAGGAAAGAATAAAGAGAGAACCCGCCGATGGGCCGAAAAAGCTCCAAAATCCCGTTTTGGCGCAGAATGCGAGACCTTTGTTTTTTGTGGTTAACAGCGGGTAAGCAACGGATTTTATTCATATTTCCGCCGCGCGTTAACTTTTTCGGCGAAGCGTGGAGCCGCAAAGCCCTGCATATCAGGCGGATAGGGCGAGACATGCTTAACAGCAATCGCTACAATTTGAACGAAATGCCGGGCGAAATCGGAAAGCTAAAATTTGAATCAAATTTGCCGAAAAAGCCACCGAGTTTTGCAAAGCGATGTTGTCCTCTGCCGGATAGGGTCAAGTCACATCGGACGAATGAAGTCCGAATCGGCGATTGCGCCGACCGACATAGAGGATGGGCAGGAAAATGTGGTTTCTGATTAGAGCGGGGTTCTGGTTTTCGCTGGTTCTCATGTTCCTGCCGATTTTCGCCAAGCCCGAAGGCGCGCCGAGGCCGGCTGGCGAAGCGACCCTGCAGGTTTCCGATGCGATTTCGGCCGCCTCGGGCGTCGTTCAATATGTCGGCGCCATGTGTACCGAAAAGCCAGAGGTTTGCGTCAAGGGCGGCGAAACGCTGACGGCACTTGGATATCAGGTCGGCGACGGTGCCCGCGTCGCCTATGACATGCTCGGCCGCCACTTCAAGGATCAGTCCTCCAATGCACCTGCCAACGTTGCAACGGCGGCGCGTGCCAGTGCCGAGCAGATTGCCGCCACAACGCAGCCGATGCCTGCAAAACGCATTATAGGAACCGAGACGGCCGATGTGGTCGTGACCGGGACGGTGCGGCTGCCCGATTCCGTACCGCTGCCGAAGCCGCGCCCGCGAACCTGAAACCTCTCCTTCCCCCCATCCGACGCCGCTAGCCCTTGCATGCCCGCGGCGTTCTTTTTTGCCGTGGGTTCAAATCATCAGCCGTTTCGCCTATATCCAAAGTCAACGGATAATGTGGACAGATACAATGGCTGCGCTTGATAAGATCATCGATGACTTTTCCTTCCTGGAAGACTGGGAGGATCGCTATCGTTATGTGATCGAACTCGGCAAGGCTCTGCCCGATCTGCCGGATGATAAGCGGACACTGGAAAACAAGGTGCAGGGCTGTGCAAGCCAGGTCTGGCTCGTCACACATGCATCCGGAGATCCGGAGAACCCGATACTGACCTTCGAGGGTGATTCCGACGCGCATATCGTCCGTGGGCTTGTGGCGATCGTGCTCGCCACCTATTCCGGCAAGCCGGCCTCGGAAATCGCCGCACTCGATGCACTCGACGTCTTTGGAAAGATCGGCCTGGTCGAGCATCTCTCGTCGCAGCGCGCCAACGGATTGCGTTCGATGATCAAGCGCATCCGCGAAGAAGCCAGCATCAGGACTGCGGCCTAAATCGCCTCGGAAAAGCCAAGAGCATTTTCCATTCCGAGCCATGCGCCAGAGCGTTCAAGTCGGCGCACTTGCAAGATTCCGTCACCGCATCACCGGCAAGGCCGCCGCTACCTAGCGGCGATACACAAAACCCGGCTCGAAAGCCGGGTTTTGAAAACCGCTGGAACTCTTAGCGGGAGCCGCGCTTGCGGCGCTGGCCAAGACCCATTTCTTTCGCAAGCCGGGAACGTGCTTCTGCGTAAGCGGGCGCTACCATCGGGTAGTCGGCGGCGAGATCCCACTTTTCGCGATATTCTTCCGGGGAGAGACCGTGATGGGTCATCAGGTGACGCTTCAGCGACTTGAAGCTGCCACCGCATTCCAAGCAAGTGATCTGGTCATCCTGGACCGATTTGCGGACCGATACGGCCGGCTTCTGCTTCTCCACGACAGCAACGGCAGGGGCCGGCGCGGACGTGTTGCTTAAGGCGGAATGTACGTCGGAAATCAAATTCGGAAGGTCACTGACCGGTACGACATGGTTGCTGACATAGGCCGCAACGATGTCGGCAGTCAGTTCAACCAGTAACTCCTGCCCATTGCCAAGGGCCGCGTCTGACATTGTGTTCTCCTGTTCATCGGCTTGCTTGCTGCACCGCGCCCCACAGAGCGCGCAGGTACAGCGTTGCTATAAGATCTGCGCTCATCCCAGAAATCTGTTGATCATCAAGTTCCCGTAGCGCCGAGCAATCCGCACAAACGTATTGCTCGCATTCGTAGCAGCGACCGACAAAAAACGGTGCATAACGCCATATTTCTTACCGCAGGAAATCCACCCCTAGACTTCATGCGAGGAAAACCGTCTAATGCCGCCTGATGTTAGGATTAGCGATCGCGAAAGGTGATCTCCAATCGTTAACCGGAAGAAAGTTTCGCCCAGCTTTTCCCAAAAGAAAGTTAAGAGCATTGTGAGCTTAAACCCGGTCGAGACTAATTCAACATCAGAACTCTACTTGAATCTGAATTAGCACTCTTTACCCAAATGTCCAGTTTTTAATCCCAACATTTCTTTGCAAAAATTTCATCTACAAAAAAGCAGGTAACTAAAGAGGCGAACTTGCGTTGCTTCTTCTTCAATCTCCGCGTTTGTTAGCCCTTCTTTCCATACCCGCGTTTCGCGATTCTTCGTTGCAATAGTAGTTCATCCCGTACGGAAGGTTCCGTCAACCTGTACCCAGCTTCATGCGCGGCGCGCGCAAGAAGATGTGCAGCGATCGGCGCAGTCAACGCGAAGAAGACGAAACCTGCCAAAGCGCGGGCCAGAATCGACAAATCCTGCGAATGAATGCCGACTGCTAGCAGTAGAAGTCCCGAGCCCACAGTCCCGGCCTTCGACGCCGCATGCATGCGGCTGTAGAGATCGGGCAGGCGCACGATACCGATGGCGGCTATGAGCGCGAACAGCGCACCTCCGACAAGAATGACGGCCACGATAATCGCCCAAACCAGATCCATTAACGCCCTCCCTTACGCCGTTTGCCATGTTTGCGCGTCCTTCCGCCAAGCGATTCGCCCTTACCACCCTGATCCGAGAGAGGCTGCTTAGAGGAACTAGATTGCCCCTGCGTGATGATAAATCGAGCAAAGGCAACGGTCGCGAGAAAGCCGACAAGGCCAAGCGAGATGGCGATATCGATGTAGAGCATGAAGCCTGTCTTGATGGCGATGACAGCAATGAAGCCGATCGCGATCGCCACCAGCATGTCGAGCGCCAGAATCCGGTCCGGCAAAGTCGGGCCTGTCACGACGCGATAGACCGTGAACAGAAATGCCAGGCTCAAAATGCCTAGAGCCACCATTGCTGCGGCCGAAACGACGGATGCCGCCATCATCGGAAAGCCTCCATGATCCGCCGCTCAAAACCATCGGCTATACTTCGCCGGATGGCGTCCGGATCGGAGCAATCGAGCGCATGGACATACAAGGTCTTGCGATCTTCTGAGACATCGACGGACAAGGTGCCGGGTGTCAGCGTGATGAGGTTGGCGAGCAAAGTAATTTCGAAGTCACGCTCCACGGTCAGTGGGAAGGCGAAAATCCCCGGCTTCACGTCCATCCTTGGGCTCATGACCGTGACGGCGACCGCCCAAGCCGATTTGGCAAGCTCGCATAGGAACAGCAACAGCAGCGCGAGGATGCGGCGAACGCGGCCGAGATAGAGCGTGCCCCCGTAGGACGATCGCACGACGGTGAGTGCGAGCGCGGCAAGGAAGAAACCGAATACCAGGTTGAGGAACGATGCGCTGCCGGTGATGGCGACCCAGACGATGGCAAGCAGGAGATTGAAGACCAGGAGGATCATTGCGCGTTCCCCGCCTGCGGGAAGACCGAATGCAGATAGGCGGATGGTTGCTCCAGTCCGGCAGCGGCCACCTGAGTCAACTGCAACAGCCTCTCCGGAAACACGCCGAAGCCAATGACGAGGGCAGTAAGAGCAATGAGCGGCAGCCCCGCCTGCCACCTGATCGGCTCCGAAGCCATGCTCCCCTCATCCGCAGCCGGCCGCCAATAAGCCAGCAGGAAGACCCGACCGAAAGCGATCGTGGTCAGGAAGCCCGCGAGCAGGATTGCCGCCGCGAGCCACCAGGCTCCCGCTGCCAGCGACGCCTTTACCAGCACGACTTTCGGCCAGAAGCCGGAAAATGGCGGCAGGCCGCTGACGGCAAAGAACAATATCAGGGAAAGACCGGCGAACCAGCCGCTTCGCCGGTAAAGCCCGCCGAGCGCGGTGAGCGAAAAGCTGCCACCGAGCCGGGCGGCTTGACCGGCCATCAGATAGAGCGCCGTCATCAGCACCATCGAGTGCAACGCATAGAAGATCGCGCCGCTGAGACCATCGGCACCGCCAAGCGCAACGCCCGCCAACATCGTGCCGATGCCAGAAATAACGATATAGCCGAGCAAACGGCGAATATCGCTCGACCCGAGCGCACCCAGTACCCCGGCCAGCATGGTGGCAATGGCAACAACCGTTATCACCGGCCCAAGCTCGGCGCGCTCGACCGGCAGCAGCATGACTAGGACCCTGATGAGCGCATAGACGCCGACCTTGGTCAGCAGACCCGCAAAGAGTGCCGAAACGGTGATGCGCGGCGTGTGGTAGGAAGCAGGCAGCCAGAAATTGACGGGGAAGGCAGCGGCCTTCATGCCGAAGGCCAGCAGAAAGAGGCCAGCCAACGTCATCATTGGCGCCGTGTTGCCGCCTGCCCTCGCCTTCACGGCAATATCGGCCATGTTGAGCGTGCCAAAGACGGCATAGAGATAGCCGACCGATACCAGAAACAGCGTGGTGGCGATCAGGTTCAGCACGGCATATTTCAGCGCTCCGTCGATCTGCTCCCGCTCCGAGCCGAGGATGAGCAGGCCGAAGGACGAAATCAGCAGAACTTCGAACCAGACATAGAGGTTGAAGACGTCTCCGGTCAGGAAGGCACCGCTGACGCCCGCGAGCAACAGCATCAGGAAGGGAAAGAAGCCGTAGCGGCGGCCGCTGGTGCCGATTTCTGCGAGTGCGTAAATGCCGGCGGCCAGTGCCACGATCGCCGCGGTCAGAGCCAGAGCCGCGCTGAGAAGATCGACGCTGAAGGCGATACCGAAAGGCGGCAGCCAGCGTCCCATGACCATCGTTACCGGTCCATCAACGACAACCCTGTAAAGCAAGGCGGCGTCGGCCAGCACCAGGAGCAGCAGTCCGGGAATGGCGATCCAGGGATGCCATTCGGTGCGGTTGCGCAGCATCAGAAGAATGGCGCCAAGGCCGATGCATAGGCCAACCGGCAGGATGACCAGCCAGTGCGCGAGCGGCACCGGTGCAGCAACCAGCGCAGCGGAAAGATCGACGGAAATATCGGTCGGTCCGGCCATTTATCAGTACCCCAGGGGCGGCAGCGGCCGCTCGTCCGGTTCGGCTGCCTGCATCTCGCCTGTATTGTCCGTCTTGAGGTCCTGATAGGCCCGATAGGTTAGGACGAGCAGAAAGGCCAAGAACGAGAAGGAAATAACGATGGCAGTCAGGATCAATGCCTGCGGCAGCGGATTGGCCGCCGACAGATCAAGCGTGCTGGCGCCCTGCAGAATAATGGGCGGCACTTCGGGCGTTATCCTGCCCGCAGTAAAGAGCAGCAGATTGACGGCGTTGCCGAGGATGGCGATGCCGAGCATGATGCGGATCGAAAACTTCGACAGCATCAGATAAATCGCCGCCGAGAAGAACAGGCCGACAAGAACGGCAAAAACAGCCTCCATCAGTCGACCTCCCGCTCTTCGAGCGCAAGCGCAATCGATGTGATCGCACCGACAACGACCAGATAGACCCCGATATCGAAGAGCATCACCGTGGAAAGCGCCACTTCGACGCCGAGAAGATGCGGATAGATCCACAGCCCGGTCATGAAGGGCACGCCAAAGACGATGGACAGGAAGCCTGCAAGCGTCGACGCCAGCAGGCCGAAGCCGGCGATCGTCAACGGATGAAAGACGATGGCGCGGCGCACCGCAGTCACGCCGCAGGCAATGCCATAGATCGCGAAGGCGGATGCGGCGATCAGACCGCCGATGAAGCCGCCGCCGGGTTCGTTATGACCGCGCAGCAGGACAAAGACGGAAAAGAGCAGCATCAACGCGGTCAGAAATGGCGCAGCCGTCCGGAAGATCAGCGTGTTCACGAGCGCTCGGCCTCCATTCTATTTTCGACATCGGCCTTTTCCTCACGGTCGGGATCGTTGGCTGCAAGCTTGCGCTCACCGCCCGCACGGATGCGGATTAACGCCAGGATCGCCAGTCCGGTCATGGCAACGACGGCAATCTCGCCGAGCGTATCCGTACCGCGGAAGTCGACGATGATAACGTTGACCACATTGTCGCCGTGGGCGATCAACTTCGAGTAACGGTCGAAGAATGCGGTCAGCGTCAGATCGAAGGGAGCCTGCGTCGCCTTCAGCAGGAGAAGCGAGAAGCCTGCCCCGCAGCCAATCGCGAGCAAGGCATGGGCAAACATTTTCAGCGGCGGACGGCGATCGGCCGGCGAAAGACGCAGCCTCGTCATCACCATCGCCAGAATGACGACGGACAGGGTCTCTACCATGAATTGCGTGAAGGACAGATCCGGTGCACCGAACAGCAGGAAGATGACGGCGACGGCAAAGCCCTGGATGCCAAGCGACACGATGGCCGTCAGCCGGTCCCGCGCCAGAACGACCGAGGCAAGCCCGATGACGGCAATCAGGAAAATGGTCGCCTCGTGCCACTGCAAACTCGGCCAGGCCGGCACAGCCGGAAGCTCGCCATACACGACGAGCGGCACCAGCAACATGGCCGCAAGGCAGAGAAATGTAACCGTGACGTAGATTTCCAGGCGGCCCGGCTGCAGGATGCGTGAGACCGCATGCGACAACCGCACCAAGCCGGAGATAAGGCCATCGAAACCACGATCCGGTCCCGGCCCCAGGTGCCGCAGGATGACCGACATGACGAAACGAGCGCGATCAAGCTGCCAATAGACCAGGATACCAGCCAGCACGGTTGCGAGTGAAAGCGCCAGCGGCAGACCGACATGCGGGATCGGCGAGGCGGATATATGCAACTCCTTGCCAGCAACGGCGCTAGCCATCGGCGACGTCACATAGACATGCCATGCCCCCGAGAGCAGAGCCGCCGCGAGGCCGAGCAAGGCGAGCAACACCGGCCCGAGCCACAACAGCGGCGGAGCTTCGTGCGGATGACGCGGCGTGTCGACCAGAGGCCCGACAAAAGGCTTCAGCGCCACGGCAAAGGCGATGGCGAACATCAGGGCATTGCCGGCGACGGCGACGATCGTCAAAACGACCGCCCATGGCGAGGCCTGCGCCAATGCGGCATAGATCTCCTCCTTGGCAATAAAGCCGAAGGCGGGCGGCAGGCCGCCCATCGAGATGGCAGCGGTGAGCGCGGCGGCAAAGGTGAGCGGCATTGCAGAGCACAGCCCGCCGAGGCGCGTGATGTCGCGGGTTCCCGTCTCGTGATCGACGATGCCGGCGACCATGAACAGCGCGCCCTTGAACAGCGAGTGCGCCACCAGATAAAGGACCGCGGCTTCGACGGCATAATCCGTGCCGAAGCCGGTCAGCAGCACGAGCAGTCCGAGAGAGGATACCGTCGTGTAGGCGAGCTTCAGCTTGAGGTCGGTCTGACGGATCGCCAGTAAGGTGCCTACGAGCAGCGTCGCCGCACCGAAAACCGGCAGGATCGTCTGCCATGCCGCCGTATCGCCCATGACCGGATTGAGCCGCATCAGGAGATAGACGCCAGCCTTCACCATAGTAGCGGAATGCAGATAGGCCGATACGGGCGTCGGCGCTTCCATGGCGTTGGGAAGCCAGAAGTGAAATGGAAACTGCGCCGACTTGGTGAAGGCGCCGCCGAGCACGAGGATCAAGGCCGTGAGATAGAGCGGGCTTGCCCGCAAGACATCGCCGGAGCCCAACAACTCCGACATCGAGCCGATGCCGGTGATCTGCCAGATGAGCAGCAGGCCCGCCAGCAGCAGCAGCCCTCCTCCGCCGGTGACGACCAGCGCCTGCAGGGCCGCCCGCCGCGGCGCCTCCCGACGATAATCGAAGCCGATCAGCAGGAACGAGGTGATGGAGGTCAGCTCCCAGAAAACGAACAGTGTGAGGAAACTATCCGCAACGACAAGGCCGAGCATCGAGCCCATGAAGAGCAAGATGAACGAGAAAAAGCGTCCGAGATCCGCATGTCCCTTCAGGTAGCCGCCGGCATAAAGCACGATCAGTGTGCCGATGCCTGTCACAAGTAGTGCGAAGGTCAGCGAGAGGCCGTCGAGCAGCCATGAAAAGCGCAGGCCGAGACTCGGCACCCAATCAAAGCCGCCTCGAACCGTCTGTCCCGCTGCGATCTCAGGCAGAAAGCTGCAGAAATGGAGAAAGGCAAATGCCGGGAGCAGCGCCAAAAACCAGGCCGCATTGTGTCCGAGGCGTCGAACGAAGACGGGCGCGATCAACGCACCCAAAAACGGCAGACATAGAGCCAGGAATGTCAGGCCCGTGACACCGGCCATGCCTTCTCCCTGCTGAACGATCATGCGGAATCCGGCAAAGCCGGAGCTAGAGTGCTGGGATAGGCGAATGGGTTGATCGCCTCAAGTGCAAACGGTCGAAAACCGGTATTAAACCACTGAAATCGCTTTTCGACGGGGCAAAGCCAGGCGGTTGCCATGGATATCGAGCCCCTTCGAAGCAAGACTTAAGGAGGCTCGGGAAAGAGCCCGCGCATAGATGCATCGACCCGGCGGAAAATCATACAATCCTGCATGGCTCGCAATGAAGCTGTAATGAATTTGAGCTAATTTTGTATCATTTCCAGAATCGCTATGGAATTTCCGCTGAAAAAATGCGCTATTCTTGACCGGTTTGCAGACCCCGCCTCCGGAAACCGCAATGCTTGCCCGCCTGATAGCTTTCCTGCTGCTTTGCCCCGCCTCGGCGTTTGCCGCCGAGTGGTGGTCCTATGACGATGCAGGCTTCGGCTACGCGATCGAACTGCCGTCGGACTTCCATCTATCGACCCCTTCCCATGACGCCAATCGCTTGTCGCTGTCGCCTGCGGACCGGTCGGCGGTGCTGCAGGTTTTCGGTACGGCGCTCGCAAATGGCGATTTCGTGGAAGAGGCAAATGTGCGCGTTGCCCTCGCTAGGGATCAAGGCTGGAAGATTTCCTACACCAAGTCGAATTCACGCGGCATCAGCTTTTCCGGCACGAAACAGGGCCGTATAGTCTATGTGCGCGGCGTGGCGCTTTGCAACGGCGGCGCGGCCTTCTTCCAGATGGATTACTCGAAATCCGACATGCAACGCTATGACGCCATCGTGATGCGCCTGGTGCGCAGCCTGCGCCCGACCAAGAAGTGCACGCCGACGGCGCAGATCGTCAAAACCCTTCCGGCGACAGGCTGAAGCAGGTGAGCACCGCCGAGTAATGTACGGCGGCGGCTGCAATAACGAAGCCGTGCCAGATGGCATTCTGGAAGCGCAGCTTTTCCCAGATGTGGAAGATGACGCCAAGCGAATAGATCACCCCGCCGATGACGATGAGCAGCATCGATGCGGAAGGAATATACATCGAAACCGGCTTGGCGACGATGATGCCGCTCCAGCCCATGGCGAGATAGAGCAGGATCGCCAACCGATCGTAACGCCCCGGGAACAGGCATTTCAACACGATGCCGAATGCCGCGAAAACCCAGACGGCGATCAGCATGGCAAATAGCAGCGGATCCTCGGCCCCACGCTCGAGAAACGGCGTGTAAGTGGCGGCAATGAGCACGTAGATGAAGGAGTGGTCAAAGCGCCGGAGGAACCATTTCGTCCGCGACACCGGCCAGAGATTGTAGGTGAAGGACATGCCGAGCGTCAGCACCAGGCCGACGCCATAGATCCAGGCGGCAGCAATCGCGCCGTAGGAGCTCCAGACCGTCGCGTAGAAGATCAGGACCGTCGCGCCGATCAGCGCAAACACCACACCGACACCGTTGACGATGCTGTCGGCGATCACTTCGTATCGATCGTATGCCCAGCGGATGCCTTTGTACTCGGTCATTTGTTCGTGCGCTCAAATTCCGTAACGGCTCGATCCTTGCACCTCGCAAATGGGGAAGCAACTGCGTCAAACTGGCATTTCGATCAATCTTCGTGAACGACACCAGCTACATCGTCAACGCTTGGCGAACGCTCAATCCGCAATTTCTGGCCTTCTGTGAACAATCGAAATCCGCCATATAGAAAGGCAAGTACAGCGGGCAGAGAATATCGAAGAGGCATATCAACCGGCGAAACCTTCCGCTCGCCACTGACGGCTCACCTGCCGCCAACGCCGGTTGCCTTTTCTAGAAATGTCGAGGTTGGAACTGCTCATGACCGAAACTGCCCCCTCCTACGCGCTTACCCGCCCCGCCTATGTCGGCCAATCGCATCTCGTCGTCACCGACCTGCCGCTTGTCTCCCGCTTCTATCAAGACATGCTTGGCCTGAAGGTGATAGAGAAGACCGCAAGCGGTGAAGTGCTCGGCGTCGCCGGCCAACCGCTCCTGACCCTGACGACGGATCGCGCTGCAGCTCGGGCACCGCGGACGGCGGCCGGCCTGTTTCACACCGCCTTCCTGCTGCCGAGCCGCGTCGAGCTTGCCCGCTGGCTCCGCCACGCCGCGCATAACAACGTCGCGCTCGAAGGCGCATCCGACCATATCGTCAGCGAGGCGATCTATCTTTCCGACCCCGAAGGCAATGGCATCGAGATCTATGCCGACCGGCCGCATGAGGAATGGACCTTCCACGACGACGGCACGGTAGAGATGGCGACACTCAGGCTCGATCTGCAGAAACTCTACGAAAGCGCTCCGCAGGACCGCTGGGACGGCATGGCCGACGGTTCGGCGATCGGGCACATCCACCTGCAGGTCGGCGACGTCGCTGAAGCGAACGCCTTCTATCGCGATGTCCTCGGCATGAAGGTCATGGCGGCGCGCTATCCCGGCGCGACCTTCCTTGCGACGGGCGGTTATCACCACCATCTCGGCGCCAATACATGGAACAGCCGCGGCGCCGGCATACGCTCCGAACACATGACCGGCCTTTCGGATTATACCTTGCGCTTCAACGATAAGGCTTCGCTCGACAAGGCCGTTGCCGCTCTGGAGCAGCACGAGATCAAAACCGAAAAGCGCGACGGCGGCATTTCGCTGCGCGACCCTTGGGGCATAGGCCTTAATCTGGTCACCTGACCGCTTCGTTCAATGTGCTTTCACAAGCCCGTTTCGGAACCGGAACGGGCTTTTTCGCGTTTGAATCTCGAGGCAATCGTGCCTTCGGGGATTTGAGTGCATGGAGACCGATAGAAACGCCGGAATCCAGTCAGGCGGACCGGAGCTTTGCGATGGGAACTCCGGCGGGCGGCAGAACATGTCGCAAGGATATGGCAACGACGCAACCACTTCCGAACCGGCGGACAATCCGCCAACCGGCCAGCTTCGTATCGCCGCCGAGTGGGCGACCATAGGTATCTTTCTTATCCTTGCTCTGGCCGGCGTTTATATGATGTCGATCATTCTCATTCCAGTGACCCTCGCCGTCGTCGTCGGCATGATCCTGGGGTTGGCGGCTGAGAAACTCAGCAAGCTCGGTGTGCCGCGCGTCCTCAACGCCGTTCTCCTCTCATCGGCCGTAGCGTTCGCGATTTTCCTCGTCATCAATGCGCTTGCCGGGCCGCTGGCAAAGCTGGCGCAGGAGGCTCCCGATTTCTTCCAGCGAACCGCGGATAGGCTGATGCCTTATCTCGACCGGTTCAAATGGCTGCACATTTCGCCGGAAACCTTCCAGAGCGGCCCGATGTCGATCACCACCCTCCTGGAAAACAGCGGCAATGTCCTGCATGTCGTTTCCAGCAACCTCACCCCGGCCATCGTTCAGATCCTGATCTTCTTTGCGGCGCTGCTCCTGTTTCTCGTTAGCCGGCTCAGCCTGCGCAAGACGATCATCATGACCTTCTCAAACAGGGCGGCGCGACTGACGACAATTAGGATTATCTATGCGGTGGAGCAGGTGCTGGGGTTTTATTTCGCCACGGCCTCATTGATCTATGCCGGCATCGGTGTCGCGATGACGATCATCGCCTATGTCGGCGGCTTAAGCGTGCCGGTGCTCTGGGGCGTATTCGCCTTCGTTGCCAGCTTTATTCCATTTCTCGGCGTCACCACCATGACGATTGCATTGGCAATCGCCGGTATCATCACGCATTCGGACATAGTCTTTGCGCTCGCTCCCGCCATTGCCTTCTTTGCAGTCCACCTCGCTGTGGAAAATCTGGTCTTTCCAGCCGTCATGGGCCGTCAGTGGGAACTCAATCCCTTTGTCGTCTTCTTCGCTATCATCTTCTGGACATGGATGTGGGGTGCCGTCGGCGCCATGTTGGCGCTGCCACTGTCGCTGATTGTCATGACCGTGATCGACGAGCTCTTCATCGAAGAAAAGGCCCAGCCGCAACTGCCGGGTTAAACCAATTCCACGAGAAGCGGCGCGGTTTACTGCCGAAAATGCGTGAAAACAAAGGGATAGAGCATTTCCGTAACTCAGATTGAAAACAGATATGCTCCAACCGGTTCACGCCATCAGTTCGTCGTGCCGTCGTCGCCCTTTTCGGGAATGTCCTGAAGGCGGACGAACTGCACGCCCTTCGCTTTCAGCGCCAGGATGCTCGCGGCCACCCCCTCGCCGGCGGCGTGCGTCGGCTGGTTGATATGGGAAATGATGACGTCGCCGTCCTTGGCAGAGACATATTGCTTTTCCACCATCTTGGCCGGCAGGAGCGAACCGCCGTCGCCATTCACCGAATAGCCGGCGATCCGGTAACCCATGCCGCGGATCTGCTCGATCGACGAGCGGCTGTATTTGGCAGTAGCGCCGCGGAACCAGCGTGGTTGCGGTATGCCCGCCGCGATCATCGCATCCGCCCCGCCCTTCACTTCCTGGGCGACCGCCTCCGGCGAGCCGGCAGCAGGGATGCCGTAGACCTGGGTCGGGATGTCGACGGCCGGGATATGGTTCTGCCCGTGATTTTCCAGCTCGAACAAATCCGGGTGAGCCAGGAAGACCTTCAATGCATCGGGATTGGTGCGCAGCCAGCGCGCGGTCACAAAGATGGTTGCCGGGATGCGCTGATCGACCAGTGTGCTTAGAATGCGTGGGTCGGTCTTGCCCATGCAGGCGTCGAAGGTGAGCGCGATACGCGGCGCGCCCTTGCCGGCTCGATTGACTAGTAAATGCGGCTCGACGAGCTTGACGTTCGAGACCGCTGCCTTCGGCGGCAATTGCGGCCAGCCTGCCGGCGGTTGTTCCGGCTGTGCTGCAAAAGCAGCACCGGTGGCTAGAAGAAATGCGGATGCAAGCACAAAACGGTTCATCAAGCGGCCACCGGGCGAATCGAGACAATCTAATCTGACGGAAGACCGTGGGATCACCACGGATTTTCCACCTCTCCGCTCGCCATCTTCCGGCAACACGCCGGAAATATGGCAGACCGAGGGCAAACCCACCCATATCGCATCAGATATACGCTGGGCTTAGAAAGCATCACGCTCCGGGCTTCAACCCGGCGGCGTCTATGCTACGATTGATATGAGGCCATCGTAACACTATCTGCGTATTTTCCGTGCTCCCGAAGAGAGACATGCATGAGCCGCGATCCGTATGAAGTATTGGGCGTAAAACGCGACGTCCCGCAAAAGGATATTCAAAGCGCCTATCGCAAGCTTGCCAAGAAGCTGCATCCAGACCTCAACCCCGGCGACAAGCAGGCCGAGGACAAATTCAAGGAGGTCTCAGCGGCATACGGCATCGTCGGCGACGAGGAGAAACGCGCGCGTTTCGACCGCGGCGAAATCGACAGCAGCGGCGCCGAACAGGCACCGCGCAACTATTATCGCGACTACGCCGCCAATGAAGGCCAGCGTGGCCCCTATCAGAATACCGGCGGCTTTGCCGATTTCGGTGATGCCGATGACATGTTTTCCAGCTTCTTCTCGCGGCGCAGCCGAGGCCATTCCCAAATGCAGGGTCAAGATCGTCACTATACGATGGAGGTCGACTTTCTTGATGCCATCAACGGCGCGAAAAAGCAGATCAGCCTGCCTGATGGACCGGCCCTCGACGTCCAGATACCGCCAGGTACCCGTGACGGGCAGACGCTGCGGCTGAAGGGCAAGGGCGACCCCGGCTTCAATGGCGGGCCAGCCGGCGATGCTTTGATTTCGGTGCATGTCCGTCCGCATCGGTTCTACACCCGTGAAGGCGACGACATTCGGCTGGAGCTGCCGATATCGCTGACGGAAGCGGTGCTTGGCGGCAAAATCAGGGTTCCCACTCCCTCCGGCGCCGTCACGGTGACGCTGCAGCCGAATTCCAACACGGGCAAGACATTGCGGCTGAAGGGCAAGGGCGCGCCTGTACGCGGCAAAGACCATGGCGACGCCTATGTTACCCTGAAGATCGTGCTTCCGGATGCGTCGGATCCCGAGCTGACGCGTTTCGTCTCGGAATGGGAAGCCGGCAAGACACAAGATCCCAGAAAGACCATGGGAGGATAAGCAATGAACGAGAGAGAGTTTCGACTGCACCTCGAAATCGAGACCACGGTGCTGGAAGTCTGGATCTCACAGGGCTGGGTGGTGCCGGAGGTGACGGATCAGGGCCGGAACTTCCGCGAGGCCGACATTGCCCGCGGCCAGCTCATCCTCGATCTCGGCAATGCCATGGGCGTCAACGAGCCCGGCGTCGATGTCGTCATGGATCTGGTCGATCAGATCCATAGCCTGCGCGCGACGCTGCGCGATCTCACGGACGCCGTTCGCCACCAGCCTTCCGACGTGCAACAGCTCATCCTCTCGGAGCTCAATCGCGTCGAGGTTCTGAGGCGGCGCTGACGGCACCTGCCAGTCAATTGTAGAGATAGTGCTCCTGCCACGCCTCGCGCGGCACTTTTTCGCCGATCTGGTAGCTCAACTCCCGGACATGAATGTGCTTCGGGCCAGTGACGCAATTATATGAGAGATGATACCAGTCGCCCTTGCTGCGGAAGACCGCGCCCGGCGCATCCATCGAATCCGGGTTCATGGCAGGGTCGCCGAATGTGTAGGCGATGACTTTATCCGGCTTGAAGCCCGTCTTTTCCGTGCCGATCCGCTTCATTGCCTCTGCGTCGCATGCCTGCTCCATGCGTTCCGATGGATCAAGCTTCTCCAGTTGTTTCTTCATTGCCGGATCGACAGCGAAGGCGGAGTTGGCGACAGCAGCCAATGGAATGAAGATGGCAACGAGTTTCAGCATGAAGACCGGTCCCTTGCATTATTCTGGATTTGGTTGCGTCCGTTCCATCAGGGATGGCGGTTCGACCGCCTTTATGTCGACGCAATGTATGCCGACTTCGATAAAGATTGTGGTCTCATCAAGGCAGCTCCCGATCGGTTTCCCGCAAGCTGCCTACTGCGCCATTCCTCGGATCGAGATCGATTTGCTGAATCTTGAAGCATTTAAAGGCGCTAAAGCGCCCTTGGCGCGCGATGAAAGATGCGCGATACCGTAGTCGATCAACAGTAGTTTACCCGACTTGTATGAAGCTTGAGGGGAGAGTTCCCTATTGAACCTCATGCGGCCCGCCTCTATTTCTCTGTTCTCTTCGCATCCGACTTTCACTCCAGAGAAAGCGCACTCGTGTCTGTATTCAAGAACCTCCCCACCCCGCCTGCCGCCCCGAAGCATCCTGTTGCGGATACGCGTCACGGCATCAGCCGCAGCGACGATTACGCCTGGCTGCGTGCCGACAACTGGCAGGCGATGTTTAAGGATCCGTCGATCCTGGCGCCGGAAATCCGCGCTCATCTGGAAGCTGAGAACACCTACATGAATGCGGCAATGGCCGACACGAAGGAACTGCAGAAGGTTCTCTTCGGCGAGATGAAGGGCCGCATCAAGGAGGACGACAGCTCGGTGCCGGTCAAAGACGGCCCCTATGCCTATGGCACGCTTTACGTCACCGGCGGCGAGCAGCCGCATTATTTTCGCGAAGCCCGCAACGGCGGCGATCGCAAGCTGCTGCTGAACGGCGACAAAGAGAACGAAGGAAAGTCCTATTTCCGCCTTTCCGGCCTCGATCACTCCACCGACCACAGCCTCGGCATCTGGGGCTATGACGACAAGGGCTCGGAATATTTCACGCTGAAGGTCCGCAACCTCGAGACCGGTGAGGATCTCTCGGATGTTCTCGAGAACACCGGCGGCGGCGGCGTCTGGGCGCCCGACGGCAAGAGCTTCTTCTACACGCTGCAGGACGAAAACCATCGCCCGTCCAAGATCTACCATCACATCCTCGGCACACCGCAATCGCAAGACCGGCTCGTCTACGAGGAGGAGGATGCAGGCTTCTTCATGGGCGTCGGCGGCTCGCTGCTCGATGACTACATCTTCATCGACATCCACGACCACGAGACCAGCGAATATCGCATCATCGCGACTTCCGACTTGACTGCCGAGCCGAAGGTGGTCGCCGTGCGCGAAACGGGGATCGAATATGAGCTCACCGAAGGTGGCGACGTCTTCTACATCCTGACCAACGACGGCGACGCCAAGGATTTCAAGATCATGGAAACGCCGGCCGACAGACCGGGTAAGGAAAATTGGCGCGAAGTGGTGGCTCACAAGCCGGGCACGCTGATCCTCAACCACATGGCTTACGCGCGCCACCTCATCTGGCTGGAGCGCAAGGATGGCCTGCCGCGCATCGTCATCCGCGATCGCCGCACTGGCGAAGAACATTCCATCGCCTTCGAGGAAGAGGCCTATTCGCTCGGCCTGCAGGGGGCTGCGGAATACGATACCGACGTCATCCGCTTCTCCTACTCTTCGATGACGACGCCGAGCCAGCTTTTCGACTACAACATGGTGACGCGCGAGCGCACGCTGTTGAAGACGCAGGAAGTGCCCTCGGGCCACAATCCCTCGGACTACGTCACCCGCCGCGTCTTCGCGCCCGCCTGGGATGGTGAAAAGGTGCCGGTGACGCTGCTTTACCGCAAGGACACGCCGCTCGACGGTTCAGCACCCTGCCTTCTTTACGGCTACGGGGCTTACGGCATCACGATTCCTGCCGGCTTCAACACCAACTGCCTGTCGCTTGCCGATCGCGGCTTCGTCTATGCCATCGCCCATATCCGCGGCGGCAAGGACAAGGGTTTTGCCTGGTACGAAGACGGCAAGATGGCGAAGAAGACCAACACCTTCAAGGACTTCATCGCGGCTGCCGACTATCTGAATCAAGAGAAGTTCACCTCTTACGCGAAGATCATCGCCGAGGGCGGTTCGGCAGGCGGCATGCTGATGGGCGCAATCGCCAACATGGCGCCGGAGAAATTCGCCGGCGTCATTGCCGCCGTGCCTTTCGTCGACGTGCTCAACACTATGCTCGACGACACCTTGCCGCTGACGCCGCCGGAATGGCCGGAATGGGGCAACCCGATCGACAGCAAGCAAGAGTATGAGCAGATCGCCGCCTACAGCCCCTATGACAATGTCGGCGAGAAGGCCTATCCGCCTATCCTCGCGCTCGGTGGGCTCACCGACCCGCGCGTCACTTATTGGGAACCGGCCAAGTGGGTTGCCAAGCTGCGCGACAAGACGACGGGCGACGCGCCCATCCTGCTGAAGACGAATATGGATGCCGGCCATGGCGGCGCATCCGGCCGTTTCCAGCGTCTGGAGGAAGTGGCCTTCGAATATTCCTTCGCCATCAAGGTCGCGGGCAAGATGTAGGCTGAAGTCGGGAGGAGCGAATGGCAGTCTTTGTGGCCCTGCTGCGTGCCGTCAATGTCGGCGGCACCGGCGCATTGCCGATGGCAGAACTCAAGGCGCTCTGCGAGGAGATCGGCCTCAGCGACGTGAAGACCTATATCCAGAGCGGCAATGTGCTCTTTCGCTCCGACGAGGGCGAGGCAAAGGTGCAGGCACGACTTGAAGAGGCACTGGCGCGCAAGATGGGAAGCTCTCCGGGCGTCATCCTGCGTAGCCGCCAGGAACTGGAACATGCGGCCGACAATTCGCCCTTTCCGCTTGCCAAGCCAAACTATCTGCTCGTCAGCTTCCTGCCGGATGAACCGCCGAAGGATGCGCTGGACAAGCTCGTGGCACCCGGTGGCGAGGAAGTGCATATCGCCGGCCGCGAAATCTATGTGCATTACCCTGATGGTTCAGGACGCTCGAAACTGAAGCTGCCGGCGCTAAAGGCAGGTACATCGAGAAATCTCAACACGGTACGGAAACTCGCGGAGATGGCGCGCGAGCTGGAGGCGAAATAGGGACGCACAGCATCACTTTGATGCGACCCGCCAAGGAGGGTCTATCCGGTTCGTTCCCGCAAAATAAAGGACGACCCGGTTCCCGCCTGGATCGAACAATTCGGCCTCACGCCAGAGCCAGCTTTTGTCTTCAGGCCCGCTTGTGAAGCCGATACCGGCCGCTTTGAGACTTTGGACCACCTCATCCAGATTATCGCACTCGAAGTAAACAGTTGTACCGCTGCCGTCTGCTTCGCCCTGATGCAGGGAGAATGTACTGTTTCCATCTGGGCAGACGAAACGTGCATATCGCGGGCGCGCATCGACCACAGGCGAGACCGAGAGCAGAGTAGAAACTCCATCCCGCATCCAAGTCCGGCATCGTCACTGTCACTTGATTCAGACGCATGCTTTCTCCCCCGCGTTTCGGCGCATTTTCAGCCGGCGTTCATATGGCCTCGCCGCCACGGCTTCGTTCGCCGACGAAATCCTCGTGTCGTCAATCAGGTAGGTCAAACCCTGCCTGGAACAAGCGCCTTGCGCCTCCCCCTCAGCAACCTTACCTTATACGCATGAGCTCTCCTCTTCATGATGATACCGCGCTTCGTGCGCCGCCCGTCGCCTTCGACAACAGCTATGCGCGCCTACCGCCGCAATTCTTTGCGGATCAGGCTCCGACGCCTGTTGCAGCCCCGAAGCTGATCAAGTTCAACGAGTTGCTGGCGCAGGAACTCGGGCTCGACGTCGATGCCTTGAGGCTGGATGCTGCGGCGATCTTCTCCGGAAACGAGCTGCTGCCAGGCTCGCGGCCGATCGCCATGGCCTATGCCGGGCATCAGTTCGGCAACTTCGTGCCGCAACTCGGCGACGGGCGCGCGATCCTTCTCGGGGAAGTCAAGGACCGCAACGGCAGACGCCGCGACATCCAGCTCAAAGGCCCGGGACCGACGCCATTTTCACGGCGCGGTGACGGACGCGCCGCAATTGGCCCAGTTCTGCGCGAATATATCGTCAGCGAGGCCATGCACGCTCTCGGCATTCCGACAACGCGGGCACTCGCGGCCGTGAGCACCGGCGAGCCTGTCTACCGCGAGGAAGTGCTTCCGGGCGCCGTTTTCACGCGCGTTGCGGCGAGCCACATCCGCGTCGGCACCTTCCAGTTTTTTGCGGCGCGCGGCGACACGGACAATCTGAAGGTTCTGGCCGATCATGTCATTGGCCGCCATTACCCTGATATCAGCGACCGCGCGAACCCCTATCTTGCGCTGCTGGAGGCCGTGGCCGAGCGGCAGGCCGCGCTCATCGCGCGCTGGCTGCATGTCGGTTTCATTCACGGCGTGATGAACACCGACAACATGACCGTGTCTGGCGAGACGATCGATTTCGGCCCCTGCGCCTTCATGGATGCCTATGATCCGGCGACGGTCTTCTCCTCCATCGACCGGAATGGCCGCTATGCCTATGCCAATCAGCCGGCGATCGGCCAATGGAACCTCGCACGCCTCGGTGAGACGCTTATTCCGCTGATCGATCCATCCGTCGACACGGCGATCGAACTGGCGAATACCGTCATCAAAGCTTATGGCGAACGCTTTCAGGCCCAATGGCTCTCGGGCATGCGCGGCAAGATCGGCCTTGCGAGTGAAGAGGAGGGCGATCTCGATCTCATCCAGTCGCTGTTGACGATCATGCAGCAGCAAGGCGCGGATTTCACACTGACCTTCCGCCGCCTCGCCTCCGTTGCAGCCGACGAGGACGTCACCGATTTCGCGGCGACCTTCCACGATCCGCAAGCCGTTGCGCCATGGCTTGCGCGCTGGCGCGAGCGCCTTGCCAGGGACCCTCAGTCATCCGGCGCACGGGCGAGTGCCATGCGAAAGGCCAATCCGGCGTTCATCCCGCGTAACCATCGAATCGAACAGGCGATCCAGGCTGCAGTCGAGGACGACGATTTCTCTCTGTTCGAAGCGCTGCTGGAGGTATTGGCCAAGCCCTATGACGATCAGCCTGCCTTCGCACCCTATACCGAGCCACCTTTGCCCTCGGAACGAGTGCTGCAGACCTTTTGCGGCACCTGACACAACTTAAGACATAAGCCCCAGACAGGCTTGCGGAGTCATCGTCGCGCCAACCCATAGGGAGACATGACGATGAAAGTGCATGGCAGCACCCAGAATTATTTCAGCGCCCCGATCCGCAGCAACCAGCAGGATGCGGATTCCGACGACAGCACGCCCTTCAGCCTGCCTGATGACGGCGAGCAGCAGGACGAATCACAGGGACCGTCGATCACATCCAGCAGCGGCATCCCCTCCTCAATTTCATCGGCTTTCTGGCTTAGCCATATCCGCGCAACGTCGACTTCGGCAGCCGACGGCAGCGGTGCAGAAGACGATGGATCGAGCGCCATCGACGGCAGCAGCAAGACGGCTTCATCCAAGAAATCCAACCAGGACATCCTGGACGAATTCAGCAAGTGGGCGAACATGACGCCCGCGCAGAAAATCCGCGCGCAATATCTGGAAGCACACGGGCTGACGGAAGAATCTTTCAGCCAATTATCGACCGAAGACCAAAAGGCGATTACCGATCAGATTGCCGCTGAGATCAAGCAGAAGCTCGGCGTCGGAAACACCGACGGCGACAGCGAGAAAGAAGCAGACGGCGCAGCCTCGGCCTTGTCCTTGGTCTGAACTCATTGCGACGCTACATGAAGGCGATGCGATCCTGATTCACATCTCGATCGCATCGCTTTGTTTTATCTAGCGGATTTTCGTTACTGCCCGACCATGCCGACGACGATTTTGCTGATCTCGGCGAAGGCCGCTTCCACATCCTTGGCAGGCGCCGTGGCTTCCGCCACAAAGGTCGTCACCAGAACCGGCCCACGCTCCGGCGGCCAGATAACGGCGATATCGGCATATGAGCCATTGTTGCCGGTGCCGGTCTTGTCGCCGATCTTCCATTCCTTGGGCAGTCCTGCGCGCAGCCGATTATTTCCAGTGGTATTTCCGACTAGCCAGTTGACCAGTTGATCCCTGGAGGTTTCCGACAGCGTGTTGCCGAGTGTCAGGAGGCCGATCGTATCCAGCATCGCATCGGGTGTGGTCGTGTCACGCGGATCGTCCTTGGTCGCTTGGTTGACGTCGGGCTCATTGCGATCGAGGCGTGTCTCGGTGTCGCCGGTTGAACGCAGCCAAGCCGTGAGCGCCGCCGGACCACCAAAGCTTTCCAGCAGCAGATTGCCGGCGGTGTTGTCGCTGAGCGTGATCGCTGCGCCGCAGAGTTCTGCGACGGTCATGCCCTCGGTGCCGGCATGCTTCTCGGTTTCCGGGGAATAGGTCACCACGACGTCTTTCCCGTAGGTGACGCGGCGGTCCAGTTTTTCGACCCCTTGATCGACCCGCGCCAGCACGAAGCCGACGGCAAGAGCTTTGTAGGTACTGCAAAGGGGAAACCGTTCCTCCTCGCGGCTTCCGAGCGAAATATTGGTCTCCGTGTCGAGGACGGAGACCCCAAGTCGTCCGCCGATCTTCTTCTCCAGGGCCGCCAATTGCTTGTCGACATCGTCGGTCAGCTGCGTATTGCCCTGCGCGCCGCCATCGCCGTCCGGCGACTGTCCGTCTGACGGCATTGCAGTATTATCCTGAGGAGCAGGCGCGGGCGTGGTGGCGGCCTGGGCAAAAAGCGCTTTCGGAGCGAGCGTCAGAGCAGGAGCAAGCAGAGCGGAACCTGCCACAAGGCGGCGACGGGTGAGCAATATGGGCATTCGAAAGCCTCCAGCAGAATCGGACCGGATTGTGGGCTATGCGAGGAATATGGCAAGCCTCCGGCCGGCCCGATTGCTACCGGATTTTATGCCGCCTTGTCGACTGTGACTTCAACGGTGACGTGAGAGAGTTCGTGAATGTTGGCCGGCCGCGCCTTGTAGAAAGTGGGATCGCACTGAATGGGCGTCTCTACCACTGCGGTCGCTGCATGCTGCCCGGGGCCGACCTGCCAGACATGCAGATCGGTAATGCGATCCGTCCCCGTCTCGATCGCGCCGCGGATTTCGCCCGGCAGATCTTCTCCCTGCGGAATGAAATCGAGCAGGACGGCGCCGGAGGCGCTCAACAGGCTCCTCGACCGTTGCAGGATCACCAGACCGCCGACGATGCCCATGGGCGGATCGAGGAACGACCAGCTGAATCGGCTGCCGAGCAGAAGCGCGGCAATGGCGAGAACCGGGGTCATCGACCGCGTGACAGCGGGCCTGTTCGCTTTCCGCACGCAGCACCTCCCTGCACGGACGCTCGGCCTCGAACGCACACTCCACGGCATCCATCTGACTTTGAGGCGGCGGACGCGCAATAACAGCGTGGCTTGCTGACGTATGATGTGGAACATCCGGATCTCCGGTTGTATGGATGGCTATTGCTGCCTGCCCTTGCAAAGACGAACGATCCACGGCATATATAGCTCTAGAGACTAGAGCTTTCCGCCTTAGACGACGCCTGGAAATGCTCTCTCTCATTTTGTTACGCAATTCCGGGCGCAAAACGGCTACGCACTTTTGCTGGAATTGCTCTGGAGGTATCGGAGACGAGAGATGCTGACGATCGGTGATCTATCCAAGCGTACCGGCGTGAAAGTGCCGACGATCCGCTATTACGAACAGATGGGCCTGATCTCGGAGCCTGATCGCAGCGAAGGCAATCAGCGGCGCTATTCCAAGGCCGATCTGGAGCGCCTGGCCTTCATCCGCCATGGGCGCGATCTCGGCCTGACGATCGATGCCATCAAGGAGCTGATCTCGCTCAGCCAGCACCCGGACCGCCCCTGCGTCGGCGCCGACCGCATTGCCCGCGAACATCTGGACGACGTCCGCATTAAGATCGCCCAGCTGAAGCGGCTAGAGCATGAGCTCGAGCGCATCGTCTCGCATTGCGACGGCCACAGCATCGAGGACTGCTATGTGATCCGGGCGCTGTCCGATCACGGGCTTTGCGAAGCAGAGCATTGAGCCCCCATTGACAAATGCGCTGAAGCGGATCATGTAAACGCCCATGATCACGCACGCGCTCCATAACTGCTCGTATTTTTGGCTGTACCTGTAAGGGGCGGCCAAGACAGATCACTTTGTCAACAAGCCGCCGTCAGGCGGCTTTGTTGTATCGGCAGCGTCCTGACGGCTCATTTAAAATAAAGGACGCAAATGCCATGCTAGACGATAGCGACATCTCACTTCTTCGCCCGCCCGTTCTGACTATTCGCAGCGCGCAGCCGCGAGACCTGCCCGAGCTCAACGACATGATCCGGCTTCTGGCCGCCCATCACGGCGACCCTTCCGGCTCGACGCCCGAGCAGCTCGAGCGCGATCTTTTCGGCCCGCTGCCGTGGATCACGGCGCTTGTTGCCGAAGGCGAAGATGGGCTGATCGGCTACGCCATTCTCGTGCCGCTCTACAAGGCACAGGAAGGCCAGCGAGGCATGGACCTGCATCATCTCTTTGTACGTGACGGCCATCGCGGCCACGGCATCGGACAGCATCTTGTCGACCGCGCCCGCGACATCGCCCGCAAGGCCGGCTGCAGCTACCTTTCGGTCGGCGCCGCGACAGGCAATTTCCAGGCCCATCGCTTCTACGAACACATGGATTTCAAGCCTCGTCCGGTCACCGGCATGCGCTATCTGCAGGCTCTAGCCTGATGCCGGCCTTTAACGGGATCGCCATTGAACCCTGACTTCCAGAACCTTTACGGTTTTGCGCAATCCGGATGGAACACCGCTGCGCACGCCTCCTGGAAATGCTTCAGCGATCGATGGCGATCCCGCGGCCAGCAAAGAACTTCTCGAATGTCTCCAGCGTCATCTCCGCGTTCTCGCGCGTCGCATCGACGTGACCGGACGGATTGTGGAAGCGGATCTTTTTGCCGTCGATGGCTGTCACCAGCACCAGATGGCCGCCCTTTGCCGGCGGCTCGGTCTCGGGCCAGCGGATGGAGTGATGGACTGACGCAATGAAAAATTCAGATTGGGTGAGGATATCGACGATGTCAGTGATGGAGATCCCGGTAACGACCCTTGCCGCCAGACCGAAGCGATCGCGAACGAAGGGTATAAAGGGCGCGTAGATCAGCCCCCTGATCCTGCCATCCGGCTCCTCGACATAGCCGCCATAATCCCTGCAGCCCATGGCCAGATCCATGATCGGGACCGCTTTACCGGTGCGGGCGGCAAGCACCATCTTCAGGCAGGCCATGCCGCAGAGGTTGGCAGCCCAATGGGCATATTCCTCCATATCGCGCGCACCGGAGGACGCCCAGAGCGGATCCTTCAGCAAGGCCGCCCGCGCACCTTCGGCGACGACAGCCAGAGTCATGTCGGGCGTTTCCCATTGGCTGAAATAAGGAACCTTCTGCGTCACCCTTGCGTCCACGACCACCCTCTCCCGGTACCGAATCCAGTTGCTACAAGCTCGACGGAAAATGCGCTAGAAAAAAGGCTATCGGCTTCGATCCGCAACTGGAGGTGCATCTTGGAACAGCGGTTCACATTCGATGGCGTCGCCAAGCTCTACGATAGTGCCCGCCCGCTTTATCCCGATGCTCTTTTCACGGATACTATCGAGTTTGCGGGGCTGGAACCTTCAGACCGGATGCTGGAGATCGGCTGCGGTACGGGACAGGCGACGGAAGGTTTTGCCCGTCAGGGGCTTTCGATTCTCGCCACTGATCCTGGCGAGGGACTGATCGCAGTTGCGCGCGAAAGATTAGCAAAATTTCCTCAGGTGCGGTTCGCACAAACCACTTTCGAAGCATGGTCAGCGGAACAAGGAGGCTTCAAGTTGATAGCGGCGGCGCAATCCTTCCATTGGGTCGCGCAGGAACTGCGCCTTGCCAAAAGTGCGGCTCTGCTGGCGCCGAGAGGTGCGCTTGCTGTCTTTGGCAGTGTGCCAATGCCGCCCGAACCGAAATTTGCGGAGAGATTTGCCGATATCTATGCCCGTCACGCCCCGCAACTTTCAGGACCGCCCGTCGAGTCCTGGTATTTGCCCGACGGCCCGTTTGCCGAGCAGCTACGGCAATCCGATCAGTTCGAAGCGCCAACAGAGCATTGCTATCGCTGGAGCCGGTCGCACACGGCACAGGGTTATACGGACCTGCTTCGTACGCTCTCAAGCTACCGGCTTCTGCCTGAAGGCCGGAAGGAGGCTTTGCTTGCCGAACTGGCCGACGCAATCGCCGCCCAAGGCGATGTATTCGAACTGCATTACGAAACGCATCTCTATCTCGCTCGCCGTTCAAACGAGACCTGAGCGCCTTTCGACTTATCTCTTGGGCAGCGCCTTCAGATAGGCAGCAATCGCTTCGCGGTCCGTCGCTGGCAGGTGGGCGATGTTCTGCTGGACCTCGGCCATCGAGCCGCCGGCGGAATCGTAATCCGGGGTGAAACCGGTTTCGAGGTAATTGGCGATATCTCCGGCACTCCAGCCACCGATTGCCTTGGAGCCGGGCGTAATATCCGGGATTTGGCCCTTGCCCTCGGGGTTGGGCGCACCCGCCAGCCATTGGCCGCCTATGAAGCCGCCGAGACTGTCACGCGGCGTATGGCATTCGCCGCAATGTCCGGGGCCTTCCACCAGATATTGCCCGCGTTTGACCTTCTCATTCGCGTTGGCAAGGATGGCGCGCGGCTGATCATTGAGATAGAGGAACTTCCAGCTGCCCACCGCCAGCCTGATATTGAAGGGAAAGGGCAGTTCGTGCGGCGGAGCGACATTGTTGCTCTTCGGCAGCGTCTTCAGGAAGCCCCAGAGATCGTTGATGTCCTTGTCGCTCATGCGGGTATACGAGCCGTAGGGGAAGGACGGATAGAGATGCTCGCCTTGCTTGCCGACGCCCTGTTTCATGGCATTGCCGAAATCGGCAAGTGTCCAGCTGCCTAGCCCGGCCTTTTCGTCCGGCGAGATGTTCGGCACATGGAAGGTGCCGAAGGGGCTGGTGAGCGCCAGACCGCCCGAAAGCACGAGCTTGGCATCGCCCTGAGCACCGGACGCAGCATGACAGCTCGTACAGCCGCCTGCCCAGAAGCCCCTCTCGCCGTTCTTGAGATCGGGATCGCCAAGATTGGTCCAATGGCTTGCCGGCAAGGGCGAAGGCGCCGTCACGACATAAAAGGCACCGCCGCCAAGGACGACCACGCCGAGGAGGCAAAGCAGCCACCGGATAAACCGTGCCATCACAACTACCCCCTTCCGGCTTCAAAGCCGATGCGCCCCGCCCCGGTCACAAATCAGACGCGAGGCCGAAACCAACCCTGAGACGAAATCCCGACCTACCGCTTAGTCTTTCTTGACGCGGTAGGCCTGATGACAAGCGCCGCATGCACCGCCAAGGGTCTTCAGCGTCGAGCCGACGTCTGTCTTGTCGGCCGGAAGCTGGGCGAGCGCCGTCTCGGCATCGGCGGAGAGCTTGGTGGCCTTGGCCTTGAAGTCGTCGAGGTTCTCCCAGATCTTCGGATTGACTTCGGCATCGCCCTTGTCGCTCTGCGGGTTGAACTGCTCTGGGAAAGCCTTCGCCGTTTCTGCAATCGTCGCCAGCGATGCCTTGACGATATCGGCGTCATAGGGCTTGTCACCCTTGGCAATCGCGCCGAGGGCTCCCGCAGCGCCGCCGATCTTCTTCATCATCCCGATGCGGGAATCATGCGTGCCGTCGGCTGCGACGACCGAACTCAGGGCGATGCTGGCCAAGGCCGCTGCCGCCACAATCGCTTTCCATTTCATTTCGTTCTCCTACTTATTTCCGAATGATCGAGGCCACGCAGGCGACCCGACGCATGAGTACGGGCGACATGTTTGCCGGTTTCCACTCCGGCAATGAAGTCACAAAGTGGTGAGAACCAAGTGAAATCAGTGTCATGCTATCGACACATGCATTCGCCAAATCAATCCTCACGCCAATTTTAGGCCCTCCCAGACCGTAAATGCCGAAACCGCAACCAGCAGCAGGCCGGCCGCGCGGCCGGCAAAGGCAGTTACCCTGGGGTTGGCGACCAGCAGCTCGCGGCTGCGCCCGGCAGTAACTGCAAGAGCGCCATAAACGGCAAATTGGGTCGCGATGGTCATGGCTCCCATGATGACCGCCTGTATCCACATCGGACCGTAATCCGGCTTCAGGAACTGCGGATAGACGGCGAAGATGAACAGATAGGCCTTGGGATTGATCAGGCAAGTGACCGCTCCCTGCCGGAAGGCTTTCCAGGCGGAACGGCTGCCGGCCGGCCCTTCTCCGCCGACGGTGATGGAACTGCGCATCAGCGTATAGCCGATATAGGCCATATAGGCGCCGCCAATGACGAGCAGCGGATTGAAGAGAACGGGCACGAAATGCATCAGCAGGCCGATGCCGACCGCGCCGTTCAGCGAATGTACTGCGCCGCCGAGCATGATGCCGCCCGTCGCGGCAAGGCCGCGATTGCTGCCGCCGGTCAGCGAATTGGCGAGCACGAACAGCATGTCCATACCCGGCACGATGATGATCCCCAAAAGAAGAAGAAAGAAAAGCCAAAGATTCTCTGCATAACCCATGTCAGTTGCCTATCGCCCTCTCCGTGAAGATCGGAGAGGAAATGGTTGATTTTCAAGTCGATAGACGATCTTATATGTAAAACCAACTGACAGGGTGTTGTCAGTAGCCTTCACTTTCGGGGCGAGAAATGCGCAAGGCATCACGCCTTTTCGAGATCATCCAGATCCTGCGGCTGGCCAAAAGGCCTGTAACGGGGGCCGACATTGCCGGCCAACTGGAGGTGACGGTACGCTCGGTCTATCGCGATATCGCCGCACTGCAGGCGATGCGGGTGCCGATCGAGGGCGAGCGCGGCATCGGCTATATCCTGCGGCCGGGTTTCGACCTGCCGCCGCTGATGTTCTCGATCGAGGAGATGGAAGCGATCGTGCTGTCGCTGGCGCTCTTGGAGCGCACCGGCGACGCCGAGCTGAAACAAGCCGCCAAGCGCGTGACCGCCAAGATCGCCGGCGCCGTGCCGCCGCCACTGCGCCAGACCCTCGATGCCAATGCGCTGCATGCCTGGGGATTCGCGGCGCCCTCAGCATCCGCAATCGACCTGGCACTCGTCCGCCGCGCCATTCGCGACGAGGAAAAGCTCGAACTGGCCTATCGCGATGAACTCGGCCGCGCCACGGAGCGCATCATCCGGCCAATCGCGCTGATCTACTATGCCGAGACGGCGAATATGGTCGCCTGGTGCGAGCTGCGTCAGGCCATTCGCAATTTCCGCAGCGACAGGATCGAGGACTGCCAGCCGACCGGGCTCTGGTTCAAGGGCGAAGGTGACGGCCTCAGGCAGATCTGGGTGAACGGCTGGCAGACGAACGCCTCCACTACAAACGCTTGAGATGTTGCTGGACAACGATCACGGGACCGGATCCTGTCAGGCCAAACAGCCTCTCCTCGCATGTCCGACAAGCCACAGAAGGGACGCGATCGAAAGGCGGATGGCTGCCCAGCAAGAGCTCAGCGCAGCGTCAAAGTTCGATCGACTTCGCGCCCGAAACCGGTGATCTCCAGCCGATCCTCATAGACCGAGACGATTGCATAGGCATTGGCGTCTTCGGTATCGACCATGCCCTTGAAATTGACGAAGTAAGTGGCGCCCGACACGCCGAAATTGCCGGCATGATTGTGGCCGTTGAGATAGGCGACGACATGGTCGTGCCCGGCCAGAAGCGAGAGCATCCGCTCGCTGTTCAAGGCGTTGTGGCCGTTGTCCGGGAAGACCGGATAATGGTTCATGACGACGACCTTCTCGCCTGCCGCCTTCGCTTCCTGCAGTTTCTCGGCAAACCAGTCGAATTGCCGCTCGCCGATGGCGCCGTTCCAGCGCTGGCCGTTGAGCGCTCCCGCATCCTCCAGCGCCTTCATCAGCTCCTTTGCCTGCTGTCGACGCGGATCTCCTTCCGGCGGAGCGAAGACGCTGATCTCGTTGCCGTCGAGCGCAATGAAGCGATAGCCGGAATGGCCGAAATCGTAATAGGCGGAGGGCATGCCGGCACGTGCGGGCACATTGTCGAGATGCTCGGGCGCTATCGCGAAATCATGGTTGCCGAGCAGGAAGTGCTTCCGATGACGCAGCGTCTCATAGACCGGCAAGATCGCATCAAAACTCTTCCATTCGCGATCGATGATGTCGCCAAGCGTCACGACGAAGGCGATATCGTGCCGGTTGAATTCCTCTATCGCCGAACGAAGTTTGGCAAGGCTGTTCGCGGGATAGCGATTGAGGGTCAGATTGGGCTCGAGATCGGCATATTGCGGATCGGCGACGACACCGAAGCGGAAGAGCGGTGCTGATGGCATTCAGCCTCCTTGGGCGGCATCCTTGGAACGCCAAGCGGCCCACGAATACGTCAATATGGGCTGACGATAAGAAAACACCCGACGCCATCAAGACGCCGGGTGCGAAAGCCAGCCTTAGCGGCAGACCTTACTTCGTAGCGGCTTCGTAGCGCTCCAGGACGTAGTCCCAGTTGATCAGGCTGTCGATGAAGGCTTCGAGATACTTCGGACGCAGGTTGCGGTAGTCGATGTAGTAGGAGTGTTCCCAGACGTCGACGCCGAGAATCGGGTCTGCACCATGAACCAGCGGGTTTTCGCCGTTCGGGGTCTTGGAGATTTCGAGCTTGCCGTTCTTGACGGAAACCCATGCCCAGCCCGAGCCGAACTGCGTGGCGCCGGCAGCGGCGAAATCAGCCTTGAACTTGTCATAGCCGCCGAGATCGGAATTGAAGGCAGCTTCGAGCTTGCCCGGCAGCTTGTTGCCGCCGCCGCCCTTCTTCATCCACTTCCAGAAATGGATGTGGTTGTAGTGCTGGGCAGCATTGTTGAAGAGGCCTGCATTGGTGCCGAAAGACTTCTTCACGACTTCTTCGAGCGACAGGTCGGAAAGACCGGCTTCGGCAGCGAGCTTGTTGCCGTTGTCGACATAGGCCTTGTGGTGCTTGTCGTGGTGATATTCGAGCGTCTCACGCGACATGAACGGCGAAAGGGCGTCGTAATCGTACGGAAGTGCAGGCAATTCGAAAGCCATGGTCATATCTCCTCTTGGCAGAAAATTGCGGTCGGCAGGTGACCGGAACATAGGAGCGGTCGCCAGGAAGAGCAACCGGCGACATGCCAAAAAAGTTGCCTGCAGAAGCAAAAATTGCCTTATTTTCAATTGGGTATAGCATCTACTTTAAAACTAATCTTATTGAATACATCGGTATCGGGATGCATGCCGCGACACCGAGATGGAATGTCGACAAAGGCGGGAGCCGCAGCTAGTTTCGCCGGAGTTCGCCCTGGTGAGAAATGCCCCATGACAATCGCTTGCCTACACACTGCCGAAAGCAACATTGCCATCTATGAGACTGCAGCGAGGGTGCTCGGACTGCCCGATGGTACGCTGCGTCACCATGTCCGCGCCGACCTTCTTCTCTCCGCCGAAGCGGCCGGACGGTTGACCGAAGAGATTTCCGGCGAAACGGCTGCTCTCCTTTGGCATCTCGCCGAGGATGCCGATGCCGTGGTGCTCAACTGCTCAACGCTCGGACCGGCAGCGACGAAAGTGGCACCGGGCGCGGCGGCACCTATTATTCGAGCGGATGCTACGCTTGCCGACGAGGCCGTCAGGGCTGGCGGCAAGATCATCGTACTATGCACAGTGGAAACGACGCTCGCCCCGACGACGGCGCTTTTCGAGGCGGCGGCGAAGGCGACAGGCGCCGAGATCGAGGTTCGGTTGGTGCCGGGTGCCTGGGCGCTGTTTCGGGCGGGTGATCTATCTGGCTATCTCGCCTCCATAGCCGATGCCGTCAAGACGGCTTACTGCGAAGGTGCTGTCACCATCGCCTTCGCGCAAGCGTCCATGACCGATGCAGGGCGTCTTCTGCCGGAAGGCTATCGGCAACCGATGAGCGGTCCGGTGACTGCGCTTGCGGCAGCCATGGCGAAGATTGCGGGCTAGTTTTTACAGGTTTCGGCCGAAATAGACGTTCACCTCCAAGATGCGATCACCGGCAAAGCGGATCAGCTCGACATTGCGAAAGCTGCCGCCATCCATCTTCTCGGCGCGATAGCCGACGATCACATCGTCGCCATCGGCCAACAGATGTTCGATATGAATGTCGCGGAAGGTCTTTTCCTTCGGCCAGCATTGCTCGAAGTAGCTCTTCCGGTCGATATGATCGTCGCGCGGGCTGGAAAAGGTGAAATCCGGCGCCAACATCGCATCCACGATCTCGGGACGCTGGGCCAGATAGGCGGCGAAGAGGCGTTTGACCGTGTCGCAGCGGGCATTGTCCAGGGAATTCGTCATGTGTCTCCTCCTTGGCAGCCGATGGCGTCATGTCTGTCCGGCAGATACCGATTGCAAAACGCAATCGGTTAATAACATAAGGTGAGCGAACCAACAAGGCGGTTTGCGGACTTGGCATTGCCTTGGACGTGGTCCAAACTCCGCGCCAACCCCATCGAAGCAGGAAGCCATCGCCGTGTCCGAGGCTCATCATCACATGTTGGAAAAGCTGCGCCGCTTGGCAGCGAAGGACAACCGCCCGGCGGTCACGCCGACCGGCGTCGGCAGCTATTCGACGCTTTTCACCTTCGTCACACGCGAACGCGAGCGCATTGCCGGCTCGGCCTTTTCACAGGTCTCAATCGTCGCCGTGCTCGAAGGTTCCAAGGAAATCGTCAGCATGGGACGGCAACGGCACTTTACGGCTGGCACGGTGATCGTGCTGCCCGCCGGCTGGAGCGGTGATGTGGTCAACGACCCAGATCCACAGACGGGCGTGTATCGGGCGATCTTCATTACCTTTCCCGAGGAGTTGACGCGCCGGGCGGCAAAGGCATTTCCACCTGCCCAGATCGCCACACAGGCGGAGTTACCCCTTGATCCATTGCTGGCGGCGGCCATCAGCCACGCAGGTGAAGGCATTGCTGAGGGCAACATGCCGATCCCTTTGATCGAGCACAGGCTTCTCGAAATCCTCATGGTGCTCGGATTGCGCGGCGCCCTACCCGGCTCGCCCGAGACCACAGCCGAGGCTGTGCGGGCGCTGGTGCGCTGGCAGCCGGATCGCTCCTGGACGGCCGRTCTCATTGCCGCTGAACTCGGCACCAGCAATGCGACACTGCGCCGCCGTCTGTCGCGCGAAGGCGCAGCGTTGCGCGATGTTCTCGCAAGCGAGCGCGTGGCACTTGCAACGACCCTTCTGGCGGAAGACGGATTGTCTCTGCGCGAAGCGGCCCTTGCCACCGGCTATCGCTCGCCACGCCGCTTTGCCGATCGACTTCGCAGCGCGTGAGCGTTTCCGACCGCATTTTGAGCGTTTGCGTGCGCAGTCGCTCGGTCCGATTTGTTAGACCCTGTCCTCGAAGGCTCACAGGAGCCGCAACATGAAAGGGCAACATCATGAAAACCATGCTCAAAGTTCTGAATGCCATTGCCATCGCAACTGCCGCCGCCACGCCGGCGCTCTCGGCCGATCTCAAGGTGACCTTCGCAAAGAGCAACGGCCGGATGCTGCTGCCGGAGAACGCCTCCTGTATCGTGACGGGATCCGACAAGTCGGCGCCCGGACCGAACAAAAGCCTCGGCGTCTCTTGGTCGAAGGGGCCAGAGGGAACCCGCTCCTATGCGGTGACCATGGTCGACCCCGACGTTCCCACCGATTTCTCGCTGTTCAACAAGGCCGACAAAACCATTCCGAAAGACTTCAAGCGGATGGAGTTCGTTCATTGGGTGCTGGTCGATATCCCGGCGTCGCGCACCAGCCTTGACGAAGGCACCGATGGAAACGGCCCCTCCTCCGGCGGCCTGCAGCTGGAGCGCACGGCCTACGGACGGCGCGGTCAGAACGGAGCCGGCGGCGGCAATTTAAGGAATGGGCCGCATGGCGGCTACATGGGCGCCTGCCCGCCCTGGAATGACGAGCGCATTCACAGCTACCACGTCACCGTCTATGCGCTCGACGTCGACCAACTGAAGCTTCCCGATCTCTTCACCCGCGCCGATCTGATCGCCGCCGCGAAGGGGCACATCCTGGCATCAGGCAGCCAGGAATTATTTTACACATTGAATGCAAAGGCCGAGAAATGACCGAGACGAGATGGGATGCAGTCGCACCGGCTGAGCAGGAAACCGCACATTGGATGCGGAACCTGATCATCTGCCTCGTCGGTTCGTTCACGACGATCGTGGCGATGACGCTGCTGCTCCCCTTCCTGCCGCTCTATGTGGAAGAACTCGGCGTCAGTGATAAGGCCGCGATCGTGCAATGGTCCGGCATTGCCTATGGCGCCACCTTCTTTGCCGCCGCTTTTGTCGCGCCGCTCTGGGGGCGGCTCGGCGATATCTACGGCCGCAAGCTGATGCTGATCCGCGCCAGCCTCGGCATGACGGTCGCGATCTCGCTGATGGGCATGGCCGGCAATGTCTGGCAGTTGGTGGCGCTGCGGCTGTTCACAGGCCTTGCTGGCGGCTATGCCTCGGGATCGATGGTACTGGTGGCCGCGCAGACACCGAAGCATCGTTCCGCATGGGCGCTCGGCACGCTGTCCGCCGGCATCATGGCGGGCAATCTGGTGGGACCGCTGATCGGCGGCGCGCTGCCGCCTGTTATCGGCATTCGCGGCACCTTCCTACTGGCCGGCGGCGTGATCTTCTTCACCTTCCTGGCGACGACCTTCCTGATCAAGGAAGAGAAATCCACGGCGCGGAAGAAGGCGGCAAAGGCAAGCGGCAGTTGGGCCTCCATTCCGAACAAGCGTCCGGTCATTGCCATGCTGTCACTCGGCCTGCTTTTGATGCTCGCCAATATGTCGATCGAGCCGATCATAACAGTCTATGTCGCGCAGTTCGTCACGGACGCCAACGTGACGATGGTGTCGGGCATCGTCATGGCCGCTGCGGCGCTCGGCAGCATCCTGTCGTCCTCCTGGCTCGGCAAGCTCGCCGACCGCATCGGCTACTGGAGCGTCATCATGGCGGCCCTTACCGTCGCGGCGCTGCTGCTCATCCCGCAGGCTTTCGTCACGTCGGCCGGGCAACTGATCGCGCTGCGCTTCCTGATGGGCATTGCGCTCGGGGGGCTCCTGCCCTGCATCACCGCCGTCATCCGGCACAACGTTCCCGATGCGGCGACGGGTAGCATCCTCGGCCTTTCCATCTCATCGCAATATGTCGGTCAGGTGGCAGGGCCTGTGATGGGCGGCTTTGTCGCTGGCCATATCGGCATGCGCGCCGTCTTCCTGGGCACATGCGTGCTGCTCGCGCTCGGCGCCATCTATTGCTGGTGGGTGAGCCCGAAGAAGGAAGCGGAATAGCCTGTCTGCCCTCACCTTCGACTTAGGGCACTTCGGGTCAGAATCGCGGCCTAATCTCCGCGATTCTATCTGGGCCATATTGAGCTCAAACGCGCTTTTGGTATTCTCCCGCTATCGGCAGTTGAGGAGATCCGCCATGGCACTTCCAAGTTTTGAAACCGAGCGACTGCTCCTCTTTCCTCGGACCATGGCCGACCTTCGCGACTGCATTACGATGGATCGCGACCCGGACGTAACGCGCTTCATCCCAGGCCCGTGGCACGACATGGATGCACACCGAACCTTTGTGGAAGGTCGAATAAAAGCGAATTTCGGCGACGGGCTGGGTTATTGGTCGGTTCGCGCTAGGGAAAACCCAGAGCAGTTCCTCGGCTGGATATTGCTGATACCCGTCGACGCGACCGGGCCTGATATCGAGATCGGATGGCGGTTTAACAGGGTTGCCTGGGGCAAAGGCTATGCAACCGAGGCAGCAACGCCGGTTCTTGCCCATGCTTTCCAGACACTCGGACTCGACCGCGTCATCGCCGATATCGCTCCCGGAAACGCGGCATCCATCCGCGTCGCAGAGAAGCTCGGCCTGTCACAGCCGCGCCACATCACATATCACGACGAAGCCTTTGCCTCCTACAGCATAACAAGGGCGGCGTTCGAAGCCGACACCGCGAGGCAATGATCCCATCGCCTCGCGGTCGACGGCCGCTTACTCTTCGCTGGCGCTGCGGCCGTGCGCCCAGTTCATGTAGAGCTCGAGCGCCTTGCGGGCGACTGGCCCTTCCTGAAACTCGCGGTCGTCCAGGCGCTTGACGCCGACGACCTTGGAATAGTTGCCGGTCGTGAACACCTCGTCGGCCGCCTTGAACTGCTCCACGGTGAGCGTTTCTTCACGGACGTCAAAACCTTCCTGGCGCAGCAGGCCGATGACACGGGCGCGAGTGATGCCGGCAAGGAAGGTGCGGTTGGCGATCGGCGTGTAAACGATGCCGTCCTTGACCATGAAGACGTTGGATGCGGCGGTTTCGGCCACGTTGCCGTTCATGTCGCAGACGAGCGCATTGTCGAAGCCGCGCTTCTTCGCTTCCAGTATCATGCGGCCGCTATTGGGATAGAGCGAGCCGGCCTTAGCGTCGGTCATTGCCGTTTCCGGCGATGGGCGACGGAAGGGCGAAACGGTGAGCGTGATGCCGCCATTGCCGCCGAGCGGCGCTTCGAACAGGCACAGCGCGAAACGCGTCGATTCCGCATCGACCGCGACAACGCTGCCGGCCGAGCCATGCTCGCCCCAATACATCGGCTTGATGTAGATCGGCGTCTTGCCGTCGAACTTCTTGATGCCTTCCCAGGCGAGCGCTTCGATCTCTTCAGCCGTCTTGACCGGCTTCAGGCCCATAGCAACGGCAGAACGGTTGACGCGCTGGCAATGCAGATCGAGATCGGGCGCGATGCCATCGAACCAGCGCGCGCCGTCGAACACGGTCGAGGCGAGCCACATGGCATGCGAGGTCGGCCCGATGAGCGGCGGATTGCCGGAGAGCCACTCTCCTTCGACATGGGTCCAGGTGGTGGAGCGGGGCGACGTATCGACGGACATGGGTGTTTCCTCTCTTTGAGCGGCTCAGCTTTTCACGTAATCTGTGAACCGCTCCATCTTTTTGTTTTTACGCAATTCCGGACGGAAAACCGCTACGCACTTTTCCCGGAATTGCTCTGGTGGCGAAGAGCAAATAGCCGCGCAATCTCAGGGTCAAGCAGAAACTGCGCGGCAAAATCCATTTGCAACAAAGCGCCCGATACCGCATTCATAGCGCAATTTTCATGCGCCGAAACAACAACTTGACGAATGGGTTCATCAGGAAAAATGATGGACCGTACGGATGGCAGGCAAACAGGGAGAACTCCGATGAAAGCGATGTACTACGAGTCTTTCGAGGCGACGCCTGAGATACGCAACTTGCCCGATCCGACGCCGGGCGAGGACGGCGTGGTCATCGCCGTCGGTGCCACCGGGCTCTGCCGCAGCGACTGGCATGGCTGGATGGGGCACGATCCGGATATCAAGCTGCCGCATGTGCCGGGCCATGAGCTCGCCGGCAAGGTCGTCGCGACGGGTCGCGGCGTCGTCCGTTTCAAGGTCGGTGATCGCGTCACCGTTCCCTTCGTTTCCGGCTGCGGCCATTGCGCCGAATGTCATTCCGGCAACCAGCAGGTCTGCCCGAGCCAATTCCAGCCGGGCTTTACCCACTGGGGTTCCTTCGCCGAATATGTTGCGATCGATTATGCCGACACCAATCTCGTTCACCTGCCCGAGACGATCGACGATGCGACAGCGGCAAGTCTCGGCTGCCGTTTCGCCACCTCGTTCCGCGCCGTTGCCGACCAGGCAAAGACACGGCCAGGCGAATGGATCGCCGTGCATGGCTGCGGCGGCGTCGGCCTTTCGGCAATCATGATCGCAAGTGCCCTTGGCGCCAATGCCATCGCCATCGACATTTCCGACGAGAAGCTGGCCTTCGCCCGTGAATGCGGTGCCGTGGCGACGATCAATGCGGCTAGCGTGGCTGACGTTAGCGAGGCGGTGCGCGAGATTACCAAGGGCGGTGCCCATGTCTCGATCGATGCGCTCGGCCACCCCACGACCTGCTTCAACTCCATCAAGAACCTACGCCGCCGCGGCCGGCACGTGCAGGTCGGCCTCATGCTCGGCGACTATGCTACGCCGCAAATCCCCATGGCGCAGGTCATCGGCCATGAGCTGGAAATCTATGGCAGCCACGGCATGCAGGCCTGGCGCTACGATGCCATGCTCGACATGCTTGCCGCCGGCAAGATCGCGCCGCAGAAGCTCATCGGCCGCAAGATCAGCCTGGAAGAGGCGGTTCCCGCGCTGATGACGCTCGACAAAGCCGAGGGCATGGGCATCAGCGTCATCACGCAATTTTGAACCCAGCCCTCGAGGCGCAGGAAACCTCAGGATTGACCTAGCTTTTGCGGTTCAACCGAACGATGAAGGCGCGCTTTCGAAAAACTGTCATGCAATCGGGATAGACTCTTTCATCTAGTGCCCTTGCACAAATGTCATTTCGTGCCCAGATTGCCGCCCATGCCCGATAGCGAGCCTCATAGTTCCTGCTCCAGGAAAACCGGCCCGACAAATAGCGATCCGGATAGCGACGGCTGTACCAGCCGCGCGATAGCATTGGCGCGCGGCATCTCACTCGACAAACAGAAGGAAAGAATTGGCGGGCCCGTCACGGCCGGCGCCAAGCTTGCACATTGATGATCTTCGACTGGCTATCCGACCCCTCCGCCTGGATCGGTCTTGCTACCCTGATCGTTCTCGAGATTGTTCTCGGTATCGACAATCTCGTCTTCATTGCGATTCTGGCCGATAAGCTGCCGCCGCACCAGCGCGACGCCGCCCGCATGATCGGCCTGGCGCTGGCGCTGATCATCCGCCTCGCGCTGCTTGCCTCCATCGCGTGGGTCGTGACGCTGACGACGCCGCTGATCTCCGTCTGGGGCTTCGGTCTCTCCGGCCGCGATCTCATCCTGATTTTCGGCGGCCTGTTCCTGCTGTTCAAGGGCACGATGGAGCTGCACGAGCGACTGGAAGGACATGAGGCGCAGGGCGAGAAGAAGCTCGTCCACGCCGTCTTCTGGCAAGTGATCGTGCAGATCGTCGTGCTTGACGCGATCTTCTCGCTCGACAGCGTCATCACGGCCGTGGGCATGGTGCAGGAACTCTCAATCATGATGGTCGCCGTCATCGTCGCGGTCGCCGTCATGCTGTTCCTCTCGAGGCCGCTGATGGCCTTCGTTTCGAAACATCCGACCGTGGTCATCCTCTGCCTCGGCTTCCTGATGATGATCGGCTTCTCGCTGGTGGTGGAAGGCTTCGGCTTCCATGTGCCGAAGGGCTATCTCTATGCCGCCATCGGTTTCTCGATCATCATCGAAACGCTGAACCAGCTCGCCCGCCGCAACAAGGAGCGGCTGATCACGCCGAGCAATATCCGCAATCGCACCGCCGACGCCGTGCTCGGACTTCTCGGCGCCAAACGACCGCAGGGTACGCTCGGCGAGCCCGCCGAGACGAGAGCCGAGCAGACCGTCAGCGAAGAAGTGTTCTCCACCGAGGAGAAGGATATGATCCATGGCGTGCTGACGCTTGCCGACCGTTCGGTCCGCTCGATCATGACGCCGCGTACTGATATCGCCTGGTTGGATCTCGACAAACCGCGGGCAGAACAGCAGCGCCGCGTCATCGAGATGGGTCATTCGCGCTTTCCGGTCGTGCGCGGCAGCCTCGACGATTTCGTGGGCACCGCCAGCGCACGCGACGTCCTGCGCGACCTCATGGAAAAGGGCGAGATCGATGTGGAACGCTCGATCCGCCAGCCGCTCGCCGTGCACGAGAGCATCAACGTTCTCAAGCTCATGGAGCGGTTGCGCCAGACAAACCAAGCGATGGCGCTGGTCTTGGACGAATATGGCGAGATCGAAGGACTGGTGACGACGACGGATCTCTTCGAGGCAATCGCCGGCGAATTCCCCGACGAGGAGGATGAGCGGCTGACGATCGACAAGGGCGAGGATGGGGCGCTGACTGTCGACGGCTGGATCGACATTCGCCATCTCTCCAAGCTGGTCGGCATCGATCTTGTTGACGAAACCGATCGCTACTCGACGCTTGCCGGATTCATCCTGTGGGGCCTCGGCCATTTTCCGCACGAAGGCGAGCGCTTCAACTCCGGCCGACTGGCCTTTGAAGTGGTCAAACTCAATGGCCGAAATATCGACAAGGTGCGGATCCAACCGTTGGAATATGCAATCTAGAAGAGGATAGACTCATGGCATGGTCTGCTGGCCAGTACGTGAAATTCGAGGATGAACGCACGCGCCCGGCGCGGGATCTCCTGGCGCAGGTGCCGCTGGCAAGCGTCGAGCGAGCGATCGACCTCGGTTGCGGCCCAGGCAATTCGACGGAACTGATCGTCGAGCGATACGGTGCCGCCGGCGTCTCTGGCCTCGATAGCGACGACAACATGCTGGAAGCGGCGCGCAAGCGCATGCCGGGCACGGTCTTCGCCAAAGCCGATCTCACGACCTGGCGTCCCGGGAAGCCTGTCGACCTGCTCTTTGCCAATGCCGTCTTTCAGTGGCTGCCGAACCATCTCGATATTCTCGACCATTTAATGGATGGCCTGAAGCCGGGCGGCGTGCTTGCCGTGCAAATGCCGGACAATCTGAACGAGCCGAGCCATCTTATGATGGAGGAAACCGGCAAGAGCGGTCCATGGAGCCAAGCCTTTGCCAAGAAGAGCGTGCGCCGCAATCCGCTTCCCGCCCCCTCGGTCTACTATAACAGGCTGATCGGCAAATCGGCTCGGGTCGATATCTGGCACACCAACTACAATCACGCGCTGGAAAATGCGGCTGCGATCGTCGAATGGGTGAAGGGCACGGGCCTGCGCCCCTATCTCGACCATGCCGGCGCCGAGCATCGCGATGCTTTCACCGCCGAGTATCTGAAGCATATCGAGAATGCCTATCCGCCGCTGGCCGATGGCAAGGTGCTTTTGCGCTTTCCCCGGCTCTTCATGATCGCCGTTAAGAAGTAGGATACTCCCTCCCCCAAAGTCTGCCGACGGCGCCGCGCGCCACATCTGGCGTGCAAAGGTCGCTGTAACACGTTAAATCTGCTGCATAATTTTGTCCCTAAATCGATTTCGATTTAAGGAATTATGCAGTAGAACTGCAGCAGCCAAAGCTGAAACAGCAATAGCTCCGAGGAGATAGTCGATGTCGTCCAGAAGCCCCCTTTATGGCCGCCGCAAGGAGAAGTGCTCATGACCACCCCCGACGTCGCACCCGCCCCGCCACTGACATTCGTAATCTTCGGCGCCGCTGGCGATCTCACCCGGCGCCTGCTTATCCCGACGCTGATCAACATGACCCGCAGCGGGCTTGTGGGAGAGGATCTGCACATCCTCGGCGTCGGCATCGAGACCGGCGGCGTGGACATGCTGCTGGGGCGGCTGGAAGCCTTCCTCAAGACCTCCGGCGACATGGATGATCCACAGCGTCAGGCCGCGTGGCAGAGCCTGAGCAAGCGCATCAGCTATATCTCTGGCGATTTCACGCAGAACGGCGTCTACAAACAAATCGCCGATTACCTATCGAATGCACCAAGCGCCAATGCGGCGTTCTATTTCGCCGTACCGCCGCAATTCTTTGGCGACATCGCCGAAAAGCTATCCGAGAACGGGCTGATGAACGAGGCGACCGGCGCCTTCCGCCGCATCGCAATCGAGAAGCCCTTCGGCCACGATCTTGCCTCGGCGCAGGCCCTAAATGCGCGGCTGCTTAATCATGTCCACGAAAGCCAGATCTACCGCATCGACCATTTCCTCGGCAAGGAAACGGTCCAGAACATCATGACGACGCGCTTCGCCAACATGATGATCGAAGCCTTGTGGAACAACAACTATATCGACCACGTGCAGATCACGGCGGCCGAGCTTGTCGATGTCGGCACCCGCGGCAAATTCTATGACGCGACCGGCGCGCTGCGCGACATGGTCCCGAACCATCTCTTCCAGCTGCTGGCCATGGTGGCAATGGAGCCGCCGAACAGCTTCGATGCGGAATCGATCCGCAACGAAAAAGGCAAGGTGCTGAAAGCCCTGCGCGCCTATTCGCGCGAAGAAGCAGCCCAAAACGGCGTGCGCGGCGCCTATATGGCCGGCCCGATCGCCGGCCGCGATCTGCCGGCCTTTACCCAGACGCCGGATGTATCTCCCGATAGCAATACCGAAACCTTCGTGGCGCTGAAGCTTCTCGTCGACACCTGGCGCTGGGCGGGCGTACCGTTCTATCTGCGCACCGGCAAGGCGATGAAGGCGCGCGATACGGAAGTGGTCATCACCTTCCGCCAGGTACCCTTTGCGCAATTCCCCCGCCACGGCACCCAACCGGAGCTGCCTCCGAACAGGCTGATCATCCAGGTCCAGCCCGACGAAGGGCTGGATATGGAAATCTCGATCAAATCACCGGGGCTGGTGCTGAAAACCGCGCCGGTTTCACTCGACTTCCGCTATGCCGACAATTTCGACATCGGCAAGCAGACCGGCTACGAAAGCCTGTTCTACGAACTTTTCGTTGGCGACCAGACCCTCTTCCAGCGCGCCGACGGCATCGAGGCAGGCTGGGCGGCCGTGCAGCCCTTCCTCGATCTCTGGGCCGAAGGCGGCAAGCCCGACCCTTATGCTCCCGGCAGCTCAGGCCCGGCCTGCGCCGACGAACTCATCGAACGCGACGGCCGCAAGTGGCATCAGATCGACGGGGCCTCGAGCGGCAAGAGAGTTTGAGGTTGAGAGGGCGAGTATCGGTGGGTATCGATACCAGCCTGTTTAACTCCTAGTCGGCCAGCCCGTACAGAACTCGCTCAGCCCGACGGGCTTCCAGCACGGCGATGAAGAAACGATCCTGTTCCGGATCATCGGCAAGTGCGTTGACCGTGAATCCAACTTCGTGTCGGGCTGCCTGGCCGCCCATATAGCCGCCGCGCTCGATCCAAAAGCTCGGATAGTCCTGACCTTGCCGGCACGAATTGGCTGAACTGATCGCATACAGATATTGCCTGCCATAGGCCTGCATCAACGCCGGTATCGTGAATGTTTCATTCTTGTCCCGTCCATGCCCGTCGGAGCATGCGGAATGAAAGATCAATTCGACGCGCCCCTCATAGTCCCGCCAGAGTTCATTGAAACCCCAGTCGCGGCAAATCAGGAAGCCACAGGCGACGCCGTCGATATCCACGACAAGCTGGTGGTGACCCAGTTCGAAAGCGCGCAAGTCGTTGGTCGAGCAGCAGCGCTTGTCATAGCGGCCGACGAGATTACCCTCGCGATCCACGACATAGATCGAATTAAATTTCTTGTCGGTGGCTTCGTCACGATGGACCGAGCCGGTCACGACCCAGACACGATAGGTCCGCGCCGCTGATCGGACGGCCTCCAGCGCCGTATGAAGGGCGCCCCAATCGAAGCCGGCCCATTCGGGCCAATTGGCCGAACCATAACCGGACAATGCACATTCTGGGAAATGCACGATATCTGCACTGGCCTTTGCCGCTGCCTCGATGAGCGACCGCATCCTGGCGACATTTTCTGCAATATCGTGGCCAACAGGAATTTGCGCTGTCGCCACCCGCAGCCGGTCCGGCGCGCCAACGGCTGATGGCCGCTTATGCCAGGTATAGGCACCATCCCATTTCGCCATGCCAATACCTCTCGGCGCCCGACTCGCGCTGCTCAGAGCTTAGCAGAGTCCGAGATGGCAATGGACGGCACACGGCTGGCGCTGCGCTAACATTTGTATCCGACTTTAATGCTCAGCCCGCTACCCATGAAGGGGCGGTCCGCCGCGCCGCCTTGACCATGCCCGACGCTCCATCGTTCCGGCCAGACAGTATGCTCCAGACCCGTTGCGGAAGCCCCACAGAATGAACTCCATCCGTGATCGGCCCGCATCCTATAGAGCATACCACCCGGCCCCATGCCGGCATGCAGAGCAATGTCGATGTCGAGCGCCTTTCCAGGTGAGAGATCCGGTCCGAACCAATAGTGCGGACTGCGGCCGGGATCGCGGCCAAGGACCAAGGTCAGTGTCTGACGCGGGCCGCGCAGCCCGAGCCATAGCTTGGCGGCGCTATGAGAATCGAAAAGGGAGAACAAGGTCTGCGCCGGCGCATATGACCCATCCGCCATATGTCCGGTGATCTTGAGCTGGACGATATAATCGGCACCCTTCAAGCCACCGAAGCCGACATCATGCAATCCGGGCGATAGCTCCCGCGAAGTTCCGACTGGCTTGAAAGGCCATTGCAACCGTTCACGGACCAAGCCGTCCGTGTCCAGCACCTGATAGCGCAATCCTTCCGCATCCAGTGCCGCCTGAACGCAATGAAGATATTCCACACCTTCCGGCATCCTGTGCGCCGTTCCGGCGCCTGCCGTACAAAGCTGTAGAACGCCGCGATGAACCTGAACGTCGAAGGCGAGCATATGGCTACAAACATAAGCCAGGACATCCGCTTCCACGAGAATATCCCAGAAAGGCGTTGCATATTCGTGACCGATCTCACGCTGATAAGTGCCGGAGTAGCCGTTGACCGGGAAAACGGGATGATGGCCGAGAACGATTTTATGTCTCGCGTCGGCATGCGCCCTCAATGTCGCCTCCAGCCACTCGGTTTCGACATGGCCCTCACCACCCAAACCAGTCCACAACGTATGGACGAAGACCAACAGCAGGTCGCCGCGCCGAACCCAATAGGATAGCCCCTCCTGCCCCAGCGGCCCATTTTCCGGCAGGCGGAGCACCTCGCGGAAAATCCTTTCGCTCATTTCGTCGTAGGTCGTGTGGTTGCTTGTCGTGTGCCAGAGCGGCGTCTGATCGCGATCAAGCCAAGCCATCTCATGGTCGAGCCAATGCCGCCATTGTGCACGCAGCTCGTCCGGATCGGGCGTGAGGCCGATGATCTCGTCGCCGGGAAATAGAATAAATTCAGGCGGCGGATCAAGCCGCCGCAACACTGCGTTGACAGCGGCGAAGGTTCTTTCATGCAACGCGCCCGGAACGCCCGAACAGGAATCACCGTAAAGAACGAACTGGTGACCTGGGCCGGCGGGCACAAGCGAGCGGATGAGGCCGACAGACATCAACGTTCTCCCTAAAAAGGACGACCCTCGCCCCTAGAGGAGCGAAGGCCGGAGAATTGAAGCAATCAAAACCAGTACTGCGAACCGGACCCGCCAATTCGCAAGGTAAGGTTTGCCGAGCCAGCCCCTCGCGAAACGAGAAGGCCCTTGCTTGGCGTCAGATGAACTGGCTGAGGCCTGGAACGGAATTCACCACCTGGTCCACAACATCGTTGCCGGCATATTGCCGGGCGGTCGCAACCGTTTCCTTGGCGAGCGAGGTGATATCGCCCATGCCGAGGCCGGTGCTCATCAGCTGCTGGCCGAGGCCCATGATCCCACCGCCGGCGCCAACCGCGTTCAAGAGACCGCCGAGAAGACCGCCGCCACCCGAGGCGTCACCGCCGTACTGGGCGACCAGATCAGTTGCGCCGGGGAAGGATTCGATCATCTTGGTAACGGGGCCTTCCGGAGCTTCGCGCTGCAGGAAGCCGAGGATCATGCCGACGGCCTTCTCCGCGAGGTCCGGAGCGATGCCGGCTTTGGTCGCGATCTGATCAATAACTTCGTTCACTGTGGCCTCCTGCCTTTACGACGTTAACGTCAACGTAACTCAATGAAGCAGCCGACACAAGCCGCGCCGGGCACCGTCATTCTACCAGAAGCGGAACCGTGACGCGAATGGTTGTCCCCCTTCGTTCGAGTTCTTATAACAGTGTCAGGACAAATCGATGAATGGCCCTTGCAGCCCCAAAAGGGTTGCTGTGCCGCCGCCCTGGAACCGGATGATTTTGGATCGAATCGATCCAAAATCATCCGGTTCTGGAATCAAATAGGTAGAGCATGATGTCATCCGAAAACCGGTGACACTTTTCGGCATCATGCTCTAAGGGGGACGACACCATGCCGCAGCAGGATGGACAGATTTTCGTCGGCGCGAGCCGCCATCCGGATGAAAGCATCAATAAGGACGAGTTCCTGACGCTGAAATTCGGCAACCGCCACGGCCTCGTCACCGGCGCCACCGGCACCGGCAAGACGGTGACTCTCCAGGTATTGGCGGAAGGCTTTTCCAAGGCCGGCGTGCCTGTCTTTTGCGCTGATATCAAGGGCGATCTCTCCGGCATTGCCGTCAAAGGCGAAGCCAAGGATTTCCTGCTGAAGCGTGCCGAGGAAATTGGCCTTTCGCCTTATGAGTTCGATCAGTTTCCGGTCATCTTCTGGGATCTCTATGGCGAGAAGGGCCACCGCGTTCGCGCGACCATCGCCGAGATGGGACCGCTTTTGCTGGCACGATTGATGGATGCTTCCGAAGCGCAGGAAGGAGTGCTCAACATCGCCTTCAAGATTGCCGACGAAAATGGCCTGGCGCTGCTGGATCTCAAGGATCTGCAGGCGCTGTTGAACTATATGGGCGACAATGCCAGCGAGCTTTCCAGCAAATATGGCCTGATCTCAAAATCCTCAGTCGGCTCGATCCAGCGTGCAATGCTCGTGCTGGAACAGCAGGGTGCGGAAAACTTCTTCGGCGAACCCGCCCTGAAGATCTCCGACATCATGCGGGTCAGCAACGACGGATACGGCCAGGTTTCCGTGCTTGCGGCCGACAAGCTGATGATGAACCCGAGGCTCTATGCGACCTTCCTGCTGTGGCTGCTGTCGGAACTGTTCGAGGAACTGCCCGAGGTGGGCGATCCGGAAAAGCCGAGGCTGGTCTTCTTCTTCGATGAAGCGCACCTGCTCTTCAACGATGCGCCGAAAGTGCTGATCGAGCGCGTCGAGCAAGTGGTGCGCCTGATCCGCTCCAAGGGCGTCGGCGTCTATTTCGTCACCCAAAACCCGCTCGATGTGCCCGAAACCGTGCTGGCCCAGCTTGGCAATCGCGTCCAGCATGCCCTGCGCGCCTATACGCCGCGCGAGCAGAAAGCCGTGCAGACGGCAGCCTCCACTTTCCGGCCCAATCCCGCCTTCGATTGCGCCGAAGTCATCACGACGCTCGGCACCGGCGAAGCACTGGTGTCGATGCTGGAGGGCAAGGGTGCGCCATCGATCGTCGAGCGCACACTGATCCGGCCGCCTGCCGGCCGCATCGGCCCGCTTAACGATACGGAGCGTCAGGCCGTCATGCATGCCAGCCCGGTGGCAGGCATCTACGACCAAACGATCGATCGAGAATCCGCCTATGAGATCCTGACCGAGCGCGCCCGCAAGGCTTCCGAGCAGCAGAGCGGCAACGCAGGCGATGGCTGGACGCTGCCCGGCTTTGGCGGAGACAGCAATAAGCCGGCCGGCCGTGGTCGCTCGGGCTACCAGCGGGAGACGATCATGGAAGCTGCACTGAAAAGCGTGGCGCGCACGGTCGCCACGCAGGTAGGCCGCGCCATCGTGCGAGGCATCCTCGGCAGTTTCAAGAGGTAAGTCGACACCTCCCCCTTGACGGAGAAGATCACGACCAAGCGGCGGGCGGGGTGACATGCCGCAAACCTGGGGATCACCCCACCCCGGCCCTACGGGCCGACCCTCCCCCTCAAGGGGAGGGTGGAGATCAGCGCACCGGCGCGACGAGCGAGAAGAACGCTCCCTGCGGGTCGGTCGCCTGGACGATCCAGCTGCCGCCGGGGACTTCCATGGGACCATTGACGATCGTGCCGCCGCCTTCGGTGATGCGCGCGATTGCCGCGTCGATCGCCGGAACGTTGATGTAGAAATTCCAGGCGGCCATCGGCATTTCTGCCGGCTTGGTCATGATGCCGCCGAAGTCGCGATCGCCGATCTTGAAGATCTTGTACTTGCCCATCGTGCCCATATCGAAATCGGAGCTCAGTTCCCACCCGAACATCTCGCTATAGAAATCGAAAGCCTTCGGACCGTCGCCGGAATAAAGTTCGTGCCAGCCGAAATATCCCGGTGTCGCAGGGGCTGCGGGCTCCCAATCCTGGCCCGGTAGCGGCGTAAACAGGCAGAAGGCCGCGCCATAGGGATCGGAGACAACGGAGAACCTACCCACGCCCGGAATATCCGTCGGCTCACGATAGGTCTTGCCGCCCTTGCCAACGACCGTCTTGGTGGCTTCGTCGACGTCGGGAACGCCGATATAGCCGGTCCAGCAAGGCGGCGTGCCCATGGCTTTCGCCTCTTGCGGCAGGATCATCAATCCGGCGACGGGGCCGGCGCCGGCGCTGAAGAGCGTGTAGTCCATTCCGACATCAGGCATTCCGGCGTCAGCGGCATCCCAGCCGACAACCTTGCTATAGAAGGCTTCCGCCGCCTTCATGTCCGTTGTCATCAACTCGTACCAGACGAAATATCCCTTCTCAGCCATCGAAGCTCTCTCCCTATTATGATTGTTGCATTATCGGTCTCATCCTGAGCCGGCTCTCAGCGCAAACTCATCATCGCCGATAAACGTGACGACGAAACGATGATCCATCGGCCGGTTCGTCAGTCTTCGGCAGACGCGCATCAGCTACAACTAGGCAGAACGGGCAATGCATCAACCCCGCCCTGCTGCAACTTGCGCCAAGCCGCGCCATTATACATCAATGGCAGCAGGAATGCGCCTTGGCAGCATCCTCATATTCGTCATGGCGGCGCACGAAATTCATTGTGCTGCTCTCGTTGCGACCCTTCGGCGCCCGGTCGAGGATCATCAGCGTACCGATCAGTTCCTCGGGGCCACGCGCATAGCTCGAATAGGTATGGAAGATATTGCCGGATTCGTCCTTGTAGAAAGAACTGAGACCCGGAAGCTCATCATACCCTTCGGCCGCATCCATCGGCGTGAAGTTGTAGAAGACCGTCTCGCCGGCAAGCTGCTCCTTCGAGAAAGAAACGTGATAGTCGAAGTTGAAATCGTTCGAGAAGGACGACACCCAGGGGAAGCCCCAGCCCATGCGCTTCTTGTAGGCGTCCACCTTCTCCAGCGGCGCACGCGAGACGGCGACCAGCGTCACGTCATGATGGTTGAGATGGGGAAGCGCCCCGTCGAAATGATCGGCAAGGAAGGAGCAGCCGGTGCAGCCGGCATCCCAATCGGGACCGAGCATGAAATGATAGACGATCAGCTGGCTGCGGCCATCGAAGAGATCGGCGAGCGTCTTCCTGCCAGCTGGCGTGTCGAAAATATAATCTTTGTCGACCTTTACCCAAGGCAAAGCCAGGCGCTCCGCATTGACGCGATCGCGCAGATGGGTTGCTTCTTTCTCTCTGGCGAGTAGTTGACGGCGGGCTTCGAGCCACACGTCCCTGGAAACGACCTGGTTCATTGTCCGCGCCCTCCTCCGGCGTTTTCATTCCCAAATCTTGACAAATACATTGATATCAATGTTAATAAACCATGTCAAACGCAGTCGAAATCCCCTTTGAAACCACACTGTTAGTGCGCGACACCTGCCTCTGCCTGCATGTGCAGCGCGCAGCCCGCGCGCTAGCCCGGCGCTTTGATGAAGCGCTGAGACCGTTCGGACTGACCAACGGCCAATTTTCCCTCATGATGTCGTTGAACAGGCCTGCGCCGGCATCCATGGGATCGGTCACGGCACTTCTGGCTATTGACCAAACGACGTTGACGGCCGCGCTGAAGCCGCTGGAGCGGCGCGGATGGGTCAGCATCGCGCCCAATCCGAACGATCGGCGCGCGCGCCTCCTTAGCCTGACACCGTCGGGCAAGGCAGCGCTTGCTGCTGCGGTTCCGGTCTGGAAGATGACGCATGCCGCCCTTGAGGAGCGGCTGCCGGACGGCAATGGCGACCAGCTGCGCCGAGATCTCTCTACTCTGCTCTGAACTCAGTCGACAGCCTGGGATCACCCTCGAAATCCTGCCGTTCAAAGCCGATACGGCGCCGGGGAAATTCGCACAGCGCCTGCACGCCGGCGCGCGACAGTCGAATGCGCCAGGTCTGACGCTCCACCGGCTCCCGAGCCGAAAAAGCCTTGGCAGTCAGCAATGCGATGTTTCTGCCCCCTTTGGGGTCTCGGACAGAACGATAGAGGATCGCCTCGATGCCGCCCGACCGCGCCGCTTCTGCGAGCGACTGGCATGCCTCATAGTTTACCGGATCGGTCCATTGCTGACGATCGCGATCCAAAGGAGGCGCGGTGAGATCGATCACCGCCTTCGTGGCGATCGCCGCCGCGAAGGCGGTATATTCGGCCGCGTTGGCAGGCAGCGGCGTGTCCGGAGAGTCGCGGAAGAACAGCAATCTGTAGAAACTCATCTCCGCCAAAGCGGTCTCCACCTGCTCCGAGGCGTAGAAAACGCCGAGCGTGCGACCTGCCCGACGAAAACGCGACCCATGGGGATAGATGGCGCCATAACGAAAGGGTGTGGCGAGCAGATAGTCGAGCCCGACGCATTCCGGCGGCAGGACCGGCTTGCTTTCCTCCAGCAGATTTTCGAGAAGCGCCTGCTCTTCCAGCGTATCGACAAGTTTCAGCGTCGAGACCTGATGCTGCGATTCCACCAGCCGCCAATAACGGTCGGAAATGGCCCTCCCCTCAGATGAGAGCGCGGCGGGCGTCCAGATAGGCAAGGACATCGGTCAAACCAGAAATCGAGGTAATCTTGTCGATGGGAGCGGCAGCAAAGGCGATATTGCCGTTGCGCAGCCACTGTCGCGCCACTGTCTCGTCACCACCAACAATCGCATCCAGCGAGCGAAAGAGACGAACGAAAAGCACACCAAGCTCGAACGGCTTGCTGTCGCGCTCCAGAAGATGATCCTGCCGCTTCATGCGCGATACTGTCGCCTCCGAAACCCCGATGACCGCCGCCAGTATGCGCGCGTTCAAGCCAAGCCGTTCGGCCGCATTGACCACCGCCTTGGTGATGACGAGCGCCTCGCCGGGCTTTGCTTGATTTATTGCTTGAGCTTTTGCCATAGCCGCATCCTTTCCCAAGAAAAGATATAGCAACTTTCTTGCAAAAGAAAAGGAGCGGCAGGCTATGCCTCCGCTCCTGATCGGTTTTATTTCGCCTTATCAGGCGTCATACACGATCAACTTAGACAACCGTGAACGGCACTTCGGTCGAGGTGCGCATGGCGTGGCTGTAGGGGCATACGATGTGTGCGGCAGCGGCCAGCTTTTCAGCTTCGGGCTTGTCCATGCCGGGAATGTGAACAGCCAGGGAAACTTCGATGCCGAAGCCGGTACCGTCTGCACGCGGACCGATGCCGACCGTCGCGGTGACTTTCGCATCTTCCGGAATCTTGACCTTCTGCTGGCCTGCGACAAATTTCAGGGCACCCAGGAAGCAGGCAGAGTAGCCGGCGGCAAATAGCTGCTCGGGATTGGTGCCGGTGGCGCCATCGCCGCCTAGTTCCTTCGGCACGGTCAGCGTGACATCAAGGACGCCGTTTTCGGAAACTGCATGGCCGGCGCGGCCACCGGTGGCGGAAGCTTTGGTCGTGTAGAGAATAGGCATGTCATGTCTCCCTTCGGTTTGGATGATTTTTATATACAGCGCGATTTAATCGTGCGCAATATGTATTTTTTGCAATTTGATTTTGCACGGTGAATTTGTGACAATGGCGCCAACAAGAAAATGGCGGAGCGGCGATGATAGACAGTGCGAATGGGCAGATTGTGATACCCGATGAGGAAAAGCGCCTCGAACGGCAGCTTTGCTTTGCCGTTTACAGCGCCGCGCATGCCTTCAACCGTGCCTACAAGCCAATTCTTGATCGCGTCGGCCTCACCTATCCACAATATCTTGTCATGCTCGTACTTTGGGAAAAGGGCAGCCTTCCCGTGAAGGTCATCGGCGAAAAGCTCGATCTCGATTCCGGCACGCTTTCACCTCTGCTGAAGCGGTTGGAACAAGCAGGGCTGATCGATCGCGCGCGCGACACAAGGGATGAGCGGCAGGTAATCGTTTCGCTGACGGAGGAAGGCGCAGGTATGAACTGCCAGGTCGAAACGATCATGGGCGCCATCGGCCAGGCCACCGGTTGCAATCTATCCGAGATCGGCGATCTGCGCGACCGACTGCGGCAGCTAAAGGCCAATCTTGCAGCAGAGTGAGCCGTCCGCATTTCGGACGAAAGGCTACTGCACGGCCTTCTTGAAAGCATTCCGTACACGGCATACCGAAAAAGCGGGTAAAATAGCGAAGGGCGCCTCATTCGGGCGCCCTTTCTGTATTTCGGCAGTGCGATCTTACGTCGTCACGAGGATCGGCGCGCGTTCCGGCACCCGATCGTAGAGATCGATGACATCCTGGTTCAGCAGGCGGACGCAGCCGGACGAAACGGCTTTGCCAATGGAACGCCAATCCGGATTGCCGTGCAGGCGATAGAGCGAATCCTGCTTGTCTTCGAAAATATAGAGCGCGCGTGCGCCGAGCGGATTCTTCAGCCCCGGATCCATGCCGCCATTGGCGATGGAAAACTTGACGAGTTCCGGCTGGCGGGCAACCATCTCATCCGGCGGGTTCCAGCGCGGCCACTTCTTGCGCCACTGAATGATGCCACGGCCCTGCCAGGCAAAGCCTTCGCGACCGACGCCGATACCGTAACGCATGGCCGTACCGCCCTGCTCGGTAACGTAGAGCATGCGCTGCGTGGTGTTGACAATAACCGTGCCCGGTGCCTCGCCGGTCGGATCGACCACGCGCTGCCGGTAAAAACGTTGATCGATCTGCTGATAAGGAACAGCCGGCACATGGAAGCCGCCGTCATCCAGCGCGGCATAGATCACGGCAGGATCCGGCTGCTCGCCATCATAGCTGGAGAACCAACTGCGGAACGGTTTGGGCGATCCGGTATATTGCACGGGGCTGACGATGGGCCCGCTGTTGACGGTGGAGGCACAGCCGGCGAGCGTAGAAGCGGCGCCGATGCCAACGAGGGTGAGGAAATTACGTCGGGATAGCGAAGAAGGAAGGCTCATGTCGACAGCATAGTTCCTGTTGAGACGGAAGCGAGAACCCGCGATGCATAAGCTGATTCGGCTTCCCGAGAGGTTTGCAGAGACAAAGGCAAAACTAAAGAGCGCAGAAACGCCCCGCTATCGCACTTATGCAACATCACGAAAATTTGTGGTAAAATAACCTACAAAACCACGATTTCTGCCCGGGCCGATACCCGGCTGTAGAGATCTATCACGTCCTGGTTGAGCATTCGTACACATCCGGACGAAGCGGCACGGCCGATCGACTGCCAATCCGGCGTGCCGTGAACGCGATAAAGCGTATCCTTGCCATTCTGAAAGATGTAGAGCGCCCGCGCGCCGAGCGGATTGGTCGGCCCCGGATTCATACCACCGCGCGCAGCCGACAGCGGTTTCATCTGCGGCTCACGGTCAACCATCTCGGCCGGCGGCGTCCAGCGCGGCCATTTCTGCTTCCATTGGATCAGACCCCTGCCGTGCCAGGCATAGCCGGCCGCACCGAGGCCCACGCCATAGCGCATGGCCTTGCCGCCCGGTTCGATCAGATAGAGAAAATGATCCCTGGTATCGACGACAATCGTGCCGGGCCGCTCATTGGTCTTGTAGTCCACTTCCTGACGCAGGAAACGCGGATCAATGCGCTTGTAGGGAATGGCCGGCAGCGTGAAGTCGTCTTCGCTCTTTTGCGCATACATGGCCTGATGCACAGGATTGAAGGTCGGCAGGCCGTAGGTCTGATGGAACTGGGTGCGGAAGAGATCGCGCGATTGCGGTACTGGCTGCACTGGCAGGCGATGCACCTTCTGCGGATCGATACCCTCGGGACGATAGAAGATCGGCGCCGTTTCCTGCACGAACCGATCTGGATCGGTTGCGCCGGTATCGGGAATGATGCTGCAAGCTGACAATGTCATCAAAGCGGCAGTTGCAAGCAGGCGACGGGAAACGGGCAGCAGATCGGCCATCATCGGAAACCAGTTGAAACACATATCGGATCAGCGGCATGATGAACGGTCCGGCTGGAGCGAAGCTGGCGTCGACGGCGAAGGTATTGCGAGGATTGGCCAAACGCCTGGTTTTCGACGCGGGGCCATGCAGCCGCGATGCGAAGATGGCACCTGCCGGCAGAGCCGTTGGCCAGCCCGCCAGGCTAGGTCGCTACGTTTTCGAAGAACCGGATGCTTTGTTCGATCTCGCCCGGCAAGGCCGAATTGTGGCTGCCCGGGACGGTTGCCATGTCCATTTTCACGCCGCCGGCCGTCGCGCGCTTGGCCAGCAGGGCAAGCCGCGAATCGAAATGGGCCTCTTCCGTACCGCGAAACAGCTTCATCGGGCATCGGAAACTATGCGCGTAACAGAGCGGCGAGCGCATCTGGAATTCGCGTGGGTTCTTGGTGTTGAAACGGATATCCTGCGGATAACGGCTGAAGAAGGCATAGGCGTCCGGATTGCCCGATATTGGTGCGGCCGCGCGGAAACGCTTGGTCGACATGGCAGTCAGCATGGCGAGCGTGCCGCCGATACTGTGCCCGGCCAGAAACAGGCGATGCGGATCGATGCCGGGCAGATGCCGAAGCCGGTTGGAAGCCGCCAGCACATCGGCGACCTCGTCATAGAAGCCCGAGAAGTTGCCCTTCTGCCCGTTCTCGCCGCGCATCGAAGGGATCATGACCACATAGCCCGCTTCGACATAGGGCTTCATCAGCTGCCAGTGCCCTTGGCCGATGGCATTGCCGCCGTGCAAAAAAACCACCGCCGGCTTCAAGGTGCGCTCGCGCGTATACTTGGAAACCCAGGCAACCAGCTCCAGCTCGCCGCCGGCGCCGCTACGGTAGAAGAGCTTGTCGGCCATGGGCGGCGTCACAAGCGGCTCGTAGATATCAGGCGCCGGTCCCTTGTTCACCAGGTCAGTGCGGAACACGCGACGTTCCTTGCTGTAATTGCCCGAAAGCAGCGGCGGCGCGTCCTCGGCTTTTTCCTCCGCGGCTGCACTCTTGCTATCGGCGGGCTTGCCGCCGGTCGTGCTGTCGTCGGCGGCTCTCATGACGTTCGGCGCAAAAAGCACGACGGCCAGGCCGGCAAGAATGCCGCGACGATTGGGACGAAATGTGGTGTCGTCAGACGTGGTCATAGGCTCTGTCCAAATATGCCGGCGCGGTTCGAATCTGCACAGGTTGAAAGGCAAGGCCAACTCACATTGTGGTGAGGATTCGCCCTGTTTCATTCATCAACAACTGGAGACTTCGCGTCAATTAGCGCAATCAAACTTTCCAGCCGATCCGCCTCGTAAGGAGGCTTGTCGAGACGCAGCCGGGCAATGCGAGGAAAACGCATCGCGACACCGGACTTATGACGCGTGGAACGGTTGATACCTTCGAAGGCGACTTCGAGAACAAAGCCGAAATCGCGATCGGCGCGAACAGCCCTCACCGGGCCGAAACGATCGACCGTATTGTCGCGCACAAATTTGTCGAGCACCTCCAGCTCGGCATCGGTGAAACCGAAATAGGCCTTGCCGACGGGCACCAGCTGCTCTCCCTCCGGCGTCATCGCCCAAACGCCGAAGGTGAAATCGGAATAGTAGCTCGATCGCTTGCCGTGGCCGCGCTGGGCATACATCAGCACGGCATCGACATTGTAGGGATCACGCTTCCACTTGAACCAAGGCCCCTTGGCCCGGCCGGCAAGATAGGCGCTATCCTTGCGCTTGATCATGACGCCTTCGATCACCGGATCGGGCGGCGAAGAGCGCAGCCGATCGAGTTCTTCCCATGAGGAAAAGTCGACCAGCGGCGACAGGTCGAAACGGTCGTGAGGCGCTGCCTCGACAATCTCCGCCAGCCGCTCGCGCCGATCGAGAAAGCCGCGGGCGCGGACATCTTCCGCCCCATCGAAAAGAAGATCGTAGGCGCGAATGAAGGCCGGAAACTCGTCCAGCATCTTAGCGGTGACGGTCTTACGGTTGAGGCGCTGCTGCAGGTCGGAAAATGTGCGTGTCGGGCTGTTGGAACGTACGGTGCCGCCGACCAGCAGCTCGCCATCCATGACGCCTTCGAAGCTCATCGCGTCGACAATGTCCGGGAAAGCGGCGGAAATATCGTCGCCCGAGCGGGAGTAGAGCTTGCTCGTCGCCCCGGAGCGCGAAAGCTGGACGCGAATACCGTCCCACTTCCATTCGGCGGCGAAATCTTTCGGCTCGAGCCCGTCGAGATCACCGGGTTCGACCGGGTTGGCGAGCATGACGGAATGGAAGATCGCCGGCGTCGCGAGTATAGGCCGCTCGCCCTTCCCTTCAAGCCAGTGGAAGAGGCTTTCATAGGGAGGCTGCAGGCCATGCCACAGCGTTTCGATTTCAGTGACATCCTTGCCGTTGAGTTCGGCCAGCGCCTGCTTGGCAAGCCGGGCTGAGACGCCGATGCGCAATGCGCCCGTTGCAAGCTTCAGGAAGGCGAAGCGGCCCGAGGTATCCAGCCGATCCAGCAGGTCGCGGACGAAGCTGCGCACCTCGGTTCGCCCGAGCGCGTTCATGCGGCGTACGACCTCGCCAAGCTTCGGCTGTTCGCCCGGGAGACGCTCGATGTCGCTCTCCTTGTCCCAAACCAACGAGATCGTTTCGGCGAGATCGCCGACATAGTCGTAGGAATAGCGGAACAGCACCTCGTCCATACGCTCGAGCACGAGTTCGCGCAGCATGGCTGGCTTGACGTTGCGCACCTCCAGCGTGCCGGCGATGGCGGCCAGGCCATAGCCACGATCGGGATCGGGCGTATCGCGGAAATAATCGGTCAGCAGCTTCAGCTTGCCGTTGCGGCTCGGCGTCAGCACCAGGCGGTCGAGAAGGTCGGCAAAGGCTTTCATCAATCGCCCTCGTCTTCATAGCCGATGAGGTGCAGCGGCTTGGCCGTGATACCCTGCAGCTCGCACCAGCGCACCAGCGCCTCTTCGCGGCCATGGGTGACCCAGACCTCGCCTGGCGTCAGGTCGGAGATCGTCTCCGTCAGCTCCGGCCAGTCGCAATGGTCCGATATGACCAGCGGCAGCTCGACGCCGAGCTGCTTGGCACGCTGGCGCACCATCATCCAGCCGGAGGCAAAGGCTGGGAGCGGATCGTGAAAGCGTCTTGCCCAGCGATCCTGGAACGTTGAGGGCGGGCCGACGACGACGGCGCCGTGGAAGATCGACTGATCGCGGCTTTCGATGGTGGCTGGCTTGAGCTCGCCGAGCGCGATACCCTGGCTGACATAATAGTCGCACAGGGTTTCTAGCGCGCCATGAATGTAGATCGGCTTGTCATAGCCGGCATCGCGTAACAACCGAATGACCCGCTGCGCCTTGCCGAGCGCATAGGCGCCGACCAGATGGGTTCTTTCCGTGAACTGCCGAAGCGAGGCCAGCAGCTTGCGGGTTTCAGCCATGGGATCGGGATGGTGGAAGACCGGCAGCCCGAAGGTTGCTTCGGTGATGAAGACATCGCAGGGAACCGGCACGTAGGCCGCACAAGTCGGGTCCGGCCGGCGCTTGTAGTCGCCCGAGACGACGATGCGCAGGCCATCCTTCTCCACCGCGATCTGCGCCGAGCCGAGTACATGGCCCGCCGGATGGAAACTGACCTTCACCCCGTTGATCGTTATCTCCTCGCCGAAGGCAACCGGCTGCTCCGACCCGGCAAAATTATCACCGTAGCGGATGCGCATAATATCGAGCGTTTGGCGCGTGGCGAGCACATGGGCGTGGCCGGAGCGGGCGTGGTCGGAATGGCCATGCGTGACGAGCGCCCGTTCGACCGGCCGCACCGGATCGATGTAGAAGCCGCCGATCGGGCAGAACAGCCCTTCGGGCGCGGGATAAAGCAGTTGGTCAGGTCTCATGACTCAAGAGGATAGCGCTATTCGCGCGTTTAGGTAGCGATGGCGGAGGTTTTTTAATCGTAGCGGCGCTCCGGCTGCCGGTCCGGCAGATCGAAAACGAGCACATCCTCGCTATAGGGTTTTGCTTTCGCCACGACGACACCGTTCGGATCGACGATTGCGCTGCTGCCATAGCTCACCCAGCCGTCGGCATTGCCGCCGACCACATCCGATGCCATCACCCAGCACCCCGTATGCTTGGCGCACATCTGCAGGCTCGATATGCCCGGCGTGTGCCACCTCTCTGCCTTGTGGGGCCTGAGCATCAGATTGATAGGATTGCAGATGAGACCGGCTCCCTTCTGAGCCAGCCGACGCGCCGTATAGGGATACCTCAGATCAGCGCAGATGTTGATGCCGAAGCGCCAATATCCCTCTTCCCAGACAGGAAAATCGGTTCCGGGCGAGCAGCCGCTTTCGAGTGGATGGGCCTTGGCATAGACCCCAACGATCCGCCCTCCCTTGGCGACCAGCGAGCTATTGTAGAGCGCCTCGCCCCGCCTCTCGAAAAGGCCGACGATCGCCGTCGTCCTGCCCGAGGCGAAGCGGCTGACAAGAGCGTTCAGCCTGGCATCATCGAGAGAGAGTGCGCGGCTCCGCGCGAGAGCCTCGTCGTAGCTATGCCCCTGCAGGTAGCATTCGGGAAAAAGCGCGAGATCAATTCCCTGCGTGTCGGCCCAAACCAGATCTCGGGTCAGGATCTCGGCCGTCTGCTCGACGGCATCGAAAACTGCCAGGCGTTGGAAGGTCGCGATCCGCATGCGGCAGAGCTAGCATGAGTGGTGAGTCGCCCCTAGCGCCAACCGTGCCCGGATTGGTTAAGGAAAGCTCAAGGCTGGCCCGCATTCACCGAGGCCAACATATGCAAGTAATGGCCAGAGGACGAAAACGTGCCAAAACGGTACGGATTTGCTTGGCACGATTTCTGCTTGGCCGATGTCGTTTCGGGAGCCTGCAATGATTCATCGCCGCGCCTTCATCACCTCTCTGGCCACTTCGGCGGCAGCCGGCCTGTTCGCGCCCGGCATATTGGCTGCGCCGCTTCCGAGGACCAATGGTGCCGAGCTCCGCGGATCGATCGATGCCATCGCCTATAAGACGACGCCTGGCGCCAGCGACTTCAAGAGCGGTAAGCTGCAGGCGATGATCGACAATGCCGCGCGCAACAACATGCCTTTGATGCTACCGCCCGGCAACTACACCGTGTCCAACCTGACACTGCCGGACAATACGCGGATTATCGGCGTACCCGGCGCCACACGATTGATCTATGGCGGCGACGGCTATCTGATGAATGCCGACAAGGCCAAACGCATCGAGCTTTCCGGCCTTCTACTCGATGGTGGCAATCGCTGGCTGGCCGACTACGCCGGAGCCCTTCTGCAGTTCACAGGCGTCGGCGATGTGCGGATCGACAATTGCGAGATTGCCGGCAGTCGCAAGCATGCGCTGCAACTGGAGCGCTGCGGCGGCCGGATTGAGCGCAGTAGGATCTCCGGAGCCGCCGAAGCCGGTATCTATTCCGTCCAATCCATTGGATTGCAGGTGACAGGCAACAGCGTCGAGGATTGCGGCAATGGCGGCATCCTCATCCATCGCTGGGGCAAGGGCGAAGACGGCAGCAGCGTCACCGACAACCGCATAGCCCGCATCCGCGCTAATAACGGCGGCACGGGTCAGAACGGCAACGGCATCAATGTCTTCCGTGCCGACGGCGTGCAGGTCTCCGCCAACCGCATCAGCGATTGCGCCTTCTCGGCGATCCGCGCCAATTCGGGATCGAATGTGCAGATCTCCGGCAATCAGTGCCTGCGTTCCGGTGAGACGGCGATCTTTTGCGAATTCGAATTCGAAGGTGCCGTCATCAACAACAACCTGATCGATGGCGCCGCAAACGGCATTGCCGTCACCAACTTCGACAATGGCGGCCGGCTCGCAAGCGTCACCGGCAATGTCATCCGCAACCTGTCGGCCACAGCTCCCTATGCCCAGGACATCGGGCTCGGCATAGGCATATCAGCCGAGGCTGATACGCTGATTTCAGACAATGTCATCGAAAATGCGCCGCTCTGCGGATTGAGGCTCGGCTGGGGACCCTACCTCCGCAATGTCAGCGCGACAGGCAATATCGTGCGCCATGCCGGCATCGGCTGCGTCGTGTCGGTAGTAGATGGCGCCGGCTCGGCCGTCATCTCGAACAATATTTTTCAGGAAATGGAGAAGGCCGCGATCATGGGCTTTCGCTGGGACAAGGCAGCCTCCGGCGATCTTTCCGCCGGAAGCTCGCAATTTCCGCAATTGACCGTGGCGAACAACAGAGTGGTTTAAGCGTGCCGCCAGTTCGGCTGCCGTTTGTCGAAAAAGGCGGTAATGCCCTCTCTCGCCTCCTCGGTTTCCCAGGCATCGGCCAGCTGCTCGACGACGTCATCGATCATACCGTCGGTGATCGGCCGGCCGACCGAGCGGGCCAGCGCCTTGGCGCGTGCCGCGGCCTGCGGAGATGCGGACAGAAAATGGCGGATTTCGGCCTCGACGGCCTCGTCCAGCGCTTCCTCGGCGACGACCCGGGACAACAGGCCAGTGGCGTGTGCCTGCCATGCGTCGATGATCTTGCCGGAAAGGAAGAGCGGGCGAGCATTCGCTTCGCCGATACGGGCGACCACATAGGGGCTGATCGTGGCAGGGATGATGCCGAGGCGCACCTCCGTCAAGCCGAAGCGGGCCGTTGATGCGGCGATGACCATATCGCAGACGCTGAGGACACCGATACCACCGCCGAACGCATTGCCCTGAACACGGGCGATCAATGGCTTGGGCAGCTCGTTCAGTGCCTTGAACAGCATGGCGAGCCGGCGCGCCTCGACCATGCGGCCCGCGCGCGTCGCATCGAACTGCGCCCGCATCCAGCCGAGATCTCCGCCCGCACAGAAGCTTGCTCCCTCGCTCGTGAGCACGACGACACGGACCGTCTTGTCATTGCCGAGATCGCGGACTGCCGAGGTCAGGGCATCGATCATTTCGGCCGAGAGCGCATTGTGCTTGTCCGGGCGTGTCAACGTGAGGTGGGCAACGCCGCGCTCATCGGTGGCGATATGGATCGTTGGCGACGTCATGAAGCACTCCTGAGGCTGCGGGCAAAGGCGGCGGCGCGGGCGAGCTTTTCCTCGTCGAGGCCAGTCTCGTAGCCATGCGCCATCAAATAATCGTGGACCGCGACGGTATCGACATTGCCCTTCGCGCCGGGGGCGAAAGGGCAACCGCCGAGACCGCCTGCGGCGGCATCGAACACGCGCAGGCCGCGCTCGAGAGCAACGGCGATATTGTCGAGCGCCCGACCGGATGTGTCGTGAAAATGTCCGGCGAGAGTCGTAGCCGGAAGTTCATCCAGAACCGCGGCAAGCAAGCGATCCACGGCTTCCGGCGTCCCCCTGCCGATCGTGTCGCCGAGGCTGATCTCATAGCAACCGAGCGCCCGCAATTGCCAGGCGACATCGGCGACACTCTTCGGCAGCACGGCCCCTTCATAAGGACATTCGACAACGCAGCTGACATAGCCGCGCAACGGAACGCCGCGATCGCGGCTTGCGGCAGCCACCGGCCGGAAGCGCTCGATGCTTTCGGCGATCGAACAATTGATGTTGCGCTGCGAGAATGTTTCGGAGGCCGATGCAAAGATCGCCACCGCATCGGCACCGGCCGCAAGCGCTGCCTCGAAACCCTGCATATTAGGAGCCAGCGCCGCGTAACGCACGCCCGGCCGGCGCTCTATTCCGGCCATGACAGCGGCGGCATCGGCAAGCTGCGGCACCCATTTCGGGCTGACGAAGCTGGTGACTTCGATACGGTCGAAACCACTATCGGAAAGCAGATTGACCAGCTCGATCTTGCGCGCGGTATCGATCGGCTGCTTTTCGTTCTGCAGACCGTCGCGCGGCGCCATCTCGACGACGGTGACATGGTTCGAATGCTCCTGCATCATGTCGCATCCTCCGGACGAAGCGACAGCAAGACGGCGCTCTCGCTTGTCTGATCCCCTTCACCAACATTCAGGCTCTCGACGATACCGTCGCGCATCGCCGTCAGTGTCAGCTCCATTTTCATGGCCTCCATGACGATCAGCGCCTGTCCCTTCGCCACCACATCTCCCTCGCGGACGCGGATGATCTTGACGAGGCCGGGCATCGGCGCGATCAACCGATCACCTCCGGCAGACGCCTCTTCGCCGCCGTCAAGCGGATCGTGACGATGGAAATGATGCGTTTGCCCATCCATGAACAAGGTCGTGCCGTTCGATGCCTCGAACACGGTGACATTTGACTGGCGGCCATCGATCTCGATACGACGAGCCTTACGGTCCCCCGCCAAAAGCCGGAGCGGAATGCTACGATCCCCAAGCGCCACGCTGAAAAGTGCCCTTCCTTTTACGGTCACGCGGCAATGGGTCTGCCCGCGGTCATAGTGCAATGTAACGGGACGGTTCGCTTCGCCCCAAAGCTGCCAAGGGCCGAGCGAAAGCCAGGGATCGCCACCAGTCGCGCCAGCAAAGCCGCCTGCTTCGGCAACCGCGGCGACAGCCAGAGCACCATCGTCGGGCTGCCGCGCCGAGGTCAGCGCCTCCACATCGCGGTCGATCAGCCCGGTGTCAGGATGACCGGCAGCAAAATCCGGCTGGCGACTGAGGCGGATGAGGAAATCGAGATTGGTGGTAGTTCCGGCAACTTGCGTTTGCTCCAACCCGCGCGTGAGTTTTGCAAGAGCGGATTGACGATCCGGCGCATGGACAGTCAATTTTGCAATCAGCGGATCGTAGTGCGGGGTGATGGTATCGCCCTCGCGCACGCCGGCATCGATGCGGACATCGCCTTCGGGAAACCGTAAGTGCGCGAGCGTGCCGGTCGCCGGCAGGAAGCCGCGCGAAGGGTCTTCCGCATAGATGCGGGCTTCGAAGGCCCAGCCGTTTATGGCGAGCTCATCTTGAGACTTCGGCAGCGGCTCGCCGCTCGCAACACGCAACTGCCACTCCACCAGATCCACGCCGGCGATCGCTTCGGTCACGGGATGCTCGACTTGAAGGCGGGTATTCATCTCCATGAAGAAGAAGCGATCCGGCGACAGACCGTCAGAGACATCGGCGATGAATTCGACCGTGCCGGCGCCGCGATAGTCGATGGCGCGGGCGGCGCGAACGGCCGCTTCGCCCATGGCGCTGCGCATCTCCTCGGTCATGCCCGGTGCAGGCGCTTCCTCGATCACCTTCTGGTGCCGGCGCTGTAGCGAACAATCGCGCTCGAAAAGATGCACGGCATTGCCATAGCTGTCACCGAAGACCTGGATCTCGATGTGACGCGGCTTGATCAGATATTTCTCGATCAGTACGGCATCATCGCCGAAAGCGGATTTCGCCTCGCGCCTGGCCGCTTCCAGCGAGGCGGCGAAATCCTCCCTCCGGTCGACCCGGCGCATGCCCTTGCCGCCGCCGCCGGCCCGCGCCTTGATGAGCACGGGAAAGCCGATGCCATCAGCCTGTTCGGCAAGGAAGCCGGGCTCCTGCGCATCGCCGTGATAGCCGGGAACGATTGGTACTCCCGCTCGCTCCATCAGCGCCTTGGCGGCATCCTTGAGCCCCATCGCGCGGATCGAGGCCGGCGACGGGCCGACGAAGACGAGGCCCGCGGCCTCGAGGGCTTCAGCAAAGTCCGCATTTTCCGAGAGAAAGCCGTAGCCGGGATGGATGGCTTCCGCACCCGTGCGCTGAGCCGCCGCAATGATCTTTTGTTTCGAAAGATAGCTCTCGCTCGCCACGGCCGGGCCGATGTGAACGGCCTCGTCGGCCAATGTCACATGTAAGGCATCCCGATCGGCGTCGGAATAGACAGCGACCGTGCGGATACCCAGGCGCCTTGCGGTGTGGATGACCCGGCAGGCGATTTCGCCGCGATTGGCGATCAGTATCTTCGAGAACATCGGCAGACCCTATTGCGCGGCAATGACTTCGACTTCGAGCAACCAGGCCGTGTCGAAAATACCGGCGATCACGACAGTCATGGCCGGCGTGAGCGGGCCTAGATATTCGGCGCGGATCTCACGGTTTTCCATAGTGTGGTGCCGGTCGGCAAGAAAGGTGGTGACCTTGACGATATCATCCTTGGTCATGCCGGCCGCCTTGAGTTGGGCATCGACATTCAGCCAGGCTTGGCGTGCCTGCGCCTTGAACCCGTCAGGCAGCGTATCGTCCGACGTCATCGGGATCTGGCCGCTGACGAACAGCAATCGCTCGAAATTTTCGAGCTTTACGGCCTGCGCATAGCCGCCGCGTGGCTGCGGCGCATTCTTTGCATTGATGGTATCGCGTTTCATTTCCATCTCCTCACATCCTGAACAGACCGAAGCGTGTGTCTTCGATCGGCGCGTTGAGTGCTGCTGAAAGCGACAGAGCCAGCACATCGCGGCTCTTGCGCGGGTCGATGATGCCATCGTCCCAGAGGCGGGCCGAGGCGTAGAGCGGGTGGCTCTGGGTTTCGAACATCTTGAGCGTCGGTTCCTTGAAGGCGGCCTCCTCCTCTTTCGTCCAGGGCTTGCCGGCGCGAGCCAGCGCTTCGCCGCGCACGGTGGCGAGCACGCCCGCCGCCTGCTCCCCGCCCATGACCGAGATGCGGCTGTTGGGCCAGGTCCAGAGGAAGCGCGGCGAATAGGCGCGGCCGGCCATGCCGTAATTGCCGGCACCGAAGGAGCCACCGATGAGCATGGTGACCTTCGGAACTTTGGTGGTCGCCACTGCCGTCACCAGCTTGGCGCCGTTCTTAGCGATACCTTCCGTCTCGTATTTCCGGCCGACCATGAAGCCGGTGATATTCTGCAGGAAGACCAGCGGGATCTTTCGCTGTGAGCAGAGTTCGACGAAATGCGCGCCTTTCAGCGCCGATTCCGAGAACAGGACACCGTTATTGGCGATGATTCCCACGGGAATGCCGTGGATATGGGCGAAGCCGCAGACCAGCGTCGTGCCGTAGCGCGCCTTGAACTCATCGAGGCGGGAGCCATCCACCATGCGGGCGATGACCTCACGCACGTCATAGGGCGTACGCAGGTCTGAAGGGACGATGCCCAGAATTTCTTCGGGATCGTAGAGCGGCGCCTCGGGCGTGCGAAGCTCGACACCCTCGGGCTTGTGGCGATTGAGATTGGCGACCGCCTGTCGGGCGAGCGCAAGCGCGTGGGCATCGTCGCGCGCAAGATGGTCGGCAACGCCGGAGAGGCGCGTATGGACGTCACCGCCGCCGAGATCCTCGGCTGAAACCACCTCCCCCGTCGCCGCCTTGACCAGCGGCGGGCCGGCCAGAAAGATCGTTCCCTGCTTCTCGACAATGATGGTTTCATCCGACATGGCAGGCACATAGGCGCCGCCTGCCGTGCAGGATCCCATGACGACGGCGATCTGCGGAATGCCGGCTGCCGACATATTGGCCTGATTGTAGAAGATGCGGCCGAAGTGATCGCGATCCGGAAACACCTCGTCCTGGTTCGGCAGGTTTGCGCCACCGGAATCGACGAGATAGATGCAAGGCAGGTTGTTCTCCGCCGCAATCTCTTGCGCACGAAGATGCTTCTTCACCGTGATCGGATAATAGGTGCCGCCTTTGACCGTGGCATCGTTGCAGACGATCATGCAGTCACGGCCCGAAACGCGGCCGATGCCGGCGATCAGGCCGGCGCCCGGTGCATCGTCGCCATGCATTCCGTGGGCCGCCGTCGCACCGATTTCCAGAAATGACGTGGCGGGATCGATCAAGCCGGCAACCCGATCGCGCGGCAGCATCTTGCCGCGACTGACATGCCGTTCGCGCGCCTGCGCTCCGCCGCCTTCGGCCGCTTTCGACGCCGCAGCCTCGGCGACCCCGATCGCCTCCAGCAACGCCGCACGATTGTCGCGGAAGCGATCGGAATGCGTCGATATCTCTGATTTCAGGACGGTCATGCGGCCTCACTCGATCAAGTCAAATGGAATTCGAAATCAGGCCGTCTCGCCGAACAACTCGCGGCCGATCAGCATGCGCCGGATTTCGGACGTGCCGGCGCCGATCTCATAGAGCTTGGCGTCACGCAGCAGCCGTCCGGCGGGGTAATCATTGGTATAGCCATTGCCGCCGAGCGCCTGGATGCATTCGAGCGCGAGCGCCGTCGCTTTCTCCGCGGAATAGAGAATGCAGCCGGCCGCATCCTTGCGGGTCGTCTCGCCGCGATCGCAGGCGGCCGCCACCGCATAGACATAGGCGCGCGCGGCATTCATGGTGACATACATGTCGGCGAGCTTGCCCTGCATCAGCTGGAACTCGCCGATGGACTGGCCGAACTGCCTGCGCTCATGCACATAGGGCATCACCACATCCATACAGGCCGCCATGATGCCGACGGGACCGCCCGAGAGCACGACGCGCTCATAATCGAGCCCCGACATCAGCACGCGAACGCCGCCATCGACTTGCCCCAGAATATTCTCCTCCGGCACTTCGCAATCCGTGAAGATCAGCTCCGACGTGTTGGAGCCGCGCATGCCGAGCTTGTCGAGCTTCTGGCCGACGGAAAACCCCTTGAAGCCCTTTTCAATAAGAAAGGCAGTAATGCCGCGCGGGCCGGCATCCGGCGAAGTCTTCGCGTAGACGACGAGAACATCGGCATCCGGGCCGTTGGTGATCCACATCTTACTGCCGTTCAGCACATAATGATGGCCGCGCTTTTCAGCATGAAGCTTCATGGAAACGACGTCGGAACCGGCACCGGGTTCGGACATGGCGAGCGCCCCGACATGTTCGCCCGAAATCAGCTTCGGCAGATAGCGCTCCTTTTGGGCCGTCGTGCCGTTGCGATGGATCTGGTTGACGCAAAGGTTGGAATGGGCGCCGTAACTGAGGCCGACGGAAGCGGACGCACGGCTGATTTCTTCCATGGCAACCGTATGGGCAAGATAGCCGAGCCCTGCCCCGCCGAGCGCTTCGTCGACGGTAATCCCAAGCACGCCGAGATCACCCATCTCCCGCCAAAGATGCATCGGGAAACTGTTGTTGCGATCGACCTCGTCGGCAAACGGCGCGATACGGTTGGCCGCGAAACGGCGCACCTGTTCGCGCAGCGCTTCGATGTCCTCGCCCAGCGCGAAATTCAATCCCCCTTCGAACATCCTGCTTCTCCTCCCGACCGTCCCAAACGTCCGATCCTTGTCAACGTATATCTCTTTATGCCCGCTTCAAGCGCCTGCCTTAGCCATCATGCGGCATTGGCCGACACTTGCCGCGTCTCCTGCGTCGCCTCATAGGCTTTCACCCTGTCGGCAATCGTCGTCATGATCGTCTCAATGGCCTTGTGCTTGACCGGGCCGAAGCCTCTGATCTCATCAAACAGAGAGAGAATGGCGAGAGCCTCCGCTTCGTTGTCGTGGCGCAGGCCTGCGAGCACGCGCTCAGCAATTCCTTCATATTCGGCGATCATGCGGCGCTCCAATCGACGTTCCGCCATATAACCGAAGGGGTCGAAAGCGGTGCCCCGCAGTCGTTTCATCGGCGCCAGGGCACGCAGCAACGGCAATATCCAGGCCCCGAACTCGCGCTTCTTCGGTCGGCCGTTCGGATCCTTCCCGCCTAAGATCGGCGGCGCAAGATTGAAGGCCAGCTTGAAATCGCCCTCCATCTCCTCCCGTAGCTGCGCTTCGAAGGAAGGATCGGTCAGAAGACGAGCGACCTCGTATTCATCCTTATAGGCCAGAATACGCGCATAGGTGACGGCGACGGTAAAGGGCACCTTGTCCGACAGGCGTTCCCTGATCGCCAAGGCGTTGGCATGGGCCACGAAGCGGCCGTAACGCTCGGCAAGTGCCTCGTTCTGATAGGCAGTCAGATGGGCCCTGCGATGCTTGATGAGATCTTCGAGGCCCATATCCGCCAGTGCTTTGCCAGCATCCAGCTCGGTGATCATGGCCTGCACGGACTGCGGATCATGCGCCAGAAGCCGGCCCCAGGAGAAGGCGGCAAGGCTCGCCTTGACGGCGACGCCATTGAGCTCGATCGCCTTCTCGATCGCTTCCAGCGACAGCGGCAGCAGGCCGCGCTGCCAGGCAAAACCGGTCAATAGAATATTGGTCGATATGGCATCGCCGGTCAGCTCGGTTGCGATGCGATTGAAATCGAGGAAGACGGATTTGTCGCTCACTGCCTTCGCGATCGTGTGCTGGATCGAGCCGGCCTTGAAATCGAAATCGCGATTGCGCACGAAATCGGCAACCGGCATCAGGCCGGTGTTGACGATGGCCGTGGTGCGGCCCTCCGAGCAGAGCGTGATCGCATCCTTGGAGGCGCCGACAACCTCGTCTGCAGCAAACAAGAGATCGGCGCCGCCGTTGACGATCCTCGATGAGGTGACGTCGCCCTGGTTTAAACCGATGCGCATATGGCTCATGACGGCGCCACCCTTCTGGGCGAGGCCGGCCATGTCGAGGATCATCGGCACCTTGCCGTCGAGATGCGCGGCCATACCAAGAATGGCGCCGATCGTCAGGATCCCGGTGCCGCCGACGCCGGCAATTGCGATATTCCAAGGGCGGTCGACGATGACAGGAATTTCAGGCAGGGGCAGCTTGATATCGGCAGGTGCGCGCGCCTTCCGCTTGCGGCGCTTGCCGCCATGAACAGTGACGAAGGATGGGCAGAAGCCTTTGACGCAGGAGAAATCCTTGTTGCAGCTCGACTGGTTGATCTGGCGCTTGCGGCCGAATTCCGTCTCCAGCGGCTCGACGGAAATGCAGTTGGATTGCACCGAGCAATCGCCGCAACCCTCGCAGACAGCCTTGTTGATGAAAACGCGCTTGGCCGGATCTTCCATCAGGCCGCGGCTGCGGCGACGGCGCTTCTCGGCGGCACAGGTCTGGACATAGACGATCGCCGAACAGCCCGCGGTCTCGCGCAAGGTCAGCATCACCTGATCGATATGGTCGCGATGCAGCACCTTGACGCCGGGCGCCAGCTCGGAGGCGCTGTAGGCGTCCGGATTATCGGACAGCAGGTAGATCGGCTTGACGCCCTCGTCATGCAGCTGCTTCGTCACCAGTTGCGGCGTAAGGTGCCCGTCGATCTGCTGGCCGCCGGTCATGGCGACCGCATCGTTGTAGAGCAGCTTGTAGGTGACATTGACCTTGGCGGCGACGGACTGGCGGACGGCGAGAATGCCGGAGTGAAAATAGGTGCCGTCGCCGAGATTGACGAACATGTGCTTTTCGTCGGTGTAGCGGGCAATCGCCGTCCAGGGCACACCTTCGCCACCCATCTGCGTGAAGGTCTCGGTGCTGCGATCCATCCAGGTGACCATGTAGTGGCAACCGATGCCGGCGGCGGCTCGGCTGCCTTCGGGAACGCGGGTGGAGGTATTGTGCGGACAGCCGGAGCAGAAGAACGGCGTGCGGTTCAGCGGCGCGACATGGCTTCTGCTGATCTGGCCACGCTCGGCAAGATGGGCAAGCTTGGCGGCGATGCGATCATGCAGACCCTGGTCGAGATCGAGTTTGACGATGCGCCCGGCGATCGCCCTGGCAACGGCACCGACCGTCAAAGCCGAAGACAGGCTGAGATAGGGTTTGTCGTGCTCGTCGAACTTGCCGACGATGCGCGGGCGCACATCGGAGCGCCAGTTGAACAGCTGCTGCTTGATCTGGTTTTCGATGATCTCACGCCGCTCTTCGACGACGAGCACCTCGTCCAGCCCTTCGGAGAAGTGCCGGACTGCCTCCGGCTCCAGCGGCCAGGGCATGCGCACCTTCAGAATGCGCAGGCCGATCGCAGCCATTTCTTTGGGGCCGATCTCGAGTTCGCGCAGCGCCTGCAGCACATCCTCATAGGCCTTGCCGGAGGAGATAATACCGAAGCGGGCATTGGGCACGTCGTGCGTGATTTCGTCGACGCGATTGGCGCGAGCGAAGGCGATGGCGGCATAGGCCTTGTAATTCTGCAGCCGGTCATCCTGCATCAAAGGCGGATCGGGCCAGCGGAGATTGAGGCCACCGGGGGGCAGTTCGAAATCGGTTGGCAGTACGAACTGCCGCCTTTCGCCGGAGAGATCGACAGCCGCGGTTGTCTCGACTGTATCGGCGATGAACTTCATGCCGACCCAGCAGCCGGAATAACGCGACATAGCGATGCCGAGCAGGCCGTATTCAAGAAATTCGTGGATGGACGAGGGATAGATGACCGGCATGACCGCCGACATGAATTCGTGGTCTGTCTGGTGTGGAATGGTCGAGGATTTGGCGGAGTGATCATCACCGGCAAAGCAAAGGACGCCACCATGTCTGGAGGTGCCGGCGGCATTGCCGTGCTTCAGCACATCGCCGGAACGGTCGACGCCGGGGCCCTTGCCGTACCAGATGCCGAGCACGCCATCCTTGCGGGCGCCGGGCGAGAGGCCCACCTGCTGCGAGCCCCAAACGGCTGTTGCGGCTAGATCCTCGTTGATACCGGGCTGGAAGGTGACGTCATGCGCATCGAGATAGGTCTTTGCCTTCAAAAGCTGCTGGTCGTAACCGCCGAGCGGCGAGCCGCGATAACCGGAAATGAAGGCTGCTGTGTTGAGCCCGGCGGCGCGGTCGCGCCGCATCTGGGTCATGGGCAGCCGCACCAGCGCCTGCAGGCCCGTCATGAAAACGCGGCCTTCTTCTGCCGTATATTTGTCGTCTAGCGAAACGCCGGTCGCAAGCATCTGCTCTCCTCCCGAGATCGCAGTCACCGATTGCCCATGTGCATTTCACCGGATGCCTCCTACCGCATCCGACGAAAGCCGTGAGGGAACGGTAACACGCAGCGCCGCTAATTTCTGAACGAAGGCTAAGCCTCCGCAGCATGATTTGCAAAGATTTCGGGCGGTTGACAGATGTTTTCGTGCTTGGTGAGCAAGCGCACTGTCATTCATCACGAGCTTTCATTGCCGATATGAGCGCCAGGGCCTTTTACTCCCACGACCCGCCCAATAATGTCGCGCCGACTCGAATCTGGGAGACCTCATATGCTGACGATCTACGGCGTCTATCGCTCGCGCGCCTCGCGCAACTACTGGATGGCTAGGGAGCTCGGTATCGAGTTCAAATCCGTACCGGTCATCCAGGGCAGCCGGCTTGTCAATCCACTCGCCGCCGATGCACCGATCAACACGCTGTCGCCGGAGTTTCTGGCCGTCAATCCGATGGGCATGATCCCGTGCATCAAGGACGGCGATCTGATGATGCATGAATCGCTTGCCATCAATCTGTACCTCGCCCGCAAATATGGCGGCCCGCTCGCGGGCGCGACGATCGACGAAGAGGGGTTGATGACGATGTGGACCATGTGGGCCGCAAACGAAGTCGAGCCGCACAGCGTCGCGATCGTGCGCATCTATGACAATGCACAGGAGAATAGCGAACCGGGCAAGGCCGGGATCGCCGTTGCCTGCCGCTCGCTGAAGCGGCCGCTCGCCGTCTTGGAAAAACATCTGTCAAATCAGCAATATCTTGTCGGTGGCCGCTTCACCGTCGCCGACCTCAATCTTGCGGAAGTGCTGCGCTACGCTCAGACGGAACGGGAACTCTTCGACGCCCATCCTGCGGTGAAGGCCTGGATCGAACGCTGCCAGTCACGCGCCGCCTACAAAGCCATGCAGGCAACCCGCGGCCAAGAGCCGGTCTGAATCCGTCTGGAATCCAAGACGTGGAGCATAATGTCGGCCTGACATCACCTAGGTTTTTCGGCATCATGCTCTATCGGAAGAGACGCATGCTCTCTTCCATTTCCTCGCGGATCCAGGCCTTGAAAGCGGTGACCTTCTTCGGTTCCCGCACACCTTCGGCCGCAACAAAATAGTGGCCGAAGCCGGTCTTGGCGCGGATGCCGAAGGGGTCGACAAGGCATTTCTGCTCCAGGGCATAGGCGGCCAGCGTCTGCCAGGCGAGCATCACGCCCTGCCCGGCCATAGCCGCATCCAGGCACAGCGAGGCGTCGTTGAAGATGTGCCGCTCTTCCATGCCATGGCCTGATAGGCCTGCGTGTTTCAACCAGATCTCCCAACCGAACATCGCATGGCCGTCGATGACGGCCGGCACCTTCAGAAGATCGGCAGGCTCGTGGAGCGTGGCGGCCACCCGCGGTGTGACGACGGGAAACACTTCCTGCGCCAGCAACAGCTCGGATTTGACATCCGGCCACCGCCCGTTGCCAACCCGAATGCCGATATCGACATCCGACGTCGCCGGATTGATCAGCTTCGTCGTGGCGTCGATGCGCAGGCGGATATCGGGGTGACGATTGGCAAAGCGATCGAGGCGGTACACCAGCCAGCGGGCGGCAAAAACCGGGGCAACGGAAATGGTGAGGATATTCTCATCCTTATGCTGCGCGACGGCCACCGCTGCCGACAGAGCCTTGAAGCCCTCCTCCAACCGGGCCAGTACTGCGCCACCGGCTTCGGTCATCAGCATGCCCTTCGGCGTGCGCTCAAACAACGGTCGGCCCAATTGCGCCTCAGCCTTGATAACCTGCTGGCTAACCGCGCCGATCGTTACGCCAAGTTCATCTGCAGCGGCCTGCAGGGACCCCAGCCGCCCCACCGCTTCCACGGCTCGAAGACCGTTCAAATGTACGCTGTTGAGATTTCGCATATAGAATATCTATATCAGCATCTCATCATTCTCAATTGAATAAAGCGCAGAACGGCGCGATTATTGCAGCATGGAATTGAAACCCGCCGCCGCCCGACCGGCTGATGCCCCCATGGTTGCATCTATGCGGAGAATTTCTGGAGACATGCCATGTCTATATTGAAGTTTTTCTTCAATGACTTGCGGGATGAAGACCGTGAGCGGAAGAACGACCCGCTGCAGCACCCCACGCTCGCTACAATGTCGCTGGAGGAGTTGGCCGACTTGCCGTTGATGCCGGAAAATCTCGGACGCCCTATGGACAAAAGAACCGTTCAACCGGAAGAATGCGTGTAAGAGGAGTACTTACCTACGCGCACAGACATGACAATGAACGTCGATATGGACACCATAGCGGAGCGGCTGCGGCGCCTTGTGGCGCAAGCTCGGTTGCCGGAGGTCGAACCCGGTACACATTACGGCCTGCCGGCTTTCAAAGTCGGCGGCAAAGCTTTCGCGACCGTCAAGAACAACGAGACCATCGTCCTAGCTTTGCCGATCGACCGCAAGGAGCAGCTGATCGAAATGGCGCCGGAGATCTATTTCCAGACGGATCATTATGTCGGCTGGCCTGCTCTGCCTCTGCGCATCGATGCGATCGAAGATGAGGAACTGGAACTGCGCTTGATCGAGGCGTGGCGATACCGCGCCCCGAAAAAACTTCTGGCCAGGTTCGGCTGAGGCCCTCAGCCGGCTTCGACGGCAAGCGCCTTCTTGACAGCAGGGCGCTCAAGCATGCGAGCATAGTGAGCGCTCACCTTTGCGAACTGGTCGCGATCGACGCCGTCTCCCGGCAGCCACTTTGCGATGGTGAAGAGATAGCCGTCTGCAACCGTATATTGATCGCCCATCACCCAAGGCCCCTGGAGCATGCCGTCCTCGATAAGCGCGAAGCTCTCCGTCATGGTTTGCGGCACTTTGGCTTTCATCGCCTCGATGGCTGCGGCATCGTCCGTCCAGCGATAACCACGCCCCTTGTGCGAATGGTTGACGTGGACAGTCGACGACAGATAGCTATTGAAGGCCTGCATCTGGGCGAACGCGAAGGGATCGTCGAGCGGCGCCAGCTTTGCGGCGGGCACGATCTGGGCAAGGTAAGCCAGAATCGCAACGTTTTCCGTAATCAAGCCCTTGTCCGTGACCAGCGCCGGCACACGCCCCTTGGGGTTGACAGCCAGATACTCCGGCTGGCGCTGATCGCCATTGGCGAGGTTGAGGCGCCGGGGCTCATAGGCGAGACCGGATTCTTCCAGGGCGATGAGGCTGGCAAGAGCACAGCTTCCGGGCGCAAAATAGAATGTCAGCATGTTCCGTTCCTCGATTGGATTCCCGGGGAAGCTAAAGGCAAGCCGGGCAATACGGAAGTGGCCGATGCTGATACCTTCTACAAAAGGTTTTGATCGATCGGGAATGCATGCCCATCCTCATGGGGCTAGACTATGAGGATGGGCGAGCGTGTCAGGCGCAGCCGGGAACGTCTTCCAGCTTGTACCAGACGGGAATGCCGCGTTCGCGGGCTATGCGGACATCATTATCCGCCCCCTTGGAATCGCCCGGCAACCTCAAAACTCCTTCGCAAAGCTGCAGCAGCCGGCCGGCCGTCGGGTGGAAGATCTCTTCATAAAGATCGTCGCCGATGCTCTTGCCGCCGGCAGCATGCCAGATTGGCAGAGCGACCCATTCGCCGATCATTGGCAGATGTCCGGCCTTGAACAGGGCGTAGGATGGCTCCTCCAGACGCTTGAGGTTCCCGGCCATTTTCTTCGGATCGTCCCCGGTGCCGGAACGATAGGGCCCGGCGATCAAGATCAACATGTCATTTCTCCATTTTCCTCCTGCTTCCTGCAGGAATTTGCACGAATATGCGCATATTCTCTTGAATGTCGAATATATTTTGATAGAATCGCGATGTTTCGTGAAATAACGTGCAGAGATCGACATGCTCACCAGCCAACGCAAAGCCCTCATCCTCGACAGATTGCGCCGTGACGGCCAGGTGGTCGCCAAGGCACTGGCCGACGATCTCAGCCTGTCGGAAGACACGATCCGCAGGGATCTGCGGGAGATGGCGACGGAAAAGCTCTTGAAACGCGTGCATGGCGGCGCATTGCCGCTTTCCCCCGACCTGCCGGATTTCTCGGCGCGTCAGGCGGTGTCGTCGGAGGAGAAGCGGCGACTTGGCGCGTTTGCCGCGCGCATGATCGAACCGGGCCAGACTGTGTTTCTTGACGGCGGCACCACCAATGCCGAGATCGTCCGCCACTTGCCCAAGGATCTGGCCGTCACCATCGTCACCCACAGCCCGACCATCGCCAGCGAGCTGGAGCATCATTCGGCTATCGACGTGATTCTGATCGGCGGCAAACTCTACAAGCACTCGATGGTGACAACAGGCGCTGCGGCCATGGCGGCGATCGCCTCGATACGACCCGACATTTTCTTTCTTGGCGTTACCGCCGTTCATCCGGTGCGAGGCGTCTCCACCGGCGATTTCGAGGAAGCCGCCATCAAGCGGCATATCGCTCAATACGCGGCGGAAACCTATGTCTTGGCGACAGCAGACAAGCTCGACGCGGCGTCGCCGTGCCAGATTCTGCCGGTGACGGCGGTCTCCGGCCTGATCGTGCCGCCAGATATTTCCGAGGAGAGTCTGACACCCTATCGCAACGCCGAGGTGCCGATTCTGCCTGCCTGAAGCCGGCATTGTCGTCGAAGGACTGGAACAAGCGGCGGCATTGGGATTTAGATGGCAACGAACATGATCCGGTCGAAGATTGATCCTACCTCAGGCTGAGATGGCCTGCCCAGCAGCGATTACCGATCAGGTCCAGCTCAAACCTTGCAGGTTACGGTCGCACATGAACGAACGCCGCATTCACCAGATCTTCGAAATCAGCATCCTGCTGAAAGGCGCCCACGCTCTGATCGAGTGCATTGGCGGCCTGATCCTGGCGCTCGCCAGCACCGATTCCATCCTGCGCCTGGTGAACTGGATCATGCAGCCCGAACGGCTCAACGACCCCAAGGACTTCGTGGCGAGCCACCTGCATGCCTGGGCGCAAGACTTCTCCGTCGGCACCAAGAATTTCTATGCCTGGTATCTCTTGAGCCATGGTGTAGTGAAGGTGCTGCTGGTCATCGGCCTGCTGAGGGGCAAGATGTGGGCCTATCCGGCATCGCTGGTGGCGCTCGGTTTTTTCATCGCCTATCAGTTGTACCGCTTTACGGACACGCACGGCATCGGGCTCATAGTCCTCACCGTGTTCGACCTGTTCGTCATGGTTCTCATTTGGCACGAATACAAAATCGTCCGGCAACATGTGCCGGCACGATAGAGCGCCGTGCTTCCTTTCGGAAGCATGGCGCTCTATCTCTTTGAATCTACGCATCGGCCCGAAAATCGTTCAGGTTTTCGGGCCGATGCTGTAGGTCAGAGGCCGTAGCAATGAGTAGAGTTACGCCGTCAGGGCCGAAGCCGGCCTGATATCGCCGACGTGGATGCCGTTCCAGTTCTTGAAGGACTTGTTGGCGTTCGCCATCAGGCCGGCATGAACGGCACCGTCCTTCTCGAAGAAGCGTGCAAGCGTTGCGGCAACCATGACTTCCGTAGCACGGCCGGTGCCATCGTCGCATTTCAGAGCGATGGCGATACCCTGCTCCGGAATCGAGGCGCAGAACACGCCTTCGGCGCCGGTCTTGGCGAAGATGCGGCCTGGAGCGACCTGCATCAGCTTGGTGCAGGCGCGGTCGGTGCCCGCGACGTAGAAGGGTTCGGCCATGCAAGACTCGAACAGCCGGCGCGACGCCTTGGCGCGCAGCGGCTCAAGGCCGACGCCGGTTGCCATCTTGGCAAAGCCATGCGCCAGCCCCTTGAGCGGCACTGCATAAGTTGGGATCGAGCAGCCATCCGTGCCGCAATTGTCATGGCCGAGAGCGGCGCCGGTCAGGCTCTGCATGGTGTCGCGGATCTGTTGCTGCAGCGGGTGCTCGTAGCCGACATAGCCCTTGGGGTCGATATCCTGATGGCAGCAGGCGCAGACGAAGCCGGCATGCTTGCCAGAGCAATTGTTATGCAGCGCAGTCGGCTTGTCGAGCGTGCGCGCCTGGTGGATGAGAGTCTTTTGATCGGAAGACCAATGCGCGCCACATTCCAGCGTGCCGACATCGCGGCCGGCGCGCGCCAGCATGGAAGCGGCAAGCGCAACATGCTCGTCCTCGCCATTATGGGAGGAGCAGGCGAGCGCCAGTTCCTTGTTGCCGAAGCCATAGGCGTCTGCGGCGCCGCTTTCGACCAATGGCAGGGCCTGCATCGCCTTGCAGGCGGAGCGCGGAAACACGCCCCTGTCGATATCGCCGACCGAGAAGACCACCTTGCCGTCGCCATCGACCGCAACGATGGAACCGCGATGGCGGCTCTCGATCAGATTGCCACGGGTGACTTCGACGCAGACGGGATTCGACATGATGGGATGCAGCCTTTGATTTGCGGGATGGCCACTGATAGCCGCTGCGCCCCGGATTGCCAATCTAGGATCTGTCCATCCGCATGAAAAAGCGGATCGCTCAGGCGGTCGGGCTGATCCGGTATGCGCATCGCCGCGCGCCGAGCAGAATATGCTCCTCCCGCTCGACGTGCGCATCGAGCACGATGCGGAAGGTTTCAAGCTCGGACCGGCAGAAGCCGGCGCAGGCGCAGGCAGCGGCACATATCGGGCAATGATTCTCCACCAGCATGAGCGAGCCATCTTCGCGTTGCCAGTGATCGGCCATATAGCCCTCCTGGGTGCGGATGGCGGCAAGGCTTGCGACGCGTGACGCCAAGTCGGCGGCGAGGTCGATTTCGCTGCGATAGCGCCGCAGCGTCTCGGTTTCACGGGCCGAGATGACGGCATCGACGGCACCCTGCCCCAACTGGCTGACCATGGTCGCAAGCAGGGTCGCTGTGAGATCCGCGTGCCCATCGGGAAACTGCCGATTGCCGGCGGCCGTCAGGTGCCAGAGCTGCCGCGGCCGCCCTCTACCCGCTGCCGCCTCCGCCACGGGCTCGACCAGCCCCTCCTCCGCCATCTTCGTCAGCTGCTGGCGCGCCGCCTCGGACGATATGCCCAGCGCATCGCCGACAGCTGCAACGAGTTGCGGTCCATCGGTTTTCAACAGGATCAGAATTCTGTTGGCAGGTGATTGGCGCATTTTTCCAAGTTGTCTCTTGTTTTAATTCGGTTGCTGTGTAATTTTCCAAAGCATAACTTGGAAAATAACCAACCGCCAGAGCTTTTCCGTTTTTTACACGGCGTCACGGAAATGCTCCGTCTCTTTGCTTCACGCAGTTCCGGACCCAGCATCGCTGAGCATGTTTGCCGGGATTGCATTCAGGAAATACCGAGGCTCATCCGATGTCCAGCATCGAACACTCTACTCCCCTCAAGTCGGCCACCATCTTCACCCTGTTCTCGCCAAGGCTTCTGCCCGCAACGTTGATGCTTGGCGGTGGCGTCACACTCTATGCCGTCGAATCCTACATCACGGCCACCATCGCCCCTTCTATCGTCCGCGACATCGGCGGCCTTGAACTGTTCTCCTGGATGACGACGCTTTTCGTCGCGGCAGGCGTGCTCGGCTCGATCACGGTCGCGACCCGGCCGAAGGGCATCGGCCTGCGCGCCGTCTATATTGCGGCAGCTCTCACCTTCGGTGTCGGCAGCCTGCTCTGCGCCATCGCACCGACCATGCCGGTACTGCTCGTCGGCCGCGCCGTTCAGGGCTATGGCTCGGGCATGCTGTCGGGCCTTGCCTATGCCTTCATTCGCTTCATCTATCCGGAACCGCTGTGGCGCAGGGCGTCGACGCTGTATGCCGCCATCTGGGGCGTGGCGACCGTGCTCGGACCGACACTCGGAGGCCTTTTCGCAGCCGGAGGCGCTTGGCGGGAAGCCTTCATCGTTCTGGTGCCATTGGCCGTTCTTATGGCGCTTTCGGCCCGCCGGCTGCTGCCCGATGTCGCGGACGACCGCATCGACACCAGAACGCCGCTCATTCAAATCATACTTCTGCTTGCCGCAGTCCTGTTCGTCAGCATTGCCGGGACGATCGAACACGGATCCTACAAGGCCACACTGATTGCGGTTTCGATCGCGCTCGTCGCGACGATGGTCCTGATCGAACGCAAGAGCGAGATACGCCTTCTTCCCTATGGCGCCGTCATGCTCAGCAATCCGATCGCGCGGCTCTACCTGACGATATTCACGATGATGCTTGTGCTGACGAGCGACATCTATATCCCCTACTTCCTGCAGACTCTCCATGGCGTAACGCCGCTGGTTTCCGGCTACCTCGTGGCGCTGGTAGCGCTCGGCTGGACCATCGCCGCCTTCTTCAGCAACTCATTCACTGGCAGGCCGGCGGCCATCGCCATCATAGCCGGCTGCATTCTCGAAACGGCTGCCACGGCATCGTTGATCCCCTTCCTCGCAACCGCGACGCCCTTCTCGGAAGTCGCGACATTTGCGCCGGCCGTGATCGCCATGTTCCTGATGGGCTTTGGCGTCGGTCTCGGTTGGGCACATCTCGTCACCAGGATCATCTGCACTGCCAGGAAGGCCGAGCAGGACAAGGCCTCAGCGGCGATCTCGATGACGCAGTCGCTTGGGGGCGCCTTCGGCGCGGCGCTGACCGGCGTCATCGTCAATAGCGCAGGACTGACCCATCCGGGCGGCATCGCCGGCGGCCTATCCGCTGCACATTGGCTCTATGCGTTGATGGCCGTCCCCGGTCTGGTCGCGATCGTCCTTTCCTTTACGATCAAGCCAGCTTCAGCATGATCTTGCCGATGTGATCGCTGGTTTCCAGCAAGCGGTGCGCCGTGATCACATCGTCGAAGGAGAATTCCTTGTAAATGACGGGGGCGACCGTGCCCTCGTCCAGCAGCGGCCAGACCTGAGAAAGCAGGTCGTCGCGAATTGCGCGCTTCTCCTCCGCCGTGCGCGGGCGCATGGTGGAGCCGGTGACCGTCAAGCGCTTTACCATGATCGGTGCCAGATTGATCTTGTCCGCAACTGCACCACCAAGGAAAGCGATGATCGAGAGGCATCCGTCGCGGGCGAGCGACGCGAGGTTCTTCTCCAGATAGGCGGCGCCGATCATATCGAGAATGATGTCGACGCCTAGGCCCGTCTCGGCCTTGATGACCTCAGCAAAATCCTCTTGCTTGTAGTTGATCGCCCGCTTCGCACCGAGCGTCTCGCAGGCCTCGCATTTTTCCTTCGAGCCTGCCGTCGCATAGACCGTTGCGCCAAAAGCACGCGCAAGCTGGATCGCCGTCGTGCCGATGCCGCTGGAACCGCCGTGGATCAGCACGCTTTCGCCTTCGGTGAGGCCGGCCATCTGGAAGAGATTGGCCCACACGGTGAAGAAGGTTTCGGGAAGTGCTGCCGCGCGCACCGCGTCATAGCCATTGGGGAAACGCAGCGCCTGACCGGCGGGCAGCGCGCAATATTCGGCATAGCCGCCGCCGTTTGCGAGGCCGCACACCTTGTTGCCGATCGCAAACTCGGTGACGCCGGGCGCGACATCGACGACTTCTCCGGCGACTTCCAGCCCCAGTATGGGGCTTGCATCCTTCGGCGGCGGATAGGTGCCTTGCCGCTGCGCCACATCCGGCCTGTTCACGCCGGCTGCCTCGACGCGAACGAGGATTTCGCCCGGGTTCAGAGTGGGCAGAGGTTTGCGGCCTATGGTCATAACCTCAGGACCGCCGAAGGTCGGCAAATCCACGAAACGCATTTCAGACGGCAAGGGCATCGCACAATCTCCTATCCCGATGGAGCACTGGAGATAGTTGAGCCGGCGACGCTTGAAAAGGAGGGACCGTACGAGGGCGTCAATTCGTCTCGGCGAGAGCGAGGAAGGCGACGCCGACGCTGCTCTCCTTCGCCTTGGCCTTGATGCCGGCGATTGAGGTACTGACGCGGTTGATATTGTCGATCACCAGTCCCTCGGGTAATTGCAGCATACCGATCGAGCAGCGCATGAGCGGGAACTCGGCTTCGGCGCCGCTGCGGTCGTGGCCGTGGATACGACCGGCCGCGCGGTCTTCGGCCGAATAGAGATTGAGCACATCCGCATGAAAATCGGCAAGCAGCCGGTCCAGAACTTCGCGAAGCTCTGCCATGCTCCAGCCGCTGACGCCGATGAAGAAATCGTCGCCGCCGACATGGCCGAGGAAATTGCGCTCGGCAAAGAAATAGCGGCGCATGAGCGCCGCAAACAAGGAAATGGCATGATCGCCGAGATGGAAGCCATAGGCATCGTTGAACGGCTTGAAATTGTCGAAATCGCAATAGCAGAAGTGCCTGACCTCATCTCCGTCGCGGCCAATGCTCTGCATGAAATCGTGGATCGCCCTGTTGCCCGGCAGGCCGGTTAGCGGGTTCTGATCCTGGGCGATCTTCAGTTGCTTCTCGTTGATGACCTTGATCAGCGACGCGGCCGAGACGATGCCGGCATAATGCGTGCCTTCGGTGACGATCAGGCAATCGCTACTTTCCATATTAGCGAAGATTGCCATCAGCGTATCGGCGTCGGAATCGAGGCCGACGATCGGCGCCATCTCGACGAAATGCGAGATTGAGCGCTCATAGACCTTGTTCTTCAGAAGGTCGCGGCCAAAGGGCTGATAGATATATTCCTTCAACTGGTACTCGTGGATGATGCCGCGCGGCTCGTCATTGGCATTCACGACGGGGAAATAGGCGCGGCGCGGATTACGGCGAAAGAGCTCGAAGACGCTATCGATACTGTCGCTTTCGCGGATGGTCGGCAGCACCTCGATCTGCTTGCGGATGAGGATTTCGTCCAGCGATTGGCTGTTGCGCGCCGTCTTGCCGAGATCCTGCAGATGCGGAAAGCTCTGTTTCAGCTCGTTGACCAGCACCGTCGGGCGAGCAATGAACCAGCCCTGGACCAGATCAACACCGAATTCCCGGCAGGTCAGGAATTCCGCTTCGGTCTCGATGCCTTCGGCGATGACGCGCGTTCCGAGGACGTGGGCGATATTGACGAGATTTCTCAGAATATGCCGCTTGCGGGCGCTGCGGTCGATATCGACGATGAAATGCCGGTCGATCTTGAGATAGTCGACCGGATAATCAGACAGTAGCTTCATTTCACCATGGCCGACGCCGAAATCGTCGATCGCCAGCTTGAAACCCGCATTGCGCAGCTTGGACACCAGCGCTGAAAACCCCGGCACCATAGTATTGTCGAAGCGCTCGGAGAGCTCGAAGCAGACGGACGAAGGCGCAACTCCGGCCTTCTTCATGTGCTGCAGCAAACTGTCGACCAGTGCGATGCCCTGCGAGATCAGGCGGACATCCAGATTGAGGAACAGGGTTGCGGCACCGACATTGGGAAGTGTGGCAAATTTTGCCAGCGCCCGGCTCGTCACCATCTGTTCCAAACCGAGAAGCTGGCCGGTGCGCTCGGCTTCGTCGAGTATGTCGATCGGACTGTCGAAACCGATGCGTTCCTGGCCGCGCATCAGCGATTCATAGCCAAATACAGCGCCGGTACCGGCTTCCACGATTGGCTGAAATGCGTTTTCGATCACGAGCTTAGCGAGAGTTACGATCTGGTCGCTGGCATACCGGCGCAAAACTCCGGGCTCGACTGCGGCAGTCAGGGACATGCCCATCTCCATACGGATTTTTTGATCAAATTATTTGAGTAAAACTTTGGATCTACCGCGTTTTCAACCTAAGATGCGCTATAAAGCGTCAACGAAACCTTTCCCGTATGTGAAAGTTTCGTGAATGGTAAAGCAATATTAACCATTCATCCGGCCGTAAATTCGGGCTCACCGGCATACATCTTGACGCTCGGACAAGAGTTACAACTCAGTTATGCGTGTGCGTTTCCGCCTCATAATCCGCGAACATGTCGGCAACACAGCGCCCGCCCCTGTTCGTCTCATCATTGGCGGCGATCGGCACATCGCAGACATCGCTTCGCTTGCGCGCAGCATCCCACATGCGAAGCGCTTCGCGCACGACTTCACTGCTTGAGGCATAGGTGCCGGTGTCGACCGCAGCACGAATGCCGGCAGCCTGAAGCGGAGAGATGGAAACCGTTACCATCGGCATGATATTCCTCCCTTGACGTTATCAAGCGGAAATTCGCTGGAGACCTATTCCGCGACCTTCAACGGTACCTCCCGACAAGTCCCTCAGACTTGCCCGCTCCAGATGATGGCACCGTCGCTACATCAATTCGATGCCGCTCCGCCCTAGACGCAGCCGCGTAAAGAGTAGCGCCGCTCACGCTCCTTGTCAAAAAGTAGCAGTTCGTTATCCCTTTTGGGAACGCCCTTACCGCCGAAGGACGAGCCCGAAAGCGACGAGCGTCCATCCCTGGAAAATCAGATCGAACGCCAGGAAGAGTCCGAGAATCCATAGGCTGTTGACCGGCCAGCCGAGCATGATGGCGATGCCGGCAGTGGCGGTCGCGACGCCACCGATGACGATCCAGATCCAGCCGCGCTCCGGCTTCACCTTGCGTCCGACCCAGACGCGAAACGTGCCGGCGATGATCAAAGCGACAGCAAGGAACAGGGTCAACGCCGCGGAGGCGAGGAGCGGGTTGGTAAAGGCCAGAATGCCGGCAAGCGTATAGAGCAGGCCGCTCAGCACCCAGAAGAGGATATGCTCCCACCCCCTCACCTGAAAGGCCTGTACCAGATGCACGACGCCGCCGATCAGCATCAGCACGCCGACATAGTAGACCGACGCCACGGTGGCGATGAACAGATTGCCGAGCGCAATGCCGCCGCAGACCAGCAACAATATGCCGAGGCCAACAAACCAGCCCCATTTGCCGCGCATTGCAGATGAGGGAACTCCATCAAGAACATCGACCATGATCGCACCTCCTCCTGGGTGGAAGTATGACACAGAAATACAACTCGGAAAGAGCCGGTGCATTTTTCGGCGAAACCCGCCAGCGTAACGGATTTTTTTATTGATTGATCAGTCAATCAAAAATAAAGTCACGCTCAGCTCTGGAGATTGACGCATGCCGAAAGTCGGAATGGAACCAGTGCGCCGCAAGGCGCTGGTGGATGCTGCGATGCGCGTGATCGGCGATCATGGCTCGCTGACCGTCACCATGTCCGAAATCGCTAAGCAGGCCGGTGTTTCTCCTGCCCTTGCGCATCACTATTTCGGCAGCAAGGAACAACTGCTGATCGAGACCGTCCGCGTCCATCTACAGCGGCTGCGCGACAGCGTGGTGACTGCGCTCCAAGAGGCGAAATCACCGCGCGACAAGCTTTCGGCCGTCATCCGCGTCAGCTTTCAGGCCGATCAGTTTGCGCCGGAGACGATCGCTGCCTGGCTCGCCTTTTACGCTGAGGCGCAGCGCTCCGAAGAGACGCGGCGCTTTCTCGTCATCTATGCGCGCCGGCTGCACTCCAATCTGGTCGCCAATCTCAAGGCACTGTGCCCGGCAGGCGATGCCGCGCGGATCGCCGAAGGTGCTGCCGCCATGATCGACGGCCTGTATATCCGCCAGAGCCTGCGCTCCGCGCCGATCAGCACTGAAGCGTCCATCGCCCTGACGGAAGACTATCTGACGACCAACCTCAATGCGTTGAAAGGCTGACGCGATGCTGACCGTCTGGGGCCGCAAATCGTCATCCAACGTGCAGGCGCTCATGTGGTGCATCGGCGAGCTCGGCCTTGCCTATGAGCGCATCGATGCGGGCTTCAAGTATGGTATCACCGACACGCCCGAATTCCTCGCGATGAACCCGAACGGCACCGTTCCGATACTGCGCGACGGCGACGATGAGCCGCTCTGGGAAACAGGCGCAATCCTGCGCTATCTCGCCACACAATATGGCGACGATACGTTCTGGTCCAAGGACGTGCGCCATGGCGCCCAGATCGACAAATGGGCCGAATGGGCCAAGATCAACATTGCCATGAACTTTACCGGCCCAGTGTTCTGGCGCGCGGTGCGCACAGCCCCCGCGCTCAGGGACGAAAAGGCGATCAACGCGGCCGTTACCGCGCTTGGGGCGAAGCTTGACATCGCCGAGTCGCAGCTCGGACGGCATCGCTTCCTCGCTGGCGATAGCATGACACTCGCAGACATACAGTTCGGGCATATTCTCTATCGCTATTTCGACATCGACATCCAGCGCTCTGCCCATCCACAGCTTGAGCGCTACTACCAAAACCTGACCGAGCGACCTGCTTTCCAAGAGCATGTCATGGTGTCCTACGAAGAGTTGAGGGTTCTATAATGCGCGCACAACCGAAAGCCTCGCATTTCATCGACGGAGAATATGTCGAGGACACCGACGGCACACTTATCGAAAGCATCTATCCGGCGACCGGCGAAGTGATTGCCCGCCTGCATGCGGCGACGCCTGCCATCGTCGAAAAGGCAATCGCTAGCGCCAAGCGGGCACAGCCGGAATGGGCAGCCATGAGCCCGACGGCGCGCGGCCGCATCCTGAAGCGGGCCGCCGACATCATGCGCGAGCGTAACCGCGAGCTTTCCGAACTGGAGACGCTGGATACCGGCAAGCCAATCCAGGAAACCATCGTCGCCGACCCGACCTCCGGCGCCGACAGCTTCGAATTCTTCGGCGGCGTCGCGGCAGCCGGCCTCAACGGCTCCTATATCCCGCTCGGCGGCGATTTCGCCTATACAAAGCGCGTGCCGCTCGGAGTCTGCGTCGGCATTGGCGCATGGAACTATCCGCAGCAGATTGCCTGCTGGAAGGGCGCGCCTGCCCTCGTCGCCGGCAACGCCATGGTGTTCAAGCCTTCGGAAAACACGCCGCTCGGCGCGCTGAAAATCGCCGAGATCCTTATCGAAGCCGGCCTGCCGAAGGGACTTTACAACGTCATCCAGGGCGACCGCGAAACCGGGCCGCTGCTCATCAACCATCCTGACGTTGCCAAGGTTTCTCTCACCGGCTCGGTGCCGACGGGCCGCAGGGTCGCGGCTTCGGCCGCCGGCAACCTCAAGCACGTCACCATGGAACTCGGCGGCAAGTCGCCGCTGATCGTGTTCGATGATGCCGATATCGACAGCGCCATAGGTGGTGCCATGCTCGGCAATTTCTATTCGACGGGCCAGGTCTGCTCGAACGGCACGCGCGTTTTCGTCAACCGTAAGATCAAGTCCGAATTCCTGAAGCGCCTGAAAGCCCGCACCGACGCTATGCTCATCGGCGACCCGATGGACGAGGCAACCCAGATCGGCCCGATGGTGTCCTGGGCGCAGCGCGAAAAGGTGCTCGCCTATATCGAAAAGGGCAAGGCCGAGGGCGCGACGCTGGTCGCCGGTGGCGGCATTCCGAACAATGTCTCCGGCGAGGGCTATTACATCCAGCCGACCGTGTTTGCGGATGTCACCGACGACATGACGATCGCCCGCGAAGAGATCTTCGGGCCGGTCATGTGCGTTCTCGATTTCGATGACGAGGCCGACGTCATCGCCCGCGCCAATGCGACCGAATTCGGCCTTTCCGGAGGCGTCTTCACCGCCGATCTCACCCGCGCCCATCGCGTGGTTGATCAGCTCGAAGCCGGCACGCTCTGGATCAATACCTACAATCTCTGCCCGGTCGAAATCCCCTTCGGCGGTTCCAAGCAATCCGGCTTCGGCCGCGAGAACTCGCTGGCCGCACTGGAGCACTATTCGGAACTGAAGACCGTCTATGTCGGCATGGGGCCGGTGCAAGCACCTTATTGATGCAACCTCGGGGCTCAACCTCGCCCTTCGAGGCCGCCTATGGCGGCACCTCAGGGTGAGGTCGAGAGCTGCCAACAGCAAGCACGGACGATGATCCGCCTCATCCTGAGGTGCTCGCCAAAGGCGGGCCTCGAAGGATCGGGGCGGCCACAGGGAGATAAATATGCAGCAAGCAGATTTCGTCATCGTCGGCTCGGGTTCGGCCGGCTCCGCCATGGCTGCGCGCCTGTCGGAGGACGGCAAGCATTCGGTTATCGTTCTGGAGTTCGGCGGCAGCGATTTCGGCCCGTTTATCCAGATGCCGGCGGCACTTGCCTGGCCGATGAGTATGGACCGCTACAATTGGGGCTATCTCTCCGAGCCGGAGCCGCAGCTCAACAATCGCCGCATCACCGCGCCACGCGGCAAGGTGATCGGTGGGTCTTCCTCGATCAACGGCATGGTTTATGTGCGTGGCCATGCAGAAGACTTCAATCGCTGGGAAGAGCTCGGCGCCCAGGGCTGGGCTTACGCCGATGTACTGCCCTACTTCAAGCGGATGGAGCACTCGCATGGCGGCGAAGAGGGGTGGCGCGGCACCAAGGGCCCGCTGCATGTGCGCAGGGGCGATGCTCGCAACCCGCTCTTCCGCGCCTTCATCGAGGCAGGCAAACAGGCGGGCTTCGAGGCGACGGAGGATTATAACGGCAGCAAGCAGGAAGGCTTCGGCCTGATGGAGCAGACGACCTGGATGGGCCGGCGCTGGTCCGCGGCGACAGCCTATCTCAAGCCCGCGCTCAAGCGGCCGAACGTGCAGCTCATCCGCTGCTTTGCCCGCAAGATCGTCATCGAAAACGGCCGTGCAACCGGCGTCGAAGTAGAGCGCGACGGCAAGATCGAGGTGATCAGGGCGAACCGCGAGGTGATCGTCTCCGCCTCCTCGTTCAACTCGCCGAAACTGCTGATGCTGTCAGGCATCGGACCGGGTCAGCATCTGCGCGACATGGGGATTGAGGTAAAGGTCGACAGGCCGGGCGTCGGCGCTAACCTGCAGGACCATATGGAATTCTATTTCCAGCAGACGAGCCTGAAGCCGGTATCGCTCTATTCCTGGCTGCCCTGGTACATGCAGGGTATCGCCGGCGCGCAATGGTTGTTCTTCAAGAAGGGGCTTGGTACCTCAAATCAGTTCGAAGCCTGCGCCTTCCTGCGCTCGGCGCCGGGCGTCAAGCAGCCCGATATCCAGTATCACTTCCTGCCTGTTGCCATCAGCTATGACGGCAAGGCGGCGGCCAAGAGCCACGGCTTCCAGGTGCATGTCGGCTATAACCTGTCGAAATCGCGCGGCAACGTCACGCTGCGTTCCTCCGATCCGAAGGCCGATCCAGTAATCCGCTTCAACTATATGAGCCATCCGGAGGACTGGGAGAAGTTCCGCCACTGCGTACGCCTCACCCGCGAAATCTTCGGGCAAAAGGCTTTCGACGATTATCGTGGCGCTGAGATCCAGCCGGGAGCAAACGTCCAGACAGACGACCAGATCGATGCGTTCCTGCGCGAACATCTGGAAAGCGCCTATCATCCCTGCGGCACCTGCAGGATGGGCTCGAAAGACGATCCGAAGGCGGTGGTCGATCCCGACACCTGCGTCATCGGCGTCGACGGCCTGCGCGTTGCCGACAGCTCGATCTTCCCGCATGTCACCTACGGCAACCTGAACGGCCCCTCGATCATGACCGGCGAAAAGGCGGCCGACCATATTCTCGGCAAGCCGAGACTGGCGCGCTCGAACCAGGAGCCCTGGGTCAATCCGCGCTGGGAAACGAGCGATCGGTGAGATCGGTACAGCTCATCACCTGCAGCCGGTTGACGTAGCAGCACAGTCGGCGCAGAGAGACGGCCAGCAAAGTGAAGCTCTGTAAGACAGTGTGACTATCTTAAGACGTCGTTTTTAAGCAGATTGCCCGAACAGAGTCCGCAAAGACCCGTCCATCAATCCGCCGGTCACACGTCCCATGCCCCCGATCTACCGCAAGTCCAAGCTGCTTCGCCGTTCCCGCGTCATCTGGGGATCTTTCAATCTCTGGCGACCGCGTCTGGTGTTCTGGACGGGCGCTTTGGCAATCGGCGTGATCAGCGTCGGCTTTGCCAAGCTTGCGGATCTCGCACAGCGAACCTTTGCAGGCGTAACCCAATCGGGCGAGTGGATGTGGCTGCTGCCATTGGCGCTGACGCCCCTCGGTTTCGTGCTCTCGGCCTATCTCGCGGCGACGCTGTTTCCGAACTCTCAAGGGAGCGGCATTCCGCAGGCGATCGCCGCGCGGCATCTGCACCATGACGAAGATCGCACGAAACTGCTGTCACTGCGGCTCGCTTTCGGCAAGATCGTGCTGACCATATTGGGGCTCTTGAGCGGCGCCTCGATCGGCCGCGAAGGGCCGACGGTACAGGTCGGCGCGTCCTTCATGCTGGCCGTTGCCCGCTTCGGCGGCATGGCGCAGGCGAAGGGGCTGATCCTTGCCGGCTCCGCCGCCGGTATCGCGGCTGCCTTCAACACGCCGCTTGCCGGTATCGTCTTTGCCATCGAGGAGATGAGCCGCACCTATGAATCCCGCGCCAATGGTCTGGTCCTGACCGCCGTCATCCTGTCCGGTCTAGCTGCTCTCGGCCTTTCCGGCAGCTACAACTATTTCGGCACGGCCGATGCCGCGCCGACGATGTTTCGGGACTGGATCGTCATGCTGATCTGCGGCGTCGGCGGCGGTGCGCTCGGCGCCACTTTCAGCGGACTGGCGCTCTATGCCGGCATCCGTATCCGCCGCGGGGCGCAGCCGCAGCCGCTCAAGCGCATGCTGATCCTTGCCGGCCTCTGCGGCCTCGTCGTGGCGGCCGTCGGCGTAATCTCCGGTGGCCAGACCTTCGGCACCGGTTACGAGCAGGCTCGCGGCGCCGTCGAGGGCCACGCCCTGCCGCCGCTGTTCTTTGTTGAAAAGCTTCTCGCCAGCTTTCTGTCGATGATCTCAGGCATTCCCGGCGGCATTTTCGCGCCGTCGCTTGCCRTCGGCGCCGGCYTCGGCAGCACGGTGGGCACACTGATCGGCGGCAGCGTGGCGCTTGCCGCGATCCTTGGCATGGCCGGCTATTTCGCCGGCGTGGTGCAGGCGCCGATGACGGCCTTCGTCATCATTCTGGAAATGACCGGCGACCATCAGGCCGTCATCCCGATCATGGCGGTGTCGATGATCGGCTACGTCACGTCGAGGCTACTGTCTCGCGAACCGCTTTATCACGGCTTGTCGCGCGTCTTCATAGCGGCAGCAATCCGGGCTCGACGCGCAATGGACAAGGAGGCTGGCGGGGAACACGCCGCCAGCTAGAGCGTCTACCGACGCATTCCGGACGGAAACCGCTGCGCACCTTTCCCGGAAATGCTCCAGGGTCCGGATGGCTTCGCGCAACTGCGCATGGACAAGCGTCCAATGCCGTTGCTCGGCACGTCTCTCAGGCCATCAGCCTCGTAACCTCGGCGCCGTCAGCCTGCGCGACGGCATCGGCGATCGTGGTCGAGAAGAGAACCTTGCGGGTCGCATCCGCGACACGGGCAAAGACATGGCGGATTTCGCAGGTCTGCTCGCCGTCACAATCATCGCAGCGACGGTAGGCGGTGAGCGACAGACAGGGCAGTGGCGCGATCGGCCCGTCGATAATGCGAAGGATCTCCCCGAAGGTGATCTCTTGGGCCGGCTTGCGCAGGAGATAACCGCCCTGCTTGCCACGCCGACTGATCACAATACCCTGATGCTTCAGGTCGAGAAGAATCTGCTCCAGAAACTTCTTCGGGATCTTCTGCTGGGCCGCAATGTCGGAAATCATCATCGGCTCGCCTGCCCCTGACTGAGCCAGGGCAGACAGCGCCCGCAACGCATATTTCGCTTTTTGAGTAATCATTTCGAACCGCTTCACACACACATGCGATACGTTCGGCCGATGGATTCAGCCGGTCCGCTCCAGAACTCCTCAGCCCTCGTCCCGGGGGCAATTTCGAAGCACTCACACCCTTGGCGCAATGCCAGGAAATGTTAGCAACCCAGACTTGTTGTCATTCTTCGTCGCTATGCCCTTAGTTTAACTTAAAATGCGCCGCCACGCATCATTTCGGGCATCACTTCCGATTTCCATTTGACAAGCTATGTGTAACTCTACTATTTCTATAGACATTAAAGCAAGCACTTAAATATGGCGAGCCATAGCAAGTGCACCCGAAGAGCCGCTTCCGGCGGAGAAGCGCCCTGGTCAACAGCCGAGGCGGTCGCTTTTCCTTATCGGCGCTTCTTCATGGAGATATTTGCTCTCCAGCCGTATCCTTTCGAAATCTATTTTTCTGTCCGTTGCCCGGACTAGCTGCGATACTCCGGGCAACATCAGGACAGGATCCCCCATGACTGCTATCACCTCAATTGAAGATGCAGCGACACTCGACAGCCAGCTCGCATCGCTTGATCTTGCCGGCCGTCTGTCCCTCGTCGCCAGCCTCGGTGGCCGCGCCGTGTTCACGACCTCGCTCGGGATAGAAGATCAGGTGATTACAGCCGAGATTGGTAACCATCGTCTGCCGATTGAAGTTGCGACCCTGCAGACCGGCCGCCTTTTTCCCGAAACGCTTGCCCTGATCGACGAAACGGAAAGTCAGTACGATATCAACATTGTCCGTTACGAGCCGGAGCAGGCCGATATCGACGCCTATGCCGCAAAATACGGTCTGAACGGTTTCTATGAGAGCGTCGAAGCCAGGCATGCCTGTTGTGGCGTGCGCAAGCTGAAGCCGCTTGCGCGTGCACTGTCGGGCGCCAGCATCTGGATCACCGGCCTGCGTCGTGGCCAGTCTGTCAATCGCGCCGATACACCGTTTGCCGAGTTCGATCCCGAGCGTAACCTGATCAAGGTGAACCCGCTGGCCGATTGGGACATCGATGCCATCCGCGCCTATGTCGCAGTGAACAGCGTTCCCGTTAACCCGTTGCACGCACGCGGCTACCCTTCCATCGGCTGCGAACCTTGCACACGCGCCATCAAGCCGGGCGAGCCCGAACGAGCCGGCCGCTGGTGGTGGGAAAACGACGAGAAGCGCGAATGCGGCCTGCATGTTCACGAAGAGGGCGCTGCCGCAACAGCACAATAAAGCCCCGCCGGCTCCCGGCATCGATCCGAAGCGCGTTTCACCGCCGCCGGTCTGCCAGGAGCCATAGAATCTATTCCTTCCGGCCAGCCTTCCGGCCGGGGCACTTGAAAGTTCTGGAGTGATACATGCCCGATAGCCGTCCGGATACGGAAATCTCCAATCCGCAAAGCACGAAGCCGCCGCTCGATCCGCATCTGAAGGCGCTGGAAAACGAAGCCATTCATATCTTCCGCGAGGTCGCAGCCGAATTCGAGCGTCCTGTCATGCTCTATTCGATCGGCAAGGATTCGTCGGTGCTGCTGCATCTGGCACGCAAGGCCTTCTATCCCGGCCGTGTCCCCTTCCCGCTCTTGCATGTGAACACCGGCTGGAAATTTGCCGAGATGATCACCTTCCGTGACGAGATCGTGAAGAAGTACGATCTCGATCTGATCGAGCACATCAATCCGCGCGGCAAGGCGGAGAACATCACCCCGTTCACCTATGGCTCGGCTCGCTATACCGACGTCATGAAGACGGAAGCGCTCCGTCACGCGCTCGATGCCGGCCAGTTCGACGCCGCTTTCGGTGGTGCCCGCCGCGATGAAGAGGCCTCGCGCGCCAAGGAGCGCATCTACTCCTTCCGCACGCCGGACCATCGCTGGGATCCGCGCAACCAGCGCCCGGAACTCTGGAACGTCTACAACGGCCAGATCCGCAAGGGCGAAAGCGTTCGCGTCTTCCCGCTGTCCAACTGGACCGAAGTCGATATCTGGCGCTACATCCAGGCTGAAGAGATCCCGATCGTGCCGCTCTATTTCGCGGCCAAGCGCCCGGTTGTCGAGCGCGACGGCATGATGATCATGGCGGCGGACCCGCGGCTTGAATTGCTGCCCGGCGAGGCCAAGCGCGAAGAGCTCATCCGCTTCCGTACCCTCGGCTGCTTCCCGCTGACAGGTGCGATCCGTTCTACCGCCACGACCCTAGAAGAGATTATTGCTGAGCTGGAAATTGCCACGGTTTCCGAACGCCAGGGCCGCGCCATCGACCGCGACCAGTCCGGCTCCATGGAAAAGAAGAAGCGCGAAGGATATTTCTGAGATGACCGCAAACGCAAATATCGTCGCCCTACCCGCCGCCGAACCGGCCAAGGCCGTCCGCGATTCGCGCCCGCTTCGCCTGATCACCTGCGGTAGCGTCGATGACGGCAAGTCGACGCTGATCGGTCGTCTGCTCTGGGATACCAAGGCGGTCAAGGAAGACCAGGCCGCGACGCTACGACGCGATTCCACCGGCAAACAGAATGATCTCGGCCTGCCTGATTTCGCACTGCTGCTCGACGGTTTGCAGGCCGAGCGCGAACAGGGCATCACCATCGATGTCGCCTATCGCTATTTCTCGACGGACAACCGCTCCTTCATCGTCGCCGATACGCCCGGTCACGAGCAGTACACGCGCAACATGGCGACCGGCGCCTCCACCGCCGATCTCGCCGTTCTGTTGATCGATGCGCGCGTGGGTATTCTCGAACAGACCCGCCGCCATGCGACGATCGCCTCGCTGCTCGGCATCAAGCAGTTCGTGCTGGCCGTCAACAAGATCGACCTGACGAATTACGACCGCGCCGGCTTCGAAAAAATCTCGCATGATTTCCGCGAGTTCGCGCTCTCGCTCGGCGTCAAGCAGATCACGGCCATCCCGATGTCCGCTCTGAAGGGCGAAAACGTCGTTTACTCCGGCCAGGCCGTCATGCCCTGGTACGCCGGCCCGACACTGGTCGAAGCGCTTGAGCAGGCAACCGTCCGCTCCTCGCAGGCTGTCGGCTTCCGCCTTTCCGTGCAGCGCGTCTCTCGCCCGGGCGAAAGCTTCCGCGGCTATCAGGGCACGGTCGCCGGCGGCTCGGTGAAGCCGGGCGACAGCGTCATGATCCTGCCGTCGGGCATGGTCGCCAATGTCTCCAAGATCGTCACTTTCGATCTGGTGCGGAACGCTGCCGTTGCCGGTGACGCAATCACCCTGGTTCTCGACCGCCAGGTGGACGTATCGCGCGGCGACATGATCGTGGCAATCGACAGCCAGCCGCAGTCGGGTCTGTCTTTCGATGCACAAGTTGTGGCGCTGCAGCCCGAGGGCATCGAGCCCGGCAAGCGTTACTGGCTGAAGAGCGGCAGCCGTCGCCAGCGCGTCCAGGTGCAGCCGATCGCGCAACTGGAACTGAAGACCGGCGCTTGGGCACCGGCGCAGGCGCTGTGGATGAACGCCATCGGCAAGGTTCGTCTTTCCTTCGATGAAGCCGCCGTCTTCGACCCCTACGACCAGAACCGTTCGACCGGCTCCTTCATCCTGATCGACCCCGAGACAAACAATACAATCGCCGGCGGGATGATCACCGGCAAGCGCACGGATGTCGGTGGCATCCACAAGGAAGGCCAGCGTGTTCTCCTGTCGCTGCCGGCCGATCTCGCCGAGCAGATCATGGCAAGCGAACTCTTCGCCAGCCGCCGCGACGAAACCGACGTTCGCCGCGTGACCGCCGCGCAGGCTGCGGAAATCTGGAGCAATGCCGCAAGCGACATCTGATCGCGGCATAGTCTGAAACAACGAGAGGCCGACTTCGATCGGCCTCTTCTTAAAAATAGTGCGCCGCGCTCGTCCAGATCAGCGCAATATGTCGTCGAGCGCTGCCAACAGCCGATCGCATTCGGCATCCGTTCCGATAGAGATGCGCAAGAAGTCGCTGATGCGGGCTCCTGAAAATCTCCTGATCAGTACCGCCCTGCTCCTTAGCTCCGCCGCTAGGTCCGCGCCCGGTTTGCTGGCGTGTCTTGCGAACACGAAATTGGCAGAAGACGGAAGCACCTCGAAGCCGAGTGTTTCGAGCGCGATACCCAAGCGATCCCTAGTCGCAATAACCAGCGCGCGGTGACGTTCGAACCAGTCGCGATCCTCCCAGGCAGCAATGGCGCCGGCCAAGGTGAGCCTGTCGATGGGGTAGGAGTTGAAGCTATCCTTGACGCGCTCCAGTGCCTCGATCAACGGCCTTTGCCCAACGGCGAAGCCGACACGAAGCCCGGCAAGCCCGCGAGACTTCGAAAATGTCTGGACCACCAGGAGATTGGGGTATTTGCGCACCAGCGGAATGGCGCTTTCGCCACCGAAATCCACATAGGCTTCGTCGATCACGACAACCTGGTCCGGGTGCTCCCGCACAAGGGTCTCAATGTCGGCAATTGGCAGGCCGATCGCTGTGGGGGCGTTGGGATTGGGCAGGATGATCGCGCCGCAGGATTGGCGGTAATCGGCGACCCGAACCCGCATTCTGGCGTCGAGAGCCACCTCCCGAAACTCGATGCCATAGAGACGGCAATAGGTCGGATAGAAACTGTAGGTAATGTCCGGGAACAGCAGAGGCTCTTCGTGATTGAGCAGCGCATGGAATGTATGCGCAAGGACTTCATCCGACCCATTGCCGATAAAAACCTCGTCCTTGTCCAGCCCATAGCTTGCAGCGATCGCAGCCCTCAGTCCCCGCGCCGTCGGATCCGGATAGAGCCGCAGCGTGTCGGATACGGCCTTCGAGATCGCCTCCAGCGCAAGCGGAGAAGGACCGTAAGGGTTTTCATTGGTGTTCAGCTTGGCAATATCGCTCATGGCAGGCTGCTCGCCGGCGACATAGGGGATCAAGGAATGAACAACAGGACTCCAGAAACGGCTCATCGTGATCCCCACATCTTGGCGGTTGCAGGCGGCCTTGGTATCGCGCGGTTCGATTTGCGGTCAATATGGCAAATGCTGCCATCGAAGGGAGCTTTCAGCCCTTAGCAGTCGTGGAACTCTGAGATAAGAGGAAATATCGGGCTTGCTCATGGCTGCGATAGGCTTGAAGCGAAGTCGGATCGTGGTTGCCTCGATCACGGCAGGATTGAAACAAGGAACCCAAAGCTTGACGCAATTGGTCTTTCGCAGGGCGTCCGCCGCCGATCTGACAACGATAGTTGACTTGCTTGCAGATGACATTTTGGGCGCCACGAGGGAAACGAGCGGGCCGGAGGATGCAGCTCAATACCGCGAAGCATTTTCCGAGATCGAAGCTGATCCCAATCAGTTTCTGTGCGTTGTCGAGGATGGAAGCGAGATCGTCGGGACATTTCAGCTGACGATTATCCCCGGGCTGTCGCGCCGAGGGGCCAAGCGTGCCCAGATCGAAAGTGTGCGAGTTTCCCATTCAAGGCGAAACGAACAAATCGGCGAGGCCATGTTCAAATGGGCCATCGACTATAGCCGCTCACACGGATGCGCCTTGATGCAACTGACCACCGACAAGGCACGTCCTGATGCGCACCGCTTCTACGATCGGATGGGTTTTGAGCCCACCCACATCGGTTACAAACTGCAATTGTCGTGATCGGAGCTGGCTGCCGAAGCTAAAGCGACGGCTATCGCCAGCTCAATCCGCAATCTCGCGTGAGTGTTGAAGACGAGCCGACTTAGCCCCTTGTTCATGCGTTGTGCGCCGCGGGCAAGATATCGCAGCTCTTTGCGAACAGCCGCTCGCCGAGAAAATCGACGAATACGCGGACCTTGGGCGACAGGTGGCGGCTCGATGGCCAGAGCATATGAAAGTGACCGGGCTCATCGATAAAATCATCAAGAACGGTTAGCAGCTTACCTTCGGCAAGCGAACTGCGCACTAGGAAATCCGGCATGCACCCGATGCCGAGCCCGGCGACGGTCGCGCCGCGCACCGCCTCCATATTATTGCAGGAAAATGCCGTTCTGATGCGCAGATCAGGCTCTCCTTCGGGCAGGCTCAAAGGCCATTCCTGCAGTTTACCGCTATTGGGAAACCGGAAGCGCACCGCTGAGTGCTCGTTGAGCGCCTTTGGACAATCGGGCGTGCCGTGCCGCTCCAAATAGCAAGGAGCGGCACAAAGCAGCATCTGGAATGGCCGCAGGGTGCGCGACATCAATCGTGAATCCGGCAGGTCGCCGCTGCGGATCGCGACATCGACGCCCTCCTCGATCATATCGACGATGCGGTCATTGAAATCGATATCGAGTTCGACCTCGGGATAGCGGTTTACGAATTCCGGCACCACCGGCAGCAGGAAATGATAGCTGACGATGGGCACGCTGACGCGCAGCCTTCCGCGCGGCACCGCCACAGCCTGCGCAAGCGAGGCCTGGGCATCGTCGAGATCATCGAGCACGCGCCGGCAGCGCTCGTGAAAGAGGCGCCCCTCTTCGGTCAAACGAATGCTGCGGGTGGAGCGCTGCAGCAGCCGGACGCCGAGTTGCCGCTCCAGAGTGGTCACCGCCTTACCGACCGCGGAAGCCGACAGACCGAGCACGCGCCCTGCGGCTGCGAAACTGCCGAGATCGGCGGTCCGCACAAAAGCATTCAGGCCACTCAGGCGATCCATGGTACCCCATTCGAGCGTTTTTTTCCGATATATGCGGAGCTATAGCCATATTATCATAGAATTACAGCAAAACTATCCTGACTAGGTAACTTAAAGCCGCGGGCAACGGCGCTCGACGCACCCACTCCCAGGGATACCCACGGCTTTCCTTGCTCGAACCCAACGGGAATCCCGATGATCTCGCCCAAGACACAGGTCGCAAGTCCGACTGAAAAACTCTTTGTTCTCGTGGCGGTCTGCTGCGCCGCCGCAGCCATGCCCCTGACATTTACAGGTCCAGCCGTCGCGCTGCCGGCGATCAGCCGGACGCTCGGTGGTAGCCCCATCGCCCTCAACTGGGTGACCAACGCCTTCATGCTAACCTTCGGCAGCAGCCTGATGGTCGCAGGCGCACTGGCCGACAGCTTCGGCCGCCGGCGCATCTTCCTGGCGGGCGTCGGCTGCTTCGCCCTGTTTTCGGCGGGCCTCGCCTTTGCCGGCAATATCGTCCTCTTCGACGTATTAAGGGCACTGCAAGGTCTTGGCGCAGCCGCCGCCTTCTCCGGCGGCATGGCCTCGCTCGCCCAGGAATTCGACGGCAGCGCGCGCATGCGGGCTTTCAGCATCGTCGGCTCCAGCTTCGGCGTGGGTCTCGCCTTCGGGCCGATCGCTTCGGGCTTGATGATCGATGCCTTCGGTTGGCCATCGATCTTTCTCCTCGTGGTCGTGTTGGCGCTGCTCGCACTCGGCCTAGGCGCATATCATCTGCGCGAATCCCGCGATCCCGATACAGCCGGACTCGATTGGTTGGGAGCGCTAAGTTTCACCCTTGCGCTGACGCTTTTCACCTATGGCATGCTACGCGCGCCGGAGACCGGCTGGAGCGATCCGCTTGTCATTGCTCTGCTTGTCGGCGCAGCCTTGCTGTTCCTCGCCTTCGGTATCATCGAACGCTCGGTAAAAAGGCCGATGCTGGATCTCACCCTCTTCCGTTACCCGCGCTTCGTGGGCGTGCAACTGCTTGCGGCGGCGCCCGCCTATGCCTTCGTCGTCCTCCTGATCCTGCTGCCGGTGCGCTTCGTCGGGATCGAGGGCATGAGCGAGATTGCCGCCGGGCGGATGATGATCGCGCTTTCGGCTCCGCTTCTCATCCTGCCTATCGCCGCCGGCCTTCTGACGCGGTGGTTCAGTGCCGCAACGATCTGCGGCAGCGGCCTCATCGTTTCGGCAGCCGGTCTCTTCTGGCTCAGCTATTTTGTCGCCGGCTCCTCGGCATCGGCTTTGATCGGTCCACTGCTGACGATCGGCGTCGGCATCAGCCTGCCCTGGGGCCTGATGGACGGGCTTGCCGTCAGCGTGGTTCCGAAAGAGCGCGCGGGCATGGCGACCGGCATCTTCAGCACAACGCGTGTCGCCGGCGAAGGGGTCGCGCTTGCGGTCGTCAGCGCCATCCTTTCCGCGTTCATTCAGTCGAATCTCGGAGCGACTGCGAGTGGGCAGGCTTCATCTGCGGCCCAGCGGCTTGTCACAGGCGATCTTGCCGCCGCCGCATCGAATGTACCGGCGATCAGCCATGATGCGCTGATTAGCGGCTACGGCAATGCCTTCAGTTCGCTGCTCTGGCTGCTGACCGCGATCACCGCCACAACCGCAATCGTGGTTTTCACCTTCCTCGGCAGAGGCGCATCGGCCGACATCGCCGAAGATGCAAATCCCTTGCTGGAGGAAGAGGAAGTGCTCCGCGTAAAGAAGGCCTGAGCCGCATCGCTAGCGCAAGACCGCTGCGCATTCTTGTGAAACATGCACTGGGTGTATTCAAGTGGAAGTCGCAGGGCAGCCGCATAGGCGGCCCTGCGCGCATGCCAAAATGGCGAATAAAGGGCTGAATTACGCCGCAAGTGTTTCCGAGCCGCAACATAATATTTCGCCGACACATAAAATGTGCGCATCCAAGTGCGGCTCGACCCACTCTCTAAAGCGATGCGAGGCTGGCATTCACAAGCGCGGCTGCTATATCATCGCCCCATGATCTCAGACCGGTTTTTGAAGATAATCGCATGGACTTATATCGCGGCCCTCGTGGCCGTGACCCTTGCGCATCTCAATTGGCAGGTCGCGTTCGGCAATCCATTTGACATCCTGCGCGCCGGCGCACTGTGCATTGCCGGCATGCTTGCTCGCCTTGCCTATCCGCAGTCCCCTTCCTTCACCTGCCTCCTGATGATCGGCAGCGTGCTGGTGCTTTGCCTGTCGCATTTCCTCGCCAACGGCAATTACGGCTCGACGCTCGACATCGTCGTCGGCATGATCAGCGGGCTTTGGGGCATCATGCTCGGATCGGTTCTGAGCAAGGTCGTAGCTTCGGCCACCAAACGAACCGCGTAACCTTCGAAAAGCGTCATTCCCTTATAAGGGTCTTTGGCCATTTGCTCATTCGGCAGGCCGCGGCGGCATCTCAGCCGCAGGTGTCATTCGCGCGCACCTTCAACGCTTATTCAAGTATATCCAACGCAACCCAAAGAAGTATAGCGGCCTTTTCATTTTTCCGAATGACTATTGTCAAACCAATATTACGCATAGCTTACTACTTCTGTAGGTATATGTGGCATTCGCGCAACTAAAATTTTTAAATCACGAAAATGCGACGCTGATAGAAATATATCATATAACTTTACAGGAGTTCCTCTTTAATAGGACCAGAAGCGGGTGGGGCCCGTTTCTCCCGAGTCGGGGTATTTAAACAGGGATAGGGTTAGGGCACGTCGATTTTTCGGCGCGATTGCCTATGCCCAATCTATTTTGGATTGGAGTTTTTATGAACATCAAGAGCCTTCTTCTCGGCTCCGCTGCTGCTCTCGCAGCAGTTTCTGGCGCTCAGGCAGCTGATGCCATCGTCGCCGCTGAGCCGGAACCGCTCGAATACGTCCGTATTTGCGACGCATACGGCGCTGGTTATTTCTTCATTCCGGGCACCGAAACCTGCCTCAAGATCGGTGGTTATGTCCGTACCGAAGGCAAGTGGTACAATGCTTACAACCCGGCTGACCGTTTCGGCACGCTGTGGCACACCCGCGCTCAGCTCCATATTGACACGGCTTCTGATACCGAATTCGGCCCGCTGAAGACCAACATGGTCATGCGTTGGGACTGGCAGGATGGCGGCGCGACCACCACGAAGCTGGTATTCGCCAACATCAGCCTCGGCGGCTTCCTCGTCGGTAAGGCTGACTCGCAGTACAACTCCTACATCGGCTATGCCGGCGGCGTCATGAACGACGACGTGGTCTTTGACGGCCCGTACGAACTGAACCAGTTGACCTACAACTACGATGCCGGCAACGGCTTCACGGCCGTGGTCTCGCTCGAAGACAGCAACTCCGGTGACAAGGCCACCGGCGTGAACGGTGAAGACAGTTCCAACCATTACCTGCCGGACGTCGTTGCAGGTGTTGGCTACAAGGCTGGCAACTTCGGCTTCAAGGTCGTCGGCGGCTACGACTCGATCGTTGAAGAAGGCGCTGTTAAGGCTCGCGTCGATGCCGACTTTGGCGTCTTCAAGGCCTTCTTGATGGGCGGCTGGAACACCAACGGCGACAAGCTCAACAAGTACGCAAACTCGAACGGTACTGGCCCGGCCAAGCCGATCGGCTGGGGCGACTGGGCCCTCTGGACCGGCGTGACCGTTCCGATCAACAGCAAGCTGCAGGCCAACGCTCAGGTTGCCTACACCGACTCCAAGATCTTCGCTGCTACCGCGAACGTCAAGTGGACCCCGGTTAAGAACCTGCAGATCACGCCGGAAGTATCCTACACCAACTGGGACTCCATCAACCAGGACCAGTGGGCCGGTATCCTGCGCTTCCAGCGCACGTTCTAAGACCTCGTTTTCGAGATCTGATCTGACTTGACCCCTGATCGGATGAGGACTGGCTCGACTTCCAGCGAAGTTGGGCCGGTCTTTCCGAGACAGGGGTTAACTCATTTGTCGATGCGAGCCGCCACGCAGGTGACGAACCCCGCGAACAGCACGGCGATCGAAGCCAGCCTGTTGGCAGGCAAACACCCGCACACCGATATCGATTGTGGAGAGAAAGCGGCGCTACGGCGCGAGCTCTTTCGTTTCCCGGTGCCAATCTCATCGACAAGCAGGATTTTTTGTCGTAGAGACAGCGCATGTCGACTATCTGCGCATACGCCTCGCGATTTTATTCGTACCGCTGCTCTCAGCGGAGGCGGGCCTGTGCGTAGTTAGAAAAGACACGACAGCAAAGACCCGAACAGCCGCTAGTCTACCTGGCGGCTTTTTTTGTCGCCACGGTATGACCCCCGAAAGGAACCGATACCGTGTTGAATTCCACTGATGATTTGCGCATCGTCGAGATTACGGCGCTGACGCCGCCTTCTCGGATCATAGATGAGATCCCCCGCGACGAAGCGGTAACGAACACCGTTACTCAGGCGCGCAGCGCCGTTCACAATATCCTTCGCGGCAAGGATGACCGCCTGATCGTCGTCATCGGCCCTTGTTCGATTCACGATCCCGCTGCTGCCCGCGAATATGCGGCGCTGCTGAAGGAGCAGCGTGACCGGTTTGCCGGCGATCTCGAAATCATCATGCGGGTCTATTTCGAGAAGCCACGCACCACGGTCGGCTGGAAGGGCCTTATCAACGACCCTCACCTCGACGGCAGCTACCGTATCGAGGAAGGTCTGCGCATCGCCCGCAAGCTGCTCATCGACGTCAATGAAATCGGCCTGCCGGCGGGCTGCGAATATCTCGACACCATCACGCCGCAATATATTTCGGACCTCGTCAGCTGGGGCGCCATCGGCGCAAGGACGACCGAAAGCCAGGTGCATCGTCAGCTGGCATCCGGCCTCTCCTGCCCCGTCGGCTTCAAGAACGGCACGAATGGCGACGTTCGCATCGCGCTCGATGCCATCATTGCGGCTTCGCAGCCACATCACTTCCCGGCGGTGACCAAGGAAGGTCTTGCGGCAATCGCTTCGACCCGCGGCAACGAGGACTGCCACATCATCCTGCGCGGCGGCAAGCAGCCGAACTATGACGCGGCAAGCGTCCAGGCGACCGCCGAGCAATCCCTTAAGGCCGGGCTCGAGCCGCAGATCATCATCGACGCCAGCCATGCCAACAGCAGCAAGAACCCGGAAAACCAGCCGCTCGTCGTCACCTCGGTTGCCGAGCAAGTGGCAGCTGGCGATCGGCGAATCAAGGGCATGATGATGGAGAGCAATCTCGTTGCCGGCCGCCAGGATCTCGTACCGGGCAAGCCGCTGGTCTATGGCCAGAGCATCACCGACGGCTGCATCGACTGGCCGACCTCCGTCCGCACGCTGGAAGATCTGGCAAAGGCTGTCCAGGCACGACGCCGGGCGGGCTGATACCAACCCCATTAGGGAGATTGGTTCGGGTCAAATACGCCGGTAGTGCGCGAGGCTCAGGTAGTTCTTTCTAGGCCCGCGCACATGCCACATCTCGGCCCAGACATCTGAGGTGCGAAAGAAAAGACGGCCCCGGTAGAGATCGGGGCCGCAATGATGGACTACATGCTGCGAGGCGTCTTCGCCTATGCGGATGAATTCCGAAAGATTGGGGAAACGCACGACGAGATCACCGTCTGTGTCATCAAGCTGGTAAGTGCGGCTGCTTCTCAGCGTCACGTGATCGCTTCGCGTATCGCCATGTTCTTCAAACTGGACAGGCGTCACCAACGCCTGTCCCTCGAACGTGATACGGGTGCGGTTGAAGCGATCGATGATCCGCCGCTTCACCTCCCATGTGCCGAGAAAGAGGTCCAGCCGGTCGATACCGGCCGATCCTTCCATCAGGAGGCTGCGCGCTGAGCTGTATCAGCCTGCCGGCGGGGCAGCTTCCAGCCGGGCCGGGCAAAGTGGCAGGTATAGCCGTTGGGATAGCGCTCCAGATAATCCTGATGCTCCGGTTCCGCCTCCCAGAAATCGCCAACCGGTGCGACTTCGGTGACGACCTTGCCAGGCCACAGGCCGGAAGCATCGACATCGGCGATCGTATCGAGCGCAACCTGCTTCTGCTCCTCGCTGGTGTAGAAGATCGCTGAGCGGTAGCTCAGGCCGAGATCATTGCCCTGGCGATTAAGCGTGGACGGATCATGGATCTGGAAGAAGAATTCCAGGAGGTCGCGATAGCTGATCTTCTGTGGATCGAAAATGATCTCGATCGCCTCTGCATGGGTGCCGTGATTGCGGTAGGTGGCATTGCGGACATCGCCGCCGCTGTAGCCGACGCGCGTCGAGATGACGCCGTTGTAACGGCGGATGAGATCCTGCATGCCCCAGAAGCAACCGCCGGCGAGAACTGCACGTTCCGTTGTCATCTTACATCCTCCACTTGATCGATATAGGCGCCGTAACCCTCTGCTTCCATGCTGTCACGCGGCACGAAGCGGAGAGAGGCCGAATTGATGCAATAGCGCAAGCCACCGCGATCGATGGGTCCATCCGGGAAAACATGACCGAGATGGCTGTCGCCGTTTGCGGAGCGCACTTCGGTGCGGACCATACCGTGCGAGATATCCGTCAGCTCGCTGACATTGGCGGGCTCGATTGGCTTGGTAAAGCTCGGCCAGCCGCAGCCGGAGTCGAATTTATCCGCGGAGGCAAAAAGCGGCTCGCCCGAAACGATATCGACATAGATGCCCGATTGCTTGTTGTAGAGATATTCGCCTGTGCCCGGACGCTCAGTGCCGCTCTGCTGCGTCACGCGATACTGCTCAGGGGTCAGCTTGGCTACCGCTTCTGTCGTCTTGCTGTATTTGCTCATTCTTGTTCTCCTTGCCCGTCGGCACACATTTCGAGCTTGGCCAAGGCCTGCGGGGAGGAACCAGGGACGGGTATCAAGCTCGATCAGCGCTAAGGGAATGATTGCCTGCCCAATATAGGCATCACTCGGTCGATTTGCCATATCGATCACGCGTGCGTGACGCCCCGCCCTTGCGAGCGCTCAAGCATCCGCAGCGCAGGCAGTGACGTAGATTGCCGCGAGCGCTTCGATGCCGGCCTGATCATCGCGATCGAAACGACCGGCAATCGGGCTGTCGAGATCGATGACGCCGATAACCCGGCCATCACGGAACAAAGGCACCACCAGTTCCGATCGCGAGGCAGCATCGCAAGCGATATGGCCCGGAAAGGCGTGCACATCCTCGACAAGGATCGATTCCGCTTTCTCGACCGCGGTTCCGCAGACGCCACGGCCAACGGCAATGCGCACGCAGGCCGGCTTGCCCTGGAACGGGCCGAGCACCAGTTCGTCAGCGGCTTGCAGAAAATAGAAGCCTGCCCAGTTGAGATCCGGCAACATCTGAAAGATCAGCGCCGATGTATTGGCGGCATTGGCGATAGCGTCCTTCTCACCGGCAAGCAGCGCCTGCAGTTGCCCTGCAAGTTCACAATAGAATTCGGGCTTGCTGTCGCTCTGGATCGTCTTTTCCGCAAACATCGCACGTCGCTTTCTTTAAGTCTCTTATCCTTCGGAAGCCGACATCAATCCTTGTCGTCCGGATCATCAGGGGGACACGGCCAGACGGCCGGCGCCTTCAGCCAGGATGGCAGCTTGGTGGAATTGTCGCCGCAGGCAAGATTGAGCTGCGCCTGCTGCAGGCCCGCCGCATTCGACAGATCAAGGCCCTCGATGCGGGTCAGATACATGAAGGCACCGCTGAGGGAGATCTGTCCCTTTATCACCGCGCCGCTCAGCGTCGCGCGAGACAGATTAGCAAACGAGAAATTCACATCCGATAGGACCGCCTTGTTGAAATCTGCGCGGCCAAGTTCAGCCTTTTGAAAATCAGCATTGGCGAGCTGCGCGCTGTCGAATTCTGCCCGCTGCAGTTCGGCATTGGCAAAAGAGGCGCCGTTGAGGGATGCGTTGCTGAAATCAGACCGATATGCCTCGATCTTTTTGAAATTCGCGCCATCTGCCTTGGCATTCTTCAGCCAGGCACGCACCAAGGTCGCTTTCTCGAGGTTGGCCGATATCAGATTGGCATCGCTGAGATCCGTGCTGTCGAAGTGGGCGCCGGCAAGATTGGCGCCGTGCAAATCGCTACTCTGCAGCATGATGTTGGTCTTGCTGCACTTGCTCCAATCCAGGCCCGGGGCGGGGACATTGCCGCAATCGGCGGCGCTGAGGAAATTGGTGCTGGAAGCGAGAAGAAAACCGGTGCTCAGGATCAGGACGCCGAGGCCTGCCGCGATCCCTAGCTTGCGCATGATGATATTGCGCAGCCGTCGCCGCAAAGGCCCCTCGCCCGCCAATGCGGCCGCTCCTTCAACAAAACTCATCCATCCCTCCACTATAGCGCCCACAGGCCACCCGTTGCCTGAGTCGATGCCTGTATTTCCTTTGTATATTGTGCTTCGTACGACAAAAAGAGCCGGCATTGCAAAAGCATATCTGAAGGGAGGCCATATGCCGAGCGGGAACCGGGAAGGACGCCATGATGGCTGCCGAATCGAGCGCCTACGACCATCGCGGCCGGGGCCGGACAGCTCGTCGTTTACTTAGTATTTTTCGGGATATATCGGAATTTTGAGCTGGTCGGAGTGGAGTGATTCGAACACTCGACCCCCACGTCCCGAACGTGGTGCGCTACCAGACTGCGCTACACTCCGTGACCAGCGGCGCTTCTATAGACCAGCCATTTTTGATGCACAAGCACCAATTTAAAAAAAGCGTTTGATTTTTGACGAAAAAATTACAGCGGCATCTGCCTAGAAAAACGGCAGGAAACAGGAGCTGAAATTGCCGGCGTGCAAAAGACGCAACAGATCGATTAAAATCCCTCTTGAACACGCGGATGGGAATTTTCTTTTGCCGGCTTTGGCGCTAAAGCCCTTAGCGGGACAGGTGGAAACGTCGTTGGACAGAGCGGCTTTCCGCAACCGAATGCGTGACAGAAGCTCAAGGACGACACGATGAATATCCGCATGATCACCGCGGCGGGACTGTTGCTGGCGCTAGCCGGTTGCAGCACCACAACCACGACGACAAAGACAGCAGTCATTCCGCTGCTCGCCAAGAACCCCGTTCAGGATCGCTGGGAAGGCAAGTCCGCAGGACGCTTCTTCGCAGCATACGGGCCGCCACTTTCCGATCGCGACGAAAGCGGCAGTCGTGTCTACACCTGGCGCGGCGGCTACAAGAACCTCACCATCAAGACGAAGGACGGCAAGACGACCGGCAAGCGCTCCCTCAGCTGCAAGGCCGACATCGTCACTAACCAGAGCTATGAGATCCGTTCGGTCCGCATCCTCGGCGACCAGCCAGGCGTCAGCGGTCCCTCCTATTGCGCCGAGCTTCTCGCACCATCGGAGAAGGTTGAAAAAGCCGAAAAAGCTGACAGCGCCGACTGAGGCCAGAGCTTCATCACGAGACAATGCCAGCGGGCGGCCTGCATGGGCCGCCTGCTTTTGTTTGTAGGCTAACGGCCAGGATCTGACGTTCCACGAAATCGGGCACACTGACCCATTTTGCGAAAGGCGCATGCCTGCCGACAATTCTGTTACCGGGTGTCCACTCGACATGGAGAGAAGGAAGAGTGTGGCTGGGGCGCCAGGATTCGAACCTGGGAATGCCGGTACCAAAAACCGGTGCCTTACCGCTTGGCGACGCCCCAACAGATGAAATGGCTTCAATTTCCGCCAAATCGGCGTCTGATTAGCAAAGGTCGCTTGCCGCCACAATCACTAAGTTATGCATGAGCGCATATTTCTGTGTGCTTTTTTGGCGGCTATGATAGGTCTTGCTGCGCTGCAATCCGAATGAGGAGGCCCGATGAGCCAGTTTCGCGCGCGCCCGCCGGCTGTTCCCACCGTGCTTCTCGATGACGCCGCCGTGCGTATTACGCGCTGGGATTTCGAGCCAAGAGCTGATACCGGGCACCATGTCCATGGCCTCGGCTATGTCGTCGTGCCGATGACGGATTGCCAGCTTCTGCTGGAAGAGCCCGGCGGCAGCCGCCGCGTCGACATCGCCAAGGGTGCCGCTTATCGGCGCGAGGCGGGCGTCGAGCACAATGTCGTCAACGCCAGCTCCGAGCCGATGTCCTTTATCGAAATCGAATACAAGCAATCATGAGCACACCTGACTTCGACCTTGCCTTCGAGCCCGCCTATGGCCGCGCCGTTCCCGTTGCACCCGGCATCGAGCGAATAACGGTCAACAATCCGAGTGCCTTCACCTTTCACGGCACCAACAGCTACATCGTCGGCAGCACGTCGGTGGCGGTCATCGATCCCGGCCCCGAAAGCGAGGCGCATTTCGCCGCCTTGATGGAGGCACTGAAGGGCCGCGAAGTCACCCATATTTTCGTCAGCCACACCCATCGCGATCACTCGCCGCTCGCCAAGCGGCTGAAGGAGGCGACGGGCGCACTGACCGTCGGCGAAGGGCCGCATCGCTCCGCGCGACCGCTCCATCGCGGGGAGGTCAACCCCTTTGCCGAAAGCTCGGATATGGAGTTTCAGCCGGATATCGTGCTTGGCGACGGTCAAAGCATCTCCGGCGACGGCTGGCAGATGACGGCGCTGCTGACGCCGGGTCACGCAGCCAACCACGCCTGCTTCGCACTCGAGGGCACCGACATCGTCTTTTCCGCCGATCATGTCATGGCCTGGGCGACGTCAATCGTCGCGCCGCCGGACGGTTCAATGGCCGATTACATGGCCTCGCTGGAGAGGCTTCTCGCCCGCGAGGACCGCCTGTTCCTGCCAGGCCATGGCGGGCCGGTTAAGGAGCCTGCCTCTTTCATGCGCGGCCTCAGAACCCATCGCCGCATGCGCGAGCGCGCCGTGCTGGAGCGCATCAAGGCCGGCGACCGCCTGATCCCCGACATGGTCAAGGCCATCTATCGCGACACGGACCCACGCCTGCACGGCGCAGCAGCACTTTCGGTGCTGGCACATCTGGAAGACCTGGTCGAGAAAGGCCGTGTCGAAACAGATGGCCCTCCGGCGTTGGCGGGAGCATACCGCCCCCTCTGAGAGGCCTCAACTTCCCGCTATGCCCAGCAACTCGGCATCGAGCGCTTTCAGGAAGCTGTCTGCCGTGTCGGCGCTGACACCGAGATCATTCTGCCCGTAACGGGACGCGACGCGAATATCGACGAGCGTCGTTTCAGCTTCCTCGCGGATCCGGATCAGCACGTCGCAGGGCAGGCCGAAAATGCGGGTGCGCAGTTCCCCCTGCAGGATGACGTCGGTGTTCTGGCGGATCAGATCGGCGACGCCATCCCGAAAGGGGCGCGGGGTCGGCACCGGAATGAAGTCAGGCATGTCGCCGACGGCGGTATCGTCCTGTGCTGGGCTGGCGCGCTGCTGGAGACGCATGCGGCGTTTGGGCTTCGCAGCGCCGTTCGGATCGGCCACCTCCGCGCCCTCTGCCTTAACGACGGTAATGTGGCTGTCCCTCGCCACCTTGCGCACGGCCTCCAGCACGCGGTCGGCAGCCCCTTCGTAGCGGCGGCTGATCAGGGCCGGATAAGCGTCGAATTGCGCCTGCCGCTCCTGCTCGTTCACCAGATGGCGCAACGGCAGCCAGATCTGCCTGGCGTCCGGTGTCGCCAACCATTGCGGTGGGTCGCTGAGATCAGTCGATACTTCGTAGATCGGCGGGCGGGTCCAGAAGCGCTCCACGCCAAGGCCGAAGATGGCAAGCGGCAGGGCGGCATAGATGATTGCCTTGACGGCAGAAACGCCGCCGAAGGCAGCGCTTTGCCAAAGCTGGGCAAGACCGATCGCCGCCAGCACCACCGCGATCGCAGCGCAGCCCGCCGAGATCAGCATCAGCAGCACGAAATAGGGCATTTCCAGCGGCCCGAAACGATGCCCGATCAGCGTCACGCCGCACAGCACAAGCGCAAAGGCGGCAATGAGGCGCGCAGCCCGGGCAGCATGTGAAACAGGACGGTCGAAACGAATGGTCATCAAGTGCTCGTCGGCGCGTCGGATCGGAAGCCGGATGCACCGAATCCCGGATAAGTGATCCATGTTTAAAGCAGGAAATGATGAAAATAAATCTTAAGTCATGCCGTCCGTGAGCGATGCCTTGCCAAAGTTCAGCCTGGCGATGGATTGCCGAAAAACGTGAGCGCTTGCTTAAATTCCCTAAAAAGGCCATTCTTGGGCGTTTTATCGAGGCTTCGAAGGGACTTGATGAGATGGAACCGATGCTTTCTCAAGACATCGCAACCCGGCCGCTGCCAAATGCGGCCATTGTCGCGGCAGACGCAACAGACCCGATATTGCCGCTTGAGCTTCTGGAACTGGAACTTTCCCTTGAGGGTTTTTCCGGCGGAGAGCCTTCCTTCTGCGAAGCTGTGAGGCGTGCCGCCGCGGCCGTGCATGGCGACTTTTTGTTCGATCTCCCAGCCACAGGATTGATCGCCGATTGCCGCCGGCTGGCGGTCATCAGAATTCCGGAAGGGAACACCACGATGCGCACCCTTTTTGCAGCGCTCGACGAAGACGGTGCAGAAATTCGCCTCCTGGAACCGGACGAGGAAACCGAGCATCTGCTGCGGTTCGCCGACGCCTTCGTCAACCTGGTGCAGCAGCTGCCCGAAAAGCCGAGAGAGGCTGCTCAATAGTCGTTTCAGCCTGCGGCGACGATAAGCCTTTCGCGCCATGCGGCGTAGCGCTATAATTCCAGTCTGCAAAGTTGCATTCAGGATACTAGGTCATGCGTCTCGTCGCTTCCATTTTCGCGCTCCTCGCAGTCGCTTTCGTGCTCTCCTCTTGCCAAACTGCCGAGGAAATACGAGCGGCCGATGAGGCGAGATGCGGCGGCTACGGCTTCAAGCGCGGCTCGGAGAATTTCGCCAATTGCCTGATGAATCAGGATCTCAGCCGGCGAGCCGATCAGCGTGCGTTCATGGAAAGCAACGATGATTTCTTCTGGGGGCCGACGGTCGTGGTCGGCGGCCCGGGCTACTACCATCATCGCGGCTATTGGCGCCGCTGAACGAAGCGCGGCCCCGATAGAACGCCTCCCGGAATCGCAAAGCGCTTCAGACTCTTGCCTTGATCGCCGCCTGCGCTGCAGCCAGCCGTGCGATCGGCACGCGGAAGGGCGAGCAGGACACGTAGTCCAGCCCGATGTCTTCGCAGAAGTGGATCGAGGCGGGATCGCCGCCATGCTCGCCGCAAATGCCGAGCTTCATGTCGTTGCGCGTGCGGCGGCCGCGCTCGGCCGCGATGCGAATCAACTCCCCTACCCCGTCGAAATCGAGGGATATGAACGGGTCGTGCTCGATGATGCCTTTGCGCTGATAGGTCGGTATGAAAGCGGCCGCATCGTCACGCGATATGCCGAAGGTGGTTTGCGTCAGGTCGTTGGTGCCAAAGGAGAAGAATTCGGCGGCCTCGGCGATGATATGGGCGCGCAATGCAGCGCGAGGCAGCTCGATCATCGTGCCGACGAGATAGTCGATCTTCATCTTCGCTTCGGTCATGACGGCACGCGCCACCTCATCGATCCGGGCCTTGACGTAATCCAGCTCTGAACGCAGACCGACGAGCGGCACCATGATCTCAGGCACGACAGCGGCGCCCGTCTCGCGCGCCGCCAGAACCGCCGCCTCGAAGATCGCACGCGCCTGCATCTCGACAATCTCCGGATAGGAAATCGCCAGCCGGCAGCCGCGATGGCCAAGCATCGGGTTGAACTCGTGCAGGGCGTCGACGCGCTGGCGCAGTATGGCCGGCTCCATGCCCATGCTGCCGGCAACCTCGGCGATCTCCTCGTCCGTCTTCGGCAGGAACTCGTGCAAGGGCGGATCGAGCAGGCGGATGGTGACCGGCAGGCCGTGCATGATGGTGAACAGGGCGGTGAAGTCGAGCCGCTGCATCGGCATCAGCTTGGCAAGAGCCGTGCGACGACCCGCTTCATCTTCGGCAAGGATCATCTCGCGCATCACGTGGATGCGGTCGCCCTCGAAAAACATGTGTTCGGTGCGGCAAAGCCCGATGCCCTCGGCGCCGAAGGAGCGCGCTGCCCGCGCATCGGCCGGCGTATCCGCGTTGGTGCGCACCGTCATGCGGCGGGAGCGGTCGGCCCAGACCATGATGCGTCCGAAATCGCCTGACAGTTCAGGCTGAATCATCGGCACCTCGCCTTTCAGCACCTGGCCGGTCGAGCCGTCGATGGTGATGATATCGCCCCTGGTCAGGATGACGCCGATGCCGATCAGCTTTTCGTTGCGCATGTCGATGCGCATCGTGCCGGCGCCGACGACACAGGGGATGCCCATGCCGCGCGCGACGACGGCGGCGTGGCTGGTCATGCCGCCACGCGTGGTCAGGATCGCCTCGGCCGCATGCATGCCGTGAATGTCTTCCGGGCTGGTTTCGATGCGCACAAGGATGGCCTTGCGGCCTTCCTCTTCAGCGACAATGGCCTCCTCGGCGGTGAAGACGATTTCGCCTGTGGCGGCACCCGGCGAAGCAGGAAGGCCAGAGCCGATGACCTCGCGGCGAACGCGCGGGTCGATGGTGGGGTGCAGCAGCTGATCGAGCGTCATCGGGTCGATGCGGGCTACTGCTTCGTCTTCCGTGATCAGCCCTTCGTCCACCATATCGACGGCAATCTTCATCGCCGCCTTGGTGGTGCGCTTGCCGGAGCGCGTCTGCAGCATCCAGAGCCTGCCACGCTCGATCGTGAATTCCAGATCCTGAACGTCGCGATAATGCGCTTCCAATTGCGAGCAGATGCTGCGGAACTCCGCGAACGCCTCAGGCATCAGCTTTTCCATCGACGGCCGTTCGTAGCCGGAGGCGATGCGGGCGACTTCAGTGATGCTCTGCGGCGTACGAATGCCCGCGACGACGTCCTCACCCTGCGCATTGACGAGGAATTCGCCGTAAAGTTCCTTCTCTCCCGTCGACGGGTTGCGCGTGAAGGCGACACCCGTCGCGGACGAATTGCCGAGATTGCCGAAGACCATCGCCTGGATATTGACGGCGGTGCCCCAGGCCTCCGGAATATTGTGCAGGTGACGATAAGTGACGGCGCGCGCGTTCATCCAGCTCGAAAAGACGGCGGAGACGGCGCCCCAGAGCTGCACTTCCGGATCCTGCGGAAAGGCTTGGCCCAGCTCTTCCTCGATCACGGTCTTGTAGATCGAGACGACATGCTGCCATTCGACGGCGGTGAGATCGGTATCGAACTCATGGCCGAACCTGGCCTTCTCGTCTTCCAGAATGCCTTCGAAGACCTCGTTATCGAGACCCATGACCACATCGGCGTACATCTGGATAAAGCGGCGGTAGCTATCCCAGGCGAAGCGCGCGTCGCCGGCATCGTGGCCGAGCGCCTGCACCGTTGTGTCATTGAGGCCGAGGTTGAGAACCGTGTCCATCATGCCGGGCATCGAAGCACGGCCGCCTGAGCGGACGGAAACCAGCAGCGGTCGCTCGATGTCGCCGAATTTGCGCCCGGTAACAGCCTCCATCTGCTTCAGGCCCTGCATGACCTGCGGCTTCAGCTCGTCGGGAACTTTGCGACCATTTTTGTAATAGGAGGTGCAGGCGTCACAGACAATCGTCAGCCCCGGGGGAACCGGCAGGCCAAGGTTGCACATCTCGGCAAGATTCGCGCCCTTGCCGCCGAGCCTCTCAAAGTCTCCAGCACCACCCTCGGCCTTGCCGTCGCCGAATGTATAGACCCACTTCGTCATTGTCTCGTCCAACTCCCGAGGCTGAACTTAATTCATTGAGCGACAAATGAAAATCGGCAAATACGGCAAAATGTTGCGCCGCACAAAAAATACAGACAAATCGGCAGATTTCTCTTCATCGCCGATCGATTCGGAGTTAGCTATCGCTGATGCAATTTTTAAGAGCACTATTCAAAAAGCCAACAAATGAGCCTGCAACCGATTCGATCCCGTCCTATCGGATCTATACGCGCGAGTTCGATAAAATCCTCAAGGCCAGCCAGCTGGACGAGGTCCTGGGACCAATCTCAATTGAGCACGCCACAACGTTAGACGCGGCATGGCAACGATATCAAGGCGCGCTCCTTGATTGGCGTATGGAATGCAGTCTCGCCGCCCTAGAGGCTTCGCGGCTCGTGCGGATTCAAACCACGGAGCAGATGCGCGCCGACACTGTGGTTTCAATCCTAGTCGACCACTCCGGCTCGATGAGAGGGCAATCGATATTGCTGGCGGCAGCGACAATAGATGTCGCTACTGATTTTCTGGTGCACCTCGGCTGCAAGGTGGAAGTTCTCGGTTTTACAACAACTTCTTGGAAGGGCGGACAATCGCGAAAACACTGGCTTTCCGAACGCCCGCGACGAGCTAAACCCGGACGACTCTGCGACCTTCTCCATATCATTTACCGGGCAGCAGACAGCAATTTTCCCCATGCTGGATACCTTAAGCCGATGTTGAGACCAGATTTGCTGAAGGAGAATGTTGATGGCGAAGCGCTACAATGGGCCGCAAAGCGATTATATGCGCGGCCTGAAACACGTAAGCTACTGTTGGTTATTTCCGACGGTGCCCCTGTAGATGATTCCACACTTAACGAAAATGGCCCTCTTTTCTTATCAAGACATCTAACCGAAGTCATTGGAACCATTGAAACAGAGTCCGTTATCCAACTGGCTGCCATAGGCATAAACTATAGCGTGAATCGCTATTATCGTACCGCCGAAGAAATCGAACTTCCCCAAGATCTAGGTGTGTCTACGCTTCATTTTCTGCAGCGCTTGCTGCTGAACAACGAACCTCAGAAATCAGACTAAGCCAGCGTTTCCCGCCGCGCTAGGATCTTGTCGATCCTCATGCCATCGAGATCGATGATCTCGAAATGCCAGCCGTCGAAAGTGAAACTCTCGCCCACTTCGGGCAGATGACCGAGCTGGTAGAGCGCGAAGCCCGCGAGCGTGTGGAAATTCATGTCTTCCTCGCCCTCGCGCAGGCCGAGCCTCGCAAACGCGTCATAGACCGGCATCATGCCTTCCATCAGCAGCGAGCCGTCGGCGCGCTCGACGACATCGGGCGCTTCGTTCTCCATATCGGGGAGATCACCGGCAATCGCCTCCAATAGGTCCGTCTGCGTGACGATGCCTTCCAGACTGCCATATTCGTCGATGACCATGGCGAGGCGAACGGGCGCGCGCTTGAAATTTTCAAGCACCTTGAAGACGGCTGTGGACTCGTGGACAACCAAGGGCTGGCGGATGACGGCCATCGGGTTCAGCGGTTCGCCGTTCAAAAGCTGGTCGAGAAGATCCTTCTTCAGGATCATGCCGATCGGCTCGTCGATCGAGCCGCGCGCGACCAGAAGCTGCTCGAAGCGGCTTTCGCGAATGGTCTTGTGCATTTCCTCCGCCGTATCATCGGCATCGATCCAATCGACCTCAAGGCGCGGCGTCATGATGTTGGAGACATCGCGGTTGCCGATATTGAAGACGCGTTCGACCAGATCCTGTTGTGCCTGTTCGAGCAGGCCGGCTTCCTGGCTTTCGGCGATCAGGAGTTTTATCTCGGCAGGCGAATGCAGCGAGCCTTCACCGGCGCCAGGCCGCAGCCCGAAAAGCCGCAGCACGAGATTGCCAAGGCCGTTGAGCACGGTGATTGCCGGGCGCAGCAGGAAGAGAAACAGGCCGAGCGGCCGCACCACGCCCAGGGCCGTACCTTCGCTGCGCTGCAAGGCGAGGCTCTTCGGCGCGAGTTCGCCGAGCACGATATGGAGAGCGGTGATGATGATGAAGGAAATAGCGACGGCGATCGCATGAGAGCTGGCCGCGGCCCATGCTCCGGGTAAGAAATCGAGAAGCGGCTCGAGAAGATGGGCAAGAGCGGGCTCGCCGACCCAGCCGAGAGCGAGCGAGGAGATCGTGATGCCAAGCTGTGTGGCCGCCAGATTGGCGTCGAGATTGTCGACCGCCTTCTGCAACGACTTGGCGTTCATCCGCCCTTCGGCAACAAGCTCCGCCACGCGGCTGCGGCGAACGGACACCAGAGAAAACTCAGCCGCAACGAAAAAGCCGTTAGCGGCAACGAGCAGCAGTACGGCAAGTATTCCGAGGAAATCGAAAATACCGCCACCAGATCCAGACATACTTCCCTTCCGGGCGGATTAGCGCCACATGTTGTTGATCGAGAACGAAACTATCACGCTTTCCGGCTGTGCGGCAGCCGAAGCGGCAATTTCTTGTTTATATCAGAACAGTTTTCTTTCCTGCCGGAAAGCTCTCAGGCGATTTCGCGCAACCGCTCGGCCGTCTGCAGGTCGACGGAGACAAGCTGCGACACGCCCTGTTCGGCCATGGTCACGCCGAAGAGGCGATCCATGCGGGCCATGGTGATAGGATTGTGGGTGATGACCACGAACCGCGTCTCGGTCGAAGCGGCCATTTCATCCATCAGGTTGCAATAGCGTTCGACATTGTGGTCGTCCAGCGGCGCGTCCACTTCGTCGAGAACGCAGATCGGCGCGGGATTGGTGAGAAACACCGCAAAGATCAGCGCCATGGCCGTCAACGCCTGCTCGCCGCCGGAAAGCAGCGTCATGGTCTGCGGCTTCTTGCCTGGCGGGCGGGCGAGGATTTCGAGACCGGCCTCCAGTGGGTCGTCCGACTCGATGAGCTGCAGCTCGGCCGTGCCGCCGCCGAATAAGTGCGTGAACAGCCGTTGGAACTGCGCGTTGACGATGTCGAAGGCAACGATCAGACGTTCGCGGCCCTCGCGATTGAGGCTCTGGATCGCGCCGCGCAGCTTGCGGATGGCATCGATGACGTCGTCGCGCTCCTTGATCAGCGCCTGCAGCCGCTCCGTCAGCTCCTTGCTTTCTTCTTCGGCACGCAGGTTAACGGCGCCAAGGCGCTCGCGCTCCATCTTCAGCCGCTCCAACTCGCGCTCGACCTCGCGCAGGTCCGGTATATTCTGCGATGCCGAAAGGCCGGTCAGGCGCATCGCCTCATGCGGCTCGACGTTCAGCGCCTGCCGGATGCGCAGCTCGCTTTCCTGCCGCCGTTCCCGTGCAGAGACCAGACGTTCCTCGACACGGCCGCGTTTTTCGCGGCTTTCGGCAAGTTCGGAAAGCGCCGTTGCCGCATGACGATCGGCTTCGCGCTGAACGACCTCGGCTTCGGCAAGACGGTCAGCCGCCAAGCGGCGGGCGTCATCGGCCTTCTGCAGCTCGTTCATCAACGAACGCCGCTTATCGTCGAATTCATCCGGCGCCAGGTCAAGCTCGGAAGCTTCGTCGCGCGCTTCCCCTTCGCGGTCGCGCAGGGTCTGGATGTGCTCTTCGGCGCTGGCCGCGCGCTGGCGCCAGGTGTCGCGCTCCTGGCGGATGGCCAGAATGCGACGCTGCCGCGCCTCGTTTTCCCGGTTCAGGCCCTCGTGGCGGGCGCGAGCTTCAGCGAGAGAGCCACGATCCGTCGCGACCTCCGCCTGCTGATCGCGCAGCTTCAGATCGACGGCGGAAAGATCCGGAGCGTCCTCCAGCTCGATGCGGGCATTTTCGTCCTGCACCGCCACATCTTCCAGCTGTTCCCGCAGCCCGCTGACCGCCTCGGCGATCACATCACGGCGGCGGATAAGATCGCCGGAAGCCCGTTCGGCAGCGGCCAAAACATCCCGCGCTTCGGAAAGACGACGAGCCGCAAGACGGCTTGCATCGCGGGCGGTCGCCAAACGGCTCTCCTCGCCCCGAATGGCATCCGCGGCCGCCGAAAGCCGCTCCTCGGCTTCAACGAGCACATCGCGCGCGAGTTCGGCCTCGGCTTCCAGCTCGGAGAGGCGATTCTTCTGGGCGAGCCGCAGGGCAGCCGCACTCGGGGCATCGGCACCGGTCACATGGCCATCCCAGCGGAACACGGCGCCATCCTTGGTCACCAGCCGCTGCCCCGGCTTCAACWCCGACATCAAGCGCAGAGCGTCTTCAGCCGAAACAATGCCAATCTGGCGGAGGCGGCGTGTCAGTGCCGCGGGCGCCCCGACATGGGTGATCAGAGGCGCAACGCCTGCCGGGAGCACCGGATCGCCGGCGCCGCTTCCATTGTCTGCCCAATAGACCGGGGCCTGCGCGTCGAGCGAAGACTCCAGATCGTCGCCAAGAGCCGCGCCAAGTGCCGTCTCAAAGCCGCGATCGACACGCAGCTCCTCAGCAACAGGTGAAAAAGCGCCTGATGTATCGACAGCCGCCAGCATCTTGGAAATGGTGCGTGCTTCTGTTTCCAGCGCGTTCAAGCGTGCCCTTGCCTGCTCGACCGGTCCGCGCGATAGTGCCTCGGTTTCGCGAGCCTTGGCAAGGATCGCCTCGATGCGCTGGATCTCGCCCTCGCTATCGGCAACGACATTTTCCGCCGCCTCGACCATATCGCGCTTTTCACCGGGGTCCGGCAGATCAGCCATCTTCTCGTCGATGGCGGCAAGTTCGCGGTTTGCTTCGTCGGCCTGGCGCTCAAGCCGCATCTTGCGGTCGGCGAGATCGCGAATGGCGCGCTCCAGCTGATTTCGAGCGGCAGCGGCCTCGGCGCGTTCCGCTGTCAGAGCGGTAAAGATTCGTTCGCTGTCGGCAAGCTTGGCGGCAGCCTCCTCGAAGGCCAACCGCGTCTCCTCGGCAAGCCTGCCGGAATCGGCGACAATATCGGTAAGGTCGGCTTCTTCTGCGTCCAGCTTGGCAAGAATGGACGCGTTGTCGGCAACCAGGTTCTCTTCGCGACGGATATCTTCGCCCAACTGCGCCAGTCGGCGGGTCAGCTCGTCGCGACGGCGCAGGATGCGGTTGGCATCCTCTTCCAGTTGATTGCGGGCGAACTGAAGGCGCTGCAGCACGGCTGCGGCCTTCGCCTCGTCGTCGCGCAGCTCCGGCAGCTTGAAGCTGGCGATACCCTGCGCCTTTGCCGCCTCCATCTGAATCTGCGCCTTTTCGGCGACCAGAACGGTTGCCTGGTTGAGCGCGCTATCCGCCTCGGCCTCGGCTTCCTTCGCCTGCACCCAGCGGATATGCAGCAGCATCGCTTCGCGGGCGCGAATGTCGGCCGAGAGCATCTTGAAACGATTGGCCTGCCGTGCCTGACGCTTCAGGCTCTCAATCTGGCTTTCGAGCTGCGACGTCACATCGTCCAGCCGCTCGAGATTGCTTTCGGCGGCGCGCAGGCGCAACTCGGCCTCATGGCGGCGCGAATGCAGGCCGGAAATGCCTGCCGCCTCTTCCAGGAGCTGGCGGCGTGCCTGCGGCTTTGCCTGGATCAGCTCGCCGATACGCCCCTGCCCGACCATGGACGGCGAGCGCGCACCGGTGGAAGCATCGGCGAAAAGCAGCTGCACATCCTTGGCGCGCGCTTCCTTGCCGTTGATACGATACACTGAGCCCTGCTCGCGCTCGATTCGGCGCGTCACCTGGATTTCGTCGCTGTCGTTGAAGGCTGCCGGCGCGGTTCGGTCACTGTTGTCGAGATAAAGGCCGACTTCTGCGGTGTTGCGTGCCGGACGGTTGCCAGAACCGGAGAAGATGACGTCGTCCATGCCCGACGCACGCATGTTCTTGTAAGAATTCTCGCCCATCACCCAGCGCAAGGCTTCGACAAGATTGGACTTGCCGCAGCCATTCGGACCGACGACGCCGGTCAGTCCACGCTCGATGACGAATTCCGACGGCTCGACAAAGGATTTGAAACCGACGAGCCGAAGCCTGTTGAACTTCATGGGCTGATCTCCACCCTCACCTTGAGGGGGAGGTAATAGAAAGCAGGCGCGCGGCCTTGGCCGCCCGCCTGTGGTTCAAAAAGGCGCGGATCAGAGCAGGCTGTCGATAAGCTTCGACATGGCACCAACAGACATGTCCCCTGCATAGCGCTTGCCATTGATGAGGAAGGTCGGCGTTGCGTTGACGCCGAAATCCTTGGCTGCGCGTTCACGTACAGAGTTGACATCATCCAGAAGCTTCTGGTTCGTCAAGCATTTCGTGAAGCTATCCTCAGTAAAACCAGCAAGTTTCGACATCTGCAGCAGTGCGGCGCGGCCATCGACATCAGGCGAAGCCCAGGCGATCTGCTGCTTGAACAGCATCTCGACCATCGGCATGTACTGCTCCTGCGGGGCGCAACGAGCAAGCATGAAGGCTGCGGCAGCACGCGGATCGAACGGGAATTCGCGGATGATGAAGCGCACCTTGCCGGTGTCGACATATTTCTGCTTGATCGTGTCGAAGGTCGTGACGGCGAAATGCGCGCAGTGCGGGCAGGTCAGCGACATATATTCGACGATCTTGACCGGCGCGTCTTCCTTGCCGAAGGCGATTTCCGGCAGCGGGCCGGGCTTCAGCACTTCATTCATGTCTACGTTGCCATCCGACGGGGGAATGGCGTCGTCGCCGGACGCGGCGGATGCGGTGTCGGCAAAGGCAGAGAACGCCACGGAAAGAGCTGCAACGGCAGAGCCGCCCAGCAGGTGGCGCTTGGTCAAGAGCATGTCGGACATCGGCATAGAGTCACCCGTCGTTAAAAGAGGTCTTCGAATGTTTCATGCGATATAACGGCTGATTGCCGCTAACAAGGCACGGTTGACCAACTTTCTTCAAAGAATTGTGACCTGGCGAAGACGAACAACTTAAATTTCATTCACAATTCTTCGAATTGGTCGCTTAGCCAGCCTCTCAGCGCCGTTTCCAAACCATGGCAGTGCCCAGCCTCTGGATTGCCGCGCGAATTTTCTCGTCCTCGATGCCGTCCATCATGCTCTCGAGCTTTCTTGCGGCTTCGCCCTTCAGCGGCGGCGGCGTTCGGGATCGCTTCGAAGCCACGGAGACCGGCTTCTGCACGATGCGGATCTGATGAACGGCGTGAAAGCCGAAAAAGCCGTTGATGCGCTGAATGAGTTCACCCTGCGCATGGGTAAGGAAGAGGGCGCGGGCGCCTTCGCAGGCGATCGTCAGCACGCCCGGCTGATACCGGTCATCCATGCCGGGGCCGCTGCGCTTGGCCCAGGCAATCTTTTCCGGGCGCGTGCAATCGGCAAAATCCTCGCCGGCGATCTCGTCCCAGCAGCCGAGCAACGTCGTATTGATCCCCGCGCGCTTCGCCAGCACGGGATCGACGATGCCGTTGGTCAACTCGGAAATCTGTTTCTCGCCTTTTCGGGGATAACTCATATCAATCGGGTTCCGGCGCATGCTTTGTACGTTCCGGACCTTGATCGCCCGACGCAGCTTGGCCAAGTATAGAGCACTTCCCCTCGATGCGGCAAATCATGACCACGACTTTAGAATCACCTTCGGCCGCTTCCCTGCTTGCTTGGTACGACCGCCATCACCGAGACCTGCCCTGGCGCGTTTCGCCGCCGATGGCCTCGCGCGGCGTCAAACCGGACCCCTATCGCATCTGGCTGTCGGAAGTGATGCTGCAGCAGACGACGGTGCCGGCGGTCAAATCCTATTTCGCTAAATTCCTGGAGCGCTGGCCGACGGTCAACGATCTCGCTGCGGCGCCTAACGACGATGTCATGGCCGCATGGGCTGGGCTCGGCTACTACGCACGCGCCCGGAACCTGAAGAAGTGCGCGGAAGCCGTCGCAGCCGAACATGGCGGATGCTTTCCCGATACGGAAGATGGCTTGCGAACGCTGCCCGGCATCGGTGACTATACCGCTGCCGCCGTCGCAGCGATCGCCTTCAATCGCCAGGCAGCCGTGATGGACGGCAATGTCGAGCGTGTCATTTCGCGCCTTTATGCGATCTCGGCGCCCCTGCCCGCCGCCAAGCCGCTGATGAGGCAGAAGGTCGCGCTTCTGACACCTGCAGATCGGCCGGGTGACTTCGCCCAGGCGATGATGGATCTCGGTGCGACGATCTGCACGCCGAAGCGCCCCGTCTGTTCGCTCTGTCCCTTCAACGGCGCCTGTCTGGCGCTGGCAGCGCATGATCCCGAACGTTTTCCGGTCAAAGCCGCCAAGAAGGACAAGCCTATACGGCAGGGGGCGGCCTTCGTTGCCGTCAATGACGAGGGTGAGATCTTTCTGCGCCGCCGCGTCGAAAGCGGGCTACTTGGTGGGATGACCGAAGTACCAACGACGGGCTGGACGGCCCGTATCGACGGCGAGACCGATATGGAGGCTGCCCCCTTCCCCGCGGAGTGGCAGCAGGCGGGAACAGTGACGCACGTCTTCACGCATTTCGAGCTGAGGCTGTCGATCTGGCGCGCCAAGTCGGTCTCGCAGAATGACAACCATGACGGATGGTGGGAGCCGGTTACAAATCTTGAAGAGCAGGCGCTGCCGACGGTCATGAAAAAAGCGATCGCTCAGGCTATTCCCAATGCGTTCGCAAAAGCACGCATCCCAGAAAAATCAGGCAAGAGAGAATCAGGAACTAACTTATGACCACGGAAATACAGCATATCGTTTTCGATATCGGCAAGGTCCTCATCCACTACGATCCGAACCTCCCCTACAGCCGCGTCATTCCGGACGCTGCCGAACGCGAATGGTTCTTCGCCAATGTGTGCACGCAAGAGTGGAACATCGAGCAGGATCGCGGCCGAACCTGGGAAGAGGCCGAGGCGCTACTGATTGCCGAACATCCGGAGCGCGAAGAGCAGATCCGCGCTTTCCGCAAGCATTGGCACGAGATGGTCCCGCATGCCTATGGGGACAGCGTCTCCATCATGGAACAGCTGATCGAAGAGGGTCGCGACGTGACCATGCTCACCAATTTCGCCTCCGACACCTTCCGCGAGGCGCAGGTGCGCTATCCCTTCCTCAACAAGCCGCGCGGCGTCACGGTATCCGGCGATATCGGGCTGATCAAGCCGGACGTTGCGATCTACGAAACCCATGCTAGGAGTTTCGACCTCGATCCGGCCGCGACGATCTTCATCGACGATTCGCTTCCGAACGTCGAAGGCGCTCGCGCTGCCGGCTGGCACGCGGTCCATTTCACCGGCGCCGAGAAGCTGCGCAGCGATCTCGCCGCCCACGGCATAAAGGTTTGATCCAATGACTTTCGATCCCGCAGAACGCATCGAGCTGTTTCACGACGCGATCAATCGCATCAATTACGAAGAGATCGAGAATTTCTTCGCCGAGAACGCCACCTATGTCTCCAACGGTGTCGGCAGCCTTGCCGGGCGCGATGCGATCATGGAGGCCTTCCGCGGCTACTTCGATAAGTATCCCGATCAGACCGCGTCGAACTCACTGGTCGAGACGCTGACGCCACTTTCCGGCCGCGCCGTCTGGTCGGTTCGCGCCACCAACAGCAAGACGGGCCAGCCGCTGATCCGCGAGGGCGAAGAGACGATCACCTTCGACAAGGATGGCCGCGTCGTGCGTGTCGACGTCACCGACTATCAGGAATTCTAAGAGCAATTCCAGAAAGTGCGGGGCCGCTTTCCGTCAGGAATTGCTGGAAAACAAAGAGACAGAGCTTAGACTCTTAAAACCAAAGACGCTCAGGGCCTTACCGCGTGTTTCGTCGGCAAGGCCCTGGGCGTCTCGTCTTCTTCCCTAACTGGAGGTACACGACGGAAGAAGACGGATATGTCGATCTGGCCGAAGACCTCCCGGAAACCGTGGGGCGGTTTGCGACGGGAAACCTGCGAGCCAACGGCGGAGACTATTCCACCTTCGCCAGATCGCTGCGGATGATGGTTCTGAGTTCGTCGATCGGACGCAGGGAACGCCCATCGTCGAAATGCCAGAACATCCATCCGTTGCATGCATCAAGGCCCTGGACTTTCGCGCCAAGGCGATGAATGGAGCCGGCCTCGCCGCCGGAGGCGACGGTGCCGTCGGCACGGACGATGGCGCTGTAGCGGCGCTTCGCATCGGTCAGTACCTGGCCGGGCTTGATGAGGCCGCTCTCGATGAGCACGTTGAAAGCCACGCGAACTTCGGCCTTCTTGCCGGTCATGACGGTCAACTCCGCCTTGCCGAGCGGCTCGACGGCGGCGATGCGGGCGCTTGCCGCATCGATATAATCCTGCTCGCGCTCGATGCCGACGAAGTGGCGGCCGAGACGCTTGGCAACGGCGCCGGTCGTACCCGATCCGAAGAAGGGATCGAGAATGATATCGCCAGGCTTGGACGACGCCATGATGACGCGGGCAAGCAGCGCTTCCGGCTTCTGTGTCGGATGCACCTTCTTGCCGTCGTCGCCCTTCAGCCGCTCATTGCCGCTGCAGATCGGGAATAGCCAGTCGGAACGCATCTGCACGTCGTCGTTGGCGGCCTTCATCGCATCGTAGTTGAAGGTATAGCCCTTGGCCTTGGCATTCGGGCTCGCCCAGATCATCGTCTCATGCGCGTTCTGGAAGCGGCGGCCCTTGAAGTTCGGCATCGGGTTGGTCTTGCGCCAGACGATGTCGTTAAGGATCCAGAAGTTCAGATCCTGCAGGGTCGCACCGACGCGGAAGATATTGTGATAGGAACCGATGACCCAAATCGTGCCCGTCGGCTTCAGCACGCGGCGGCAGGCGAGCAGCCAGGCGCGGGTGAAGGCATCATACGCTTCGAAGGAGGCAAACTGGTCCCACTCGTCATCGACAGCGTCGACGAGCGACTGGTCTGGACGATGCAAAGTGCCGCCAAGCTGCAGATTGTAGGGTGGGTCGGCGAAGATGACGTCGACGGATTGATTGGGCAGTGCCTCAAGAGCGGCTACGCAATCGCCCTTGATGATCGTGTCGATCCAGGAGCCCGGAACTGGGGATTTCCTGAGGTCGGCAAGCGGGAAAACTGACGCCATTTGATACTCGCTGTTACACTGACTCGATGCTCTTAACTGAGTGTTATGGTTACCTAACTTGGTTACCAAAGGCTAAAGCGGCGTCATAATTTTCAAATTCCCGGTTGCCGCCGGGAATTCGTCGCGTGGCGATTGAGGCTATCTTACCGTGCCGTCCGGCCTGTCATGCATGGCGCGGCTGTCGGTCGGCGCTTCGTCCCGCTCCATCATGCCGTAGTCGCGCAGGACCTGCGCCACGCGCAGCCGATAATCGTCAAAAACCGTTGCACGGCCGGCCCTCTGGGCGGCGCGGTGTGCCTCGCGATTTCGCCATTCGAGAACGGCGGCCTCATCGCGCCAGAAGGAAAGCGACAGAAATTTGCCCGGTTGGCTCAGGCTTTCGAAGCGCTCGATCGAGATAAAGCCATCGATCGTTTTGAGTTCGGAAAGCAGCCTTGCGGCAATGTCGAGATAGTGCTGACGTTCATCGGCATGCGGGACGACTTCGAAAATAACTGCGATCACGGCGATACCCTCGGAGCATGTGGCAGGGATACATTTTTCAGGAAAATACGATCCTCCTGCAAGATGAAACGCTCGCGGCGGGCAAAATCGAGATTGGCTCTCGCGAGTGGGTCGGCAGCAAGGCTCGTTCGATAGGCCTCGTAGGCGGCCAGGTTCTCGATGTTGTAGATGCCGTAAGCCGTCGTCAGAGAGCCTTCATGCGGTGCAAAGTAACCGATGAGATCGGCACCGTTGCGCGGGATAATCTGGCCCCAAGCCTTGCTGTATTCGGCAAATTCCTGCTGCTTGAACGGATCGATCTGATAGCGGATGAAACAGGTGATCATTGGTTTTCTCCTTTGCTGATGGCCATTTCTCCCACATTGCGCGGCGGAGATGCTTCGGTTAGGGTCGAAGTATGAAGGAAGGTCCTGACATTGCACAAATCGGCTCGCTGATCGGCGATCCGGGGCGGGCTAACATTCTGACGGCGCTGATGGGCGGCCGTGCACTGACCGCGACGGAACTGGCCGCGGCGGCGGGTGTGACGCTGCAGACCGCAAGCGCGCACCTCTCCAAGCTGGAGGCAGGTGGCCTGCTGGCGCAGCGCAAGCAGGGCCGGCATCGCTATTTCACGCTCGCCGATGACGGCGTCGGCAAGCTGCTGGAAGGAATCATGGGCTTTGCCGCAAGCCGCGGTCATCTGCGCCATCGTCCAGGCCCGAAAGACCCGGCGCTGCGCAAGGCGCGCATCTGCTACGATCACCTCGCCGGCGACTATGGTGTACGGATGCTCGACAGTCTTGTGGCAACCGGCGCTATATCGGCCATGGGCGAAGGTCTGAACCTGACCCCGCATGGCGAGGCGCATCTCGGTTCCATCGGCATTGACGTCTCCGAATTGCGCTTGAACCGTCGTCCGCTCTGCCGGTCCTGTCTCGACTGGAGCGAGAGGCGCGCGCATCTGGCCGGCAGCCTCGGCAAGGCGCTGCTGTCGAATTTCCTCGACAAGGGCTGGGCACGACAGACCGAAAACAGCCGCTCCATCTTCTTTACGCCGGAAGGCGATCGCCGCTTCCTGGCGCTCTTTCCGCTCGAAACCAGCGGCCAATCCTAAGGCGCGTCCCTACAGCAAGGCACTGTCCGCTACTGCGCCGCCTGCTCGTTTAGGCTTGCCCAACCAGCACGCCTGCGAACCTACCCTCAGCGATCCGGTTGCACAGATCTCCCCATTCGCAGCGGCTGCAGGCACGGCGAATCTGACCGCCAGCGAAGTTGCGTCGTAACTCCGCCAGAAGACGAGCATCGGGCATTATCACCGCGCCCGGCTCAAGCTTTTTGCCCAAAAGCGTCGCCACATCAGCAAGGGCGAGGGCATCCCGCTCAAGGACGGATGCGTTGAAACAATGCGGATCCTGCTCATCGAGCAAGGGCGCACAGATATCGTCGGGGCCGGAGACCAATTCGATCTCCTCCCCTGCGGTCAGCCGTTCGGTGATGCGGCGATAATTGTCGGTGAAGGCGGGCGTGTAGCCTTCACCGACGAAAGTCAGTATGCAAAGCAGATGGTGGGCGCGAAGCCGAACCGTCAATTCAGCTTTGCCTTGCCGCCATAGGTCTTGACCGCCTTCAGCACAGCAGCAGCCAGAGCCGATTTCAGCACCGCGCCGAGGATGAAGGGGGCAACGCCAAGCAGCCAGCCTTTTTCGGCACCGATCAATGCGGCAAGCCATGCGCCACCGATCGCAAGGCAGAGGATGTTGGCCGAGAGATGAGCGAGAAAACAGCGAACGACCCGGTCACCGCTCCAGCCACGTTCGGCAAGCAAACCGACGAGGGCACCGATGATCGGGAACGAAGCGAGATAACCGGCCGTCGGACCCATGAAAGGCGCAATCCCCCCTGCTCCGCCCGCAAGAACGGGAAAGCCAACTAAAGCTTCACCCAGCCAGGCCAGAATGGTCATGGCGCCAAGACGCCAGCCATAGAGCGCACCGATCATCGTGACGGCAAAGGTCTGCATGGTGATCGGCACCGGCACCATCGGCACGGAAATCTGCGATGCCAGTGCCAATACCAATGTTCCTGCGAGGACGAAAACCGATTTAACCACCAGTGATCGCTGGCCGAGGCGGAGCGGATCGAAGGCGGCTTCGTCATGATGATGGGACAAGGACATAGTCTCTCCTTCCAAATTATAGATAATTTTTAATTCCCATCTATTGTATGTCTGAGTTTGCAAAACCAGGCAAGTGACGGGTGTGGAAAATTGATTCACTGGCGCGCAAGTACCGAGATCGCTAGATTTCCGTAAGAGAGGAGGAGCCAGACGCCACTATCGGGCGCGACGCCATCAATGCGCGATCGCTAGCAATCCCAGGTGGAGAGCCACCACCGCTGCATCCGAAGACGACATGCAAGCGCAACAATGCAGAATTATCTATAATTTCTCGATTTCAGCCAACGATCGCGAAGGCTTCGCGAGTGGAGCCGGAGGCTGTGCGAACAGGTGCACGGCCGATCCATTGCACATGTTTTTGCAGGATGCCCGCGGCCTCATCAGCCCGCCCCTGACGTAAGGCGGCAAGGATAGCGCGATGATCGTGATCCGTGCGCTTTTCCCAGCCGGATTGCCATGCCGAGAACAGAAAGCGGGCGCTGGCAGCGTGGAGATCGTCGATGGCGGCCAATAGGCGCGCCATATCGGAAGGCGCGAGGATAAGGCGATGAAAGCGGCGATTGGCCTCCTCCCACGCATAGACGTCGGAAGCCGCATCCCCTTCCCGGGTCGCCTCTTCGGCCGCATCCAGGATGGCCGGGGTCAGATGCTGCGCCGCGTGCCTCAAGGCAAGACCTTCCAGTGCGGCGCGCATTTCGGCGACTTCCCGCACTTCCTTCAGATCGAAGGAAGCCACGCGAACGCCGCGACGCGGTAGATTGACGGCCAGACCCTGCGCTTCCAGGCGGCGAAACGCCTCGCGCACTGGAACATGGCTTGTGCCGAATTCCTCGGCGATATGATCCTGCCGCAAGCGCGCATCGGGCGCGAGCTCGCCGCGGATGATGCGGTCGGCAAGCACCCGGCTGATACGGCTGGCAATGGTGTCGTCGCGCTCCTTGGCCATGACCGATCCTTAATGACGGGCTTGGCCGATGTCGAGCGGCAAGCTGGCATCATCTAGCCTTTTGAACTGGTCTCGACCTTTTCGATCCTTGCAGTACAGCCATGTCCGCCAATTGGTTGAGCTTTGTCGACACATCGTGTAAAGCGCGGCGGTCGTTTTTCAGGGCATGTTCCAAGATGCGAGAATTTTCGCCGGAACTTACCAAACCCAGCCCATACCAAAGGCAGCAATTTTCATGAGCAATGGTTTCGACCTTATCATCTTCGACTGCGACGGCGTTCTGGTCGATTCGGAAATCATCGCGGCGGAAGTCGAATCGAAACTGCTGACCGATGCAGGCTATCCGATCAGCGTCGAGGAAATGGGCGAGCGCTTCGCCGGCATGACCTGGCAGAACATTCTCTTCGAAGTCGAGCGCGAAGCGAGCATTCCGCTTTCGGCGTCCCTGCTCGACAAATCGGAAAAGTTGCTGGACCTGCGGCTCGCCAATGATGTTCTGGCTATTCAAGGCGTTCCGCTTGCGCTGTCGCGCCTGCCGATGCCGCGTTGCATCTGCTCGAATTCCAGCGCTGCTCGCCTTGAGATGATGCTTACCAAGGTCGGCTACATTAAGCTGTTTGCGCCAAACATCTATTCCGCCAAGGATCTCGGCGCCGACCGGGTGAAGCCCAAGCCGGATATTTTCCTGCATGGCGCCAAGCAGATGAATGTCAGCCCCGCCAGCACGATCGTCGTTGAAGATTCGATCCACGGCGTCCAGGCGGCGCGCGCCGCCGGGATGCGCGTCATCGGCTTCACCGGCGCATCGCATACCTACCCCTCGCACGCCGACCGCCTGACGGACGCAGGCGCCGAAACCGTCATCAGCCGCATGGCCGACCTGCCGAGCGTGGTCATGGCACTCGCTGAATGGGAAGGCGTACTCTAAAGCGCGTCGCGATCTTTCAGATTCGCTTCACGGGCTTTAGCTCTTTGATTTTACGCATGTCGTTATGGCAAAACCGCTGCACGCTTTGGCGCGACATGCTTTAAGACAGCCGAGATTACCGATGAAAGAAAAGGCCCGCCGATCGATCGGCGGGCCTTTTCTTTTCAAATCGCAGTGGTCTCGCAGCGCCAGGCCGGCGCCGCGATCGAATGCCTTAGTGGCGCTTTTTACGCACCGGCCTGTCACCCTTTACGGGCTTCTGCGGACCTTGATCGAAACCGATCTGAACGATCGTGAAGCCGCCAGAACCGCCGGCGACCTGGATATCGTTGTTCGTGAACAGGAACTGCGCCGTAGTTTCGCCCGGCGGGATCTCCGCGACGAAGTTAATGGTCTTTTTATAAAGCGCCTTTTCATTGTCCATGACGGCGACGTTGATCGGCAGTGTCACCTTGCCGGAGCTACCCATTGGACCGGCGACCAGACGCCCCTGTGCGACAACCTGAATGCCGAGGCTGGTGCCGTCGGAGGTGCATTGGCGCGTGGCCTGTGCGAGCGAGGCCTGATAGGTCAGCTTGCTTGCATCGTCCTTGGCGCCCTTGGCGTATACCTTGTAAACGGAGTCCTCATCGCGAATGACGGCCTGAGGGCACTTGCCGACGACATAGCCGCCAGCGCTTGTGGGGGCAGCACTCGCAGCGCCCGCCTGCGGCGCGACGGTAACATCGGTTGCAGGCTGTTTATCACTGCTGCCGCCGATGCCGAGGGTACTGCAACCGGTCAGCAATGCCAGAAGCGAAGCGGAGAAAAGACGACGCGAAACCTTGCCAAACACTATAATTCCACCCTCTCCATATATTTCATAATTATCGGCCTGCAGCCCGCCAAACGGGACTTTTATGACACTTGGCGATGGTCTATACCAGCGGCGCAGTGAAAAATCGATTGGGTAGACACCGTTTTGGCTCACTTTTCGAGATCGACAGATCGGCATAAACCGCCGCCAACGGGCGCCAATCCCACACGTCTTGTGCAAACGCGAAAACCACGGGGCTGATCCGGCGCAAAAAGACAGGCCGGCACCGTTTCGTTCCTCTACTCTCTCAACCGATCACTCAGGCAATTTTGCGACCAAAGGAATCCTAGACCGTGGACTATATTTCAACGCGGGGAGAAGCCCCTGCCCTTGGCTTCTGCGACGCCCTCCTGGCTGGCCTTGCCCGTGACGGCGGGCTCTATGTTCCCCGTGAATGGCCGACCTTGACGAAAAAAGAGATCCGGGCGTTCCGCGGCAAGAGCTATCAGGACATCGCTTTTGCAGTGCTTTCACCCTTCACCAATGGCGAAATCCCCGCCGACGTATTCCGCGGCATGATCGACGACGCCTACGCCACCTTCCGGCATCCGGCCGTGACGCCGCTTGCCCAGACTGGCCCGAACAGCTTCGTCATGGAGCTCTTCCACGGCACGACGCTCGCCTTCAAGGATGTCGCCATGCAGTTGCTGGCACGCCTGATGGACTATGCGCTTGAGAAGCGCGGCCAGCGAGCAACCATCGTCGGCGCGACATCGGGAGACACCGGCGGCGCCGCAATCGATGCATTTGCCGGGCGCGAACGGACCGATGTCTTCATTCTCTTCCCGCACGGCAAGGTTTCGCCGGTGCAGCAGCGGCAGATGACCACCTCGACCGAGGCCAACGTCCATGCGCTGGCAGTGAAGGGCAACTTCGACGATTGCCAGAACCTCGTCAAAGCCATGTTCAACGATGAGGCCTTCCGCAACAAGGTCAGGCTCTCCGGTGTCAACTCGATCAACTGGGCGCGAATTATGGCGCAGGTGGTCTATTATTTCACGACGGCGGTTGCCCTCGGCGGCCCAGATCGGAAAATTTCCTTCACGGTGCCGACGGGCAATTTCGGCGATATCTTTGCCGGCTACGTTGCCAAGCGCATGGGCCTGCCGATCGAGCGGCTGATCATCGCTACCAACGAAAACGATATCCTTGCGCGCATGCTGAAGACCGGCCGCTATGAAATGCGCGAAGTCAAGGCAACGACATCGCCCTCGATGGATATCCAGATTTCCTCCAACTTCGAGCGGTTGCTGTTCGAAGCCAACGGACGCGATGCCTCCAAGGTGCGCGCCGCCATGGAAAGCCTGAAACAGTCCAACGGCTTTTCGATCAGCGAAGAGGCCCTGAAGTTCATCAAGAAGGATTTCCGGGCCGGCCGCGCCAGCGAGAAGCAGGTGGCCGAAACCATCCGCAAGACCCTCGCCAATACCGGCTATCTGCTCGATCCCCATACGGCAATCGGCGTCTTCGTCGCGGAAAAGAACGAACGTCCGACGAGCCCGATGGTGACGCTTGCCACTGCCCATCCAGCGAAATTCCCTGCAGCAGTAAAATCCGCATCCGGTATTGACCCAGCGCTTCCGACGTGGCTTGCTGGTCTGATGACCAGGGAGGAGCGTTTCGAGGTTCTCGATCCGGAGCTTAAGGCCGTTGAAAGCTTTATCGGCAAGCACACCCGGGCCGGCGAATAACAGACGCGGAAAGACAAGCGATGACAGTGGAGTGCACCCGGCTCGCGTCCGGGCTGACAGTAGCGACCCAATCGATGCCACACCTCGAAAGCGTGGCGCTCGGCGTTTGGATCAAATCGGGCTCGCGTAATGAGACCGAGGCAGAACACGGGATCGCCCATCTGCTCGAGCATATGGCGTTCAAGGGCACGGCGCGGCGCAGCGCCCGCCAGATCGCCGAGGAAATCGAAAATGTCGGCGGCGAAGTCAATGCCGCCACATCCACCGAAACCACCTCCTACTATGCACGGGTTCTCAAGGATCATGTGCCGCTCGCGGTCGACATCCTTGCCGACATCCTGACAGAATCCGCCTTCGACGAAGAAGAGCTGGCGCGCGAAAAACAGGTTATCCTGCAGGAAATCAATGCGGCGAACGACACGCCCGACGACGTGGTCTTCGACAAGTTTTCCGAGGTCGCCTATCGCGGCCAGACGCTGGGGCGGGCCATTCTCGGCACGCCCGAAACCGTCGTTTCCTTCTCGCCGGCACAGATTCGTCATTACCTGGATCGCAACTATACGACCGACCGCATGTTCGTCGTCGCAGCCGGCGCGGTCGATCATGAAAGCTTCGTGCGACAGGTCGAGGAGCGCTTCTCCAGCCTGCCGACCAAACCGTCCGCTCCGCCCGTTATCGAGCCTGCCCGCTATATCGGCGGCAATATTCGCGAAACGCGCGACCTGATGGATGCGCAGATCCTGCTCGGCTTCGAGGGACGCGCCTATCATACGCGCGACTTCTACTGTTCGCAGATTCTCGCCAATATTCTCGGCGGCGGCATGTCCTCGCGCCTCTTCCAGGAAGTGCGCGAATTCCGCGGCCTGTGCTATTCGGTCTATGCCTTCCATTGGGGTTTCTCAGATACCGGTATCTTCGGCATCCATGCCGCGACCGGCGGCGAGAACCTGCCGGAACTTCTGCCCGTCATCGTCAACGAGCTGCGCAAGTCGTCACACGACATTCAGCAGCAGGAAATCGAGCGCGCCCGCGCCCAGATTCGCGCCCAGCTTCTGATGGGTCAGGAAAGCCCTGCCGCCCGCGCCGGGCAGGTTGCCCGACAGATGATGCTCTACGGCCGCCCGATCCCCAATCAGGAAATGCTTGAGCGTCTGCAGGGCATTACCATTGATCGCCTCACGGATCTTGCCGGCCGGCTGTTCTTCGATACAGTACCGACGCTTTCGGCGATCGGGCCGCTGGAGCAGCTTGCGCCGATGGAAGACATCGTGACGTCGCTGTCTTCGCCGGCGCCTGCCTCGAAAAGCGCTAGCGGCTAAGGGCACGCCGCAAGCCGATGGGTTCAATTCTCGGGGGAGTGCTTGGCGGCATGCAAAAATCTGTCTTTCGGTTTCTCTCACGTCATCCGGACGCGGTTGAACTCGAAGACGATACTTATTTGCTGCGCCTGCCGCGCTACTCCGACTTCAATCAATGGCATAGGCTCAGAGCCGAAAGCAGGCGTTTTCTGGAGCCCTGGGAGCCGACATGGCGGCATGACGAACTGACGGAGGGCGCCTATAGGGCGCGCATCATCAGGGGCAAGCAGGAGTATAATTCCGGTCAGGCCATCCCGCTGTTCATCTTTCTCAAGGAAAACATGACGCTGGTTGGAGGCATCACGATCGGCTATATTCGCCGCGGTGCTGCGCAGAGCTGCATGATCGGATATTGGATGGGCGAGCGCTATTCCGGTCAGGGCCACATGTTCGCCGCACTTCGGTTGGTTATACCCTATATCTTTTCCGGTCTTGAGTTGCACCGTATTGAAGCAGCCTGTATTCCGGACAACGAGCGTAGCATGCGGCTTTTGGAAAAAGCCGGTTTCCAACGGGAAGGTCATTTGCGCGGTTATCTCAAAATCAACGGTCAGTGGCGCGACCATGTGATGTTCTCAAGGCTGGCAGCCGATGCCAACCCGAATCGAAGCTACGACCAGTGATGATCGCCGGAATGATGCAGACGAGGCCGATGGCCGGGCGGCTATGCGCTGTTATCGCAGCGCTTGCAGTTGCCATGCTGCTGCTGGTCGCCGGAGTGGCACACGCGGCCGAGCCTGTGAAAATCTCGCGCGACGACACCGCGCTCGACC